>JAMDDE010000063.1 GCA_023489235.1 Actinomycetota bacterium | reverse complement strand
CGACCTTCGGGTTATGAGCCCGACGAGCTACCAGACTGCTCCACCCCGCGCCGATATGGAGAGACTATACCACATGTACCGTTTGACCAAACGCGTCCCGCAAGCCCTTGTTAAAGCCATGAGGAGAATGTCAGCGATCATGCCTCATTGCGCGGGAATGCACCGTCTACATCACTGGATCCACTATTGTTAGCTGACCCACTAGAAGATCCAGGAGAATTTGTGTTTTTAGCCGGTGGCTGTCCCCCAGAGCCGTTTCCAGATCCACCTCCCCCAGAGCTGCTCGAAGACGAAGAGGGTGAATAAACAGAGGAGTGCAGGGTCGTTCCTTCTTGAGAAGTGCTTGATCCACTGGACCCAGAGGATGAAACGCTTCTCTTAGAGGTTCCAGAGGAACTCTTGGAGGACGTACTTTGAGTAGATTTACCAGGAGAGCCTCCTCCATATACTTTTAGTGCTTCTTCGGTCAAATCTCCTATTTGGTTGACAAAGTTTTGGTACTCACCGAGATTACCAGCCTTCAAGGCAGCAATTGCTTGGTTGTAAAGAGACGCTTCCTCTTTCAGCAACTGTTGCACGGTGGGATTCAGTGCAGAACTAGTGGTAGAACTCGATGAGGTACTGCTTGGAGTAACGCCCAGTACAGGACCGTGCAATACTGCACTCAATGCTTCTGGCAGTGTATCTTCCATGGCAGCATTCTTGCCGTAAACTACTATGACCTTCTTGAGCTCAGGCAAAGCGTTGTTGGAGGCAGCTACATACAGAGGCCTCACATAGAGAATGGACTGTCCTATTGGCACCATCATTACACTTCCCAAGCTCACTCGAGATCCTTGAACGTTGAGAAGACTGATCTCGCGAGAGATGGAAGCTACTGCCTTGATTCGTGAGTCTATGAGAGCTGGCCCGTCGAGAGCCTTGCCTCTAGGTGTGACGTAAGCAATCAAATGACCATAGTTCCGAGGTCCGCTTTCAGCAACGATAAATCCTGCCAAGGTTTGGATCTGATCGTTTTTGGAGAGAGGAACGAATGGTTCCAACAAGTCAAGGTTGGGATCGGATTGGCCGGGCAAACTCATAACCTCATAGCTAGGCTGCATTCTTTGCGCCGATCCTGATTGACCGAATACAACGGCTGTCCTAGCGGGAGGATTGCCATTGTTTTGCGAAGAACTACCCAGCACGGTGCTACCAGGTTGTTGAGCCAGGCTCCATGCATCACCTGCGCTGTAGAATGCAGATGCATTGGTAATGTGGTATCTCCCGAACATAGAGGATTGGATCGAAAGCAAAGATACTGGGTACCTAAGGTGTTGCCGCAGCGTAGAGCTCATTTTAGAGGCAGGAACAAACATATGGGGAAAGGCCTGGGCATAGGCACGAATGATAGGATCGGATGGATCCCATTCGTAAAATGTCATTTTGCCATTGTAGGCATTTATAGTGACTTTGACAGAGTTTCTTATGTAGTTGATAGGTTGCTGTAATGATGGTGGGAGTGCAAGACCATTAGCATAGAATGGTTGAGAGTAAGGGTAGTGTGTTGAGGTAGTGTACCCATTGACTACCCAATAAATATTGCCATTCATTATCACTGGATACACATTAGAACCAAACTTTAAAAATGGAGCAGCTTTTTCTACCCTTGTCAATATGCCTCGTTCGAACATGATGCGTGAGTGTGAGGTAATTAAGTTAGAAATTAAGAGGTTTAGATTAGAAAACCTGATTGCAAAAGCCATGCGGCGCCATACAGAATTGAGTACTACTCCTCCTGTCCCCTTATAGTGACCCTCAACGTTCGTACCATTCGGGAGTTGGTAATCTAGTTCAGGCTGGCGAGTATTGGCTACTACATATCCAGGACTATCCGGTCCATAATAAACCTGGGGGTTGCTGATAGTAGGTGATCCACTGGCAACTGTTAATGGGACGTCTTGAATATCGAACTCGGGATTTCCATCTGAACTTTCTAGATTAGCTGGTGAAACTATAGCTCCATATCCATGCGTGTATTGTAGATGCTTATTGACCCACGATTGTGCAGGCAAATTATTTGAATTTACCTGACGTACGCCAATGATTACTGGTGTTAATACCCCATTAATTGTATAACGATCCACAGCAAGAGTTGTAAAGTGATAGTAGGATCTTATGTCTTGTAGCTTTTGATATGTGTCAGCTGTCATACTAGGGTCCCACAACCTTACATCACTTAAGGTTTGTGCATCAGCTGACGCAGTAGCTGCAGTTAGATTATGGCTATCAGCAAATGGTTCTTCTTTTATCTTTGTCAAGTTATAGGCTGTACGTGTAGCGGCTATATTCCGCGCAATATAAGGTTCTTCTAGTACACTTTGAGCAGGATCAACTTTAAGCTTAGCTAATAGTGTGGGGTAAATTACACCTATAGAAAAAGCTATAAAAGCCCATAGTCCTACACCAAGTACTGGAAGTAGCCAACCTTTGCGTTGTACATTAATAATAAATACAATACAGGAGATTATTGATATCCAGAACAAGAGAGTTATAGCCGGAATACGAGCGTGCACATCGGTATACCCGACTCCCTCGACTATACCCAACTGTGAGTAATTGAGGGTAAATCTCTGTAAGTAATATCCAACGGCTTTGTCTGCAGCCATCAAGCCTAGAATGACGGATATCTGTGCTTTTACTTGTGGAGCTAGACGTGGAGCTGGGCCCTGTGGCCTGATCCCACCATTCAAGTATTGCACAATGACGGTCAATATGAAGATGACCACTAATGCCAGGAATGCCCAGCCAACTAAGAATGACTCGAATGGCAAAGTAAATATGTAGTAGCCAATATTGTGGTGGAACTGCGGGTCAGTAGCGGGGAAGCGTTGTGCATTGGAAAATAGTATCCATGCCTTCCACTCTCCAATTGCACGAGAGCCTATTACGAGTGCTACAAGAAATGAAATTATAATTCTAATAAGTAGGCCTCGTCTATTCATCAAGACTCTGTATCTGGAGATCAGCTCATCCTCTGGACCTGGTAAATGGAATTTGGGGGCGAAGCTGTCTGCAACTGTCCAACTGGTCAGCAGGGCTGCGAAGAATATACCAATGAATATAATTGCTAGCACGAGTTTTATCTCCATCAACCCATCGAATACCTGGGTAAGGTGTACCGAATTGAACCACAAGTAGTTCGTATATGTCGTGGCAAGAGAACCTATGGAGACTATGAGTAGAAGTACTATTAAGAGAGCAGCTATTACCCATAGTCTTCGTAATGGCATGCGACTTCTCTCGGGCATGTTAGTGGTGCTTCGCATGGGGTAACCTATGCAGTCGCCCACAGCGACGGACAGCGCAACCAGCTGATGTCTGGTTCGAGCTGGAAGATGCAAAAGCTGTGGATTCCGTCGCCTTCGGTTATGCTGGGTAGCGTCCTAAGCAGGAGGGGATAGTACGCCATCAACTTTGACAATAGCGCAAAGAGCACTACAACAGGGCGCGTCCCTGAGTTTGCCCTCCTCCCCCGTATGCAAGCCAAGGTCTGGCGAGGCGCTCTTGGCGTACAGGTGATTTACTTGAAATCTTGCAACCTGTCCTCGGTGGAGGTCTTGTGGACATAGGTCTTGGTCTACATACTGGAACCGGCTAGGATGATTCGAGCACTAGTAGACACCTGCACCCAGCATGTGCTGGTGGATGAGCATGGCCGGTAGGAAAACTTTCTCCAATAGGTAGAGCACCAGCTAAAGCGTTGTCATCACAATCGGGACATCTCGACGCTCCATCGTCGACGATCCATCTTACGAATGCTTGTTGTCCAACCGAGGACAAGGATCCCATGGAGAATGCTGTGATCAAATGATCGGTGACGATCTCGTCCAAACGGTCCCCTTTCCAATCACGGAAGATAGCGCTTACTTGATCAGCGAGGTTGGACTCGTCTGTGACTTGATCTCCGCTATCAGCAATTAGTTCGTCCAACTTGTCCTTGAGGGGATCTGCTACTGCCCGAGCCAACTCATCGCATAAGCTAGATAGCTCTACCGTTGTGGCAGCGTCCTTGTAACCAAAGAACCTGGCACCAGCGTTAGCTGCTTCTGTCAGATAGGCAGAGGCGGCACCGTGCAACTGCTCCAAGTATTGTTCGCCAATGACTAACAGATCAGTGCTGCTAGAAGAGGATTGTCCAGCCCATACCCGGAGGTTGTCCAATAGCTCGTTCTGGATATCCTGCAAGATTCTCTTCAGTTTGCGTACTAGGCCGGTTACTAACACATCGAGTGCTTCATTCCTGCGCAGCAAGGCTTCCTCCCCTGAACCATCCTCCCCTGAACCATCGTCCTTCTGGGAGGCTAGTTCGAGGCGATCTTCGTCCACTGCAGTAGTTGTTGCAACTGTTGGATCGATTTCTGTTTCTTCATGAGCTGGAGAGGTGTCATCAACCGTACTCTCGTAGTGACGAACGTCACCAACTGTGCCAACCGATCCGTTCTCTTTTGTGGTCGTCCCAGCCAACTCGCTGGCTAGATCTGTTGAAGAGGGATTTTCATCCCTGTTACTTGCTGAACTTGTCGATTCAGCCTCGTGAGCGGAGTGACGCTCAAACTGGATAACCGAGGCAGAGAGTCTTTCGACAGTTGCACTACCTTCAGGAACAGATTCTTTGGAGGTTGTTCTAGGCTTAGCCGCTTGGGACATAACACTGCTACGTAAGCGAGCAAATACATCTTCCAAATGTCGCTTTGGATCAGGAGAGTCTTTCATGGAAGGCTCACCCGTTGGTGGTGGTAGTGGAGTGGTTGCAGCGATCTTTGGATCAGGAGAGTCTTTCATGGAAGGCTCACCCGTTGGTGGTGGTAGTGGAGTGGTTGCAGCGATCTTTGGATCAGGAGAGTCTTTCATGGAAGGCTCACCCTCCTCCATGTTTGCACCAATGAAGGGGGACGATTCCTCTTTCCCTCCCTCCTCCTCAGCCTCCTTTGCTTCGCGGATAACCTTGTTGGCCTCTTGTCGAGCAGTCTCGTCAGCGGTATTGAGTAGCATGGCCGATTCCTCGAACGCTTGACGCGATTTGTCCAACGAGTGGATGAGACTATCTCTTGCCGCTCTCAACTGCTCAATCTGCAACTGGATCGCCTGACGTCGCTTGGACAGATCTGACAAGATGGAAACCCTCGACTCTTTGGCTTCTGCTATCAACGCCTCTGCATCCCTCTGCGCTTCCGCCCTGAGGAGAGCTGCCTCTTCTCTTGCGGTTTCCAAGATGTCGTGGGCCTCCTGTTCTGCAGAGCTACGTAGCTCTGCTACCATCATCTCTGCTTCTTCCCGCTTTTCGGCAAGCAAGCCAAGAGCCTCGTGTCGTATTTGAGCTGTTTCTGCCTCAGTCTCAGACCTCAGTCGACTGGCGTCTTCTTCAGCTCTGGTTAGAACTTCCTTAGCTGCATCGTGTGCAGCACTCAGTACCCTTGCTGCCTCCTGGCCAAGCGCAGCTGTTAGGGTTGCATCGTCAAGGACGGGGTTTGCTGCTCTACGTTCAGCATCTGTCAATGCTGAGAGCAACTCGCGTTCCTTGTCGATCAGTCCTCTCAACTCACGTCCGACAACCTCTAGGAATGCTCTTACCTCATTTGGATCGAAGCCCTTGCGAACGGTACGGAAGCTCCTGTGCATGATTGCATCTGGAGTAAGCGAGCTGGAAGAGATAGTCACAGAATGATCGTCCGGCATGATGTAAAGACTACGGCTATTCGCGCCTTACTGGATACTTATTGGACAAATTTAAGTGATAGGTTCGTAGCTTCAGAGTGCCTCCTAGGCTTTTCAAGACATCGATCGCCCCTGTCAGAGATGAGACCGGATAAACAGCGAGTCGAGGTGTGGCCTTGGAAAGTGCTTGTTTATATTCTTCCTTAGGGACTATGAACACTTGAGCACCAGCACGCTCTACGGCTATGGTTTTTTCGGCAACCCCCCCTACTGGACCTACAGCTCCACTTGCAGTGATAGTACCAGTAGCTGCTACTACTTTCCCTCCTGTGAGCTGTCCTCCAGACAACTCATCGATAATTCCCAGAGCAAAGGCAAGACCGGCAGAAGGACCACCAATTTGGTCGGAACGAATTCCTACCTTGAAAGGGAAGGTGAAGCTATGCTGCGTGGTTATCAACACCCCCAAGTACGGTGCTCTTGCTCTAGTTCCAAGGGTTACCTCTATGTTGTGTACCTTATTCGAGCCAACCCTTCCCACCAATAGCTTTACCCGCTCCCCAGGTCTTGCCGCGCGAATATACTTGCTTAACTGTTGTGCTGTAGGGGTTGGGTGGCCGTTCATTGCTACTATCACTTGGCCTACTCTCAGCGCTCGTGATGCTGGTGAATGAGGTAGAACAACCACGATCACGGCCCCTTGGTTCTTCTCTGCAACCGGGTATCCAAGCATTGATAGTGCTGCGGCAGTAGCGGACAGCTTGGATGTTTCCATCTCCCATGCTCCCTGGGCAGCTAGTTCATTGGCTGGAGTGGGTCCGAGCAGATCTGCGGCCTTGACCAGGACGGTATTGGAACTAAGCCAGTCAGGAATCAGGTCTATAAGACGAATGGGTCGATCGGAAACGGAGACATCAGTGAGCAGGACGGAACCTCTGGGCTTATGGACAAGGTCGGTTGGCAAGGTCAGTAACTGGCTAACTGGTTGAGCTTTCCCCGGCGACATTGCATAGTAAGGGATTCTTATGAAAGAAGCGACCACGACTATCGCCAAGACAACCACTGCTATTCCAGCGAGGATGTTTGCCCACTTCGGTCCAGTAAAACGAATAGTCGCTCCTTTCCCTTCCATTGCCATTTGGCTCACTTGGTTATCTTGATGCGCCAAGCAACAGGCTTTTTAGAGAGCTGAACTCCTCCAAGAATCGTCCTGCGCCGATGATAACTGACTCTGAAGGATGCTCAGTTAGTCTTACGGGAACTGAGACGGCCTCTTCGATCACCTCCTTCATACCGGTGAGTTGTGCTCCCCCTCCTAGTAGGCATACTCCGTTGACCAGTACATCCTGCCCTAGCTCTGGAGGTGCTTCAGCTAAACAGCGAACCGCAGTCCCTACGATGTTCGACAACTGCTCTTTCCAGGCATGTCGAACCTCGGTAGCTGACAGGACGATCGTTCTCGCAGTACCGGTGAGTGCATCTCTTCCAACCACCTCTGCCCTCGGCTCCTGCGCCAAGGGTCGTGCCGTTCCAATGGCTAACTTGATTTGCTCTGCTGTTTGGTCGGCTACCGTAATGCCATACTCTTGACGTAGATATGACTGTACCGCTGTATCGAGATCAGTTCCCCCAGTATGTGTTGTCTTTGCGGTAACAACTCCTCCTGTAGCAAGGATCGCTGCACTGGTCGATCCACCCCCTATATCCACCAACATGCTTCCAAAAGGTTCACTGAAGCCGATACCTGTTCCTAGGGCAGCGGCCAAGGACTTGTCCAGCAGGTAAACATCTCCAGCA
Organism: Actinomycetota bacterium; assembly: GCA_023489235.1. Taxonomy (GTDB): domain Bacteria; phylum Actinomycetota; class Acidimicrobiia; order Acidimicrobiales; family JAMDDE01; genus JAMDDE01. The sequence goes on along the minus strand of JAMDDE010000063.1, from coordinate 31,737 downwards.
CCAGCTCGTCGCCCAATTTCTCGAAAAGCACGACGTTCCACCATGGTACTGGTGGACGCTACTGTCAATATGAGCTTTGGCTTGTGAAAACGTGGTACACCTACCACCTTGAACAAAGTCTTGAGCATCTGCTCCGCTATGTCGAGCTCGGATATGACACCGTGCTTGAATGGTTTCACTGCTACCACGTATCCAGGGACTTTCCCTATTACCTCTACAGCTTCATGTCCTATGGCTATTACATCCTCAGCCCTTGAGTCAACAGCCAGAATGCTGGGACCGTTGAATACCACTCCTTTACCGGACATATAGACCCGGGTGGTCACAGACCCCATGTCAATTGCCAATTCCCTAGCCAGAAGAGTCCTCCCTTGCCGTTAGCACCTAATCACACACATAGTTGCCACTGTCCAATACACCATACAGAGATGGAGACGATAACATCACCTCATACCATATCTGCAGTTGTTAGCGTGTCTATCTTCTCCTTGGTCTATAACTAGCCTCTTGGAGTACACCGCCCTCTCCGCCTGAGTCTTCTCTTGCTTCTCTAGGCCGAGAAGCTAGAAGCAACCTCTTGGAGTACACCGCCCTCTCCTCTTGCCGAAGACAAAGTGGGCAGGCTAGTTCATTGGTTGTACCTACCGAATCACCTCTTCCCACTGAGAGGAACCAAGCGCAACCTAATGGTTTTATTTTTGCATGGACATCATTTCGGATGGCTGTAATGAACAAGAACTACAAGAACGAAATTTTACGAAATGGTTTTATTTTTGCATGGCTGACGCTACTAGCACGTTATATATAAGTATCCTCGATAGCAATGGACGGTATGAACGAGTTCCCGGACTTCTTCAGTGAAGATGATCCTTACGATGAAGAGGAGGATCCTTTCGAGCTGGGTAGTTCATTGCCTGTCCCTCCAGATGATCGTTTATGGCGACACCCCTCTGAGTTGTCCCAATGGGGTCCTAGTAGGGAGCTACCTGAACTAGCAGGCTCGAGTGGATCGCTGCTCAACAAAGGGAAGGCTGCCACCCACCACCGTCATCAATGGAGTACAGCCATTCTTGGAAGCGCAGCCGGAGCAGCTGTAGCTACCGCCCTCCTCTTGGCCAGCAGTACCTTCAATGCGCTTCCTTTAGGAATACGACTGCATAACCGTGTACAAACAAGTACTGCAAGCGACATAATGTTCACCCGGCTTCCTTACTCGAAACAAACAAATACTAGGGGTAGAGGAAGCGAAGAAGTGCCTTCAAGTGGGCAAGGCCTAGGTTCTGGACAGTCTGCCAATGGTGGTAATTCAGGACCGTTGGTGAAGGCTGGTTCGGGAGTGGTGAAGCTAGCAGCATCCATAAGGCCGTCCATGGTCTCGTTGGTTGTCACCAAACGTAACTGTAACAAGAGTCATAAGAACTGTACAGTGCGTGGATCAGGGGTCGTCTTTGCTCAAGAAGATCTAGTCATGACTACACGAGCGCTTACCAGGAATGCCTCTAAGATTGCAGCGTTCACTCCTAATAACAGCTACGTTCCAGCTACGGTAGTGGCAAGCGATCCATCCTCTGGAATCAGCGTGCTGAGGATTCCTGATCTAGCTGTTCCGAATGCAACTTTCGATCTGACTCGTGGTCCACGCCTCGGTCAATTCATCGAGGAAGTAGCTGCCTTGCCAGGCAAAGGCAGTCCCGCCAGTGTGGCTATAGGAACGGTCACAGCGGCCAGTCAACGTGTGGGGGATGTGGACAACTCGCCCCTGATAGACGTCTTCGAGACGGATACTCCTCCTCCATTGAATGCCCAGGGGAGTGTGCTCCTCAACAGTGATGGGAAAGTTATAGGAGTGGTGGATTATGTGGTTCATCATGGTTCCTTCGCTACTTCTATATGCACACCGGCGATACTTGCCTTAGGTGTAGCCAGACAGTTGGTTGCCAGTGGACATGTCAGCCATGGGTGGCTGGGTATCGAGGGATCAAATGTAGACCTAGCGGGCTCCTCGCAACCAAACGGCGTTCGCGTCGATTCGGTAGTAGCTGGTAGTGCTGCGGCTACTGCAGGTCTCATGCCTGGCGACATAATAAGAGGACTCGATGGTCATCAGGTAAACTCTATGGTTGGTTTGCAAGAGGAGTTGTATATACTGAAACCAAATACTCCAGTGGTACTCTGGGTAGAGCGTGGTGGTCAGTGGCTTACTTTGACGACTGCTTTGTCTGCTCAGCCAGGCAAGTAAAGTCAATAAAGTAAAGTCAATAATTTTTACAGGACATAAGAATAGCAGCAGGTAAATGATATGGCATCAGAGTTACCCCCTTTCTCAGGAGAGAATTGGTCAAGTGGTAGTGGCTCTCAGTTCTTGCAAAGCTTACTAGGTAACCTGCTCAAATTGGTCAACAACAAGAACCCTTTGCAGCTAGACCTACTCAGGCAGCTGGCTTATAGCATCGCAACTGACGGGAAGGAAGAGACCAACACAGATCCTCTAGAGAGAATTCGTTGGGAGCAGCTAGCCCATTTAGCGGAACTCCATGTATCCCAGCTGACAGGCCTGCCGGGCTATCCTCATGGTTTGGAGGTTGTTACTGTTACACGTTCTGAGTGGACGTGGAGGACGATAGAAGCTTGGAAGAGTTTGTTCGAGATCATGGCAACTTCCCTGCTGGACACAGGTGCGAAACAAGGAGGTGAAGCTGGTTCTTTACCAGCAGAGCTAACCGGGGAAGAGTACTTGACCGGAGCAGATCAGCTCTCCTTCCTAGCTAGCCAGTGGATGACGGCGATGGCACCCGCACTGATAAGCCTCCAGCTTGGCTCTGCAATAGGTTACTTGGCCAGAGAATCTTTAGGGCAATACGACTTGCTTCCCATACCACGGCCGAACAAGGGAGAGCTGGTGGTTGTCACTAGCAATGTGCATGCATTTGCTGAACAGTGGAGCCTCCAACTAGAAGACGTCATGTTATGGGTCTGCCTCACAGAAACAACATTCGAGACAATTATGGCAAAGGACCACGTAAGGACAGAGTTGGATGACTTGATTCGCTCCTATGTAAGTGCTTTCAAGTCGGAAAGGGTCAACCCGGAGATATTCGGCGATCTGAGCAGCTATGACTTTACCGACATGGACTCCATGGCGGCGGCCATCGAAGATCCTATTGCATTTCTTGACAAGATAGAGACTGAAGAGCAGCGTTATATACGTCGCAAGCTTGACACCGTGGTGGCTACCATGCAGGCATACGTAGCTGACATTGCAGAGCAGGCAGGCAAACAATTGATAGGGACTTACACACCGATCAGTGAGGCATCCCGTAGAGCGCGTATGGAAAGGGGGGTCCTTTCCAGGATGGCAGAGAGAATCTTTGGAATGGATCTCAGCATGGAGATGCTAGCAAAAGCTACAGCCTTCATTAAAGGAGTTAAAGATAGAGGCGGCGAGGAAATGTTGATACGTCTTTGGTCTGAACCCGGTCATTTCCCTACGCCAGCCGAACTAGAAGCACCAGGACTATGGTTGGAGAGAATTAATCTGGATACCTAAAGGTATTCTCCTCACCTAGCTAGCAGTTGACAGGTACTGTGGGCAGTTGACTCGCTCCTATATCTAGTTGCTGAGCTTGTGTTCATAGATCTTGGCTGTAAGCAGCTTTTTCACATTGGAGACCATTCGTTTCGATGGAGCTCACATTTGCAAGCTATAGCTCGCGAGCATAATTCTCGTCAATCACCCATTCGAGCACGATACCCTCTCTCTCAGCGTCTCTGGCTATCCTCTCTTTATTGCGTCTGAACTGAGGATCATGGGGAGGGAGCAGGACCAAGCGTGCTTGAGCTCTCTGGGCGAACTCCTCCAGCAACTCTGGGTCCCCAGCCTCTCCTTGGATATCCCAGTGAGGAGCAACAGGGCCCAGGTAAACGATCCGTGCTCGTGCACGAGGCGCTCTATTATCATTGCTAAATACTTCCGACATGCTCTCTTCTCTCATTTATCCTAAAGAACTGCATTTAAACAAATAACCTGTGCTGACCGCCAAATCACTGCCAAGCGCGCACATCGTAACAAATTTCTGTTAACCTACAGTGTACGGGAGGAAACATGGATACTGAATGGATGGTACAGGGAAAGTGTAAGGATATGCATCCATCCACCTTCTTTCCTAGCGATGGAGTGGGTGTGGAAATTGCACGTCGTATATGCGCAGACTGCCCTGTCCGATCACAGTGCTTGGAGTATGCTTTAATTTATCGAATAGACCACGGGGTATGGGGAGGTACCTCAGAGCGGGAGCGTCGTAGAATTCTAAGAAGACGTCGTCTAGCTGCCAATCAAGCAATGGGTTAGTCTAGTCGAGCATTGTTCCTTCCTCTATGCCTGCAATTCCATAGTTTTCATGTTCATAGCTTTTATGGCTTCAACCACAAAGAGGGTCTCAGGAGCTCAGAGACGACAGAGGCCACTGTCGAGATAAACGGCTACCTTACTATTTCGTTTCAAGCAGTAAATCTATGACGACGAAGTTGTCGTCTCTCCCTCTCGCTCAGCCCCCCCCATATGCCAAAGCGCTCTCCGTTGGTCAGAGCGAACTCTAGACACTTCTCCTTGACTACGCACCCTTTGCAAACCTCTTTAGCCTCCTTGGTCGAGGTCCCTCGTTCCGGGAAGAACAGGTCTGGCTCTACGCCGGCGCAATTAGCCTTCGACTTCCAGCCTCTGTCCTTTCCTAGCTGTAGCTCTGCAACCAAGCTCATCCATCCCCCTCCTTAGATACCGCCAGTCCGACGATGATAGTGAAAGCAGCTCTCATATTCGAGTCCTCCTCCATGGCTCATCCCAGCTGGCTGTCCTATTGCTGCGCACGTGTGATATGCGTGTAATTACACTAATGCTATTCTTACTCAAGAATATCACTAATGCAAGTTATCTGTAGCCGATCTAACACTTTGCGCGTCAAAGCTTGGTCTACTGTTCCCTCCTGCTAATCTCACTGCGTTCCCTGATCTTGCTCTCACTTGGCCTCTCTCCTCTCTCACTTGATACGAAAATGTAACGCTCGATCCAATAAACTCTCATGTTCGTGTAGTCTTCACGTTCACTAGGAAGTTAGCGTCTTTCATTTTTCCTTGTTAACCTATCGATTTAACTTCTGTGATTCATTGGGTGAAAGATAGCAGAGGCAGCAAGTCGCCCTTTAGTGGTAGACAGAACGATCGGAATTGGTGCAGAGGAGGCAGCAATTGAGCGCACAGTCGGTAACAGCGGCGCAGCCTGCCGGGCATGAAACCCCGGTCATCTTAGGGGGGGTCAGAGGAGGACCGAACAAGAAGACCCTAAGGACTGACCGATGGTGGCTCCAGCCACTTGCTACAGCATCTGGACTATTGGTCTTCGTAGTCTACGCTACCTGGGCAGCTTTCCAAAATGCTAATTATTACGTGGGTCCAGCAATGCATCGGGACTATCTGTCCCCTCTTTACTCACCATGTTTAGCTCAGAACTGTAAATATGTTTGGGGACCTGTGTTGGGGTCCTGGTGGTCCATATCCCCCGCAATTGCTGTTTTGATCTTTCCTCTGGGCCTGCGGCTTACTTGCTACTACTACAGGAAAGCATATTACCGTTCTTATTGGGGATCACCCCCTGCATGTGCGGTTGCTGATGCTCATAGAAGCTATACAGGAGAGACTCGCTTCCCTTTGATTCTGCAGAATGCCCACAGGTGGTTCTTCTATATTGGCGCGATATTTGCGGGTATCAACATCTTCGATGCCGTAGCTGCTTTCCGAGGATTCTCTGGGGGAATCGGCATGGGATTGGGAACACTGATCCTCTGTATAAACGGGGTCCTACTCTCGCTTTACACTATTTCTTGTCACTCCTGTCGCCACCTCCTGGGAGGGCAACTTCGCTCCTTCCATACGCACCGAATTCGGTATTGGTTATGGGACAAGATAACCCCACTCAACAAGCACCACATGCTCTTTGCCTGGTTGAGCCTGTTCTGGGTGGCTTTCACTGATCTTTATATACGCCTGGTAGCAGCAGGCTGGATACATGATCCGAGGTTCTTTTAATGGCTGATTACGAACAACGCGACTACGATGTCTTGGTCATAGGAGCGGGAGGGGCAGGCCTGCGGGCTGCTATTGAAGCCCGCACCGAGGGGGTGAGCGTAGGTCTCGTCTGCAAGTCTCTTCTAGGCAAAGCACATACCGTGATGGCAGAAGGTGGCATAGCGGCTGCCATGGGTAATGTCTACCCAGAGGACAACTGGAAGGTCCATTTCCGGGATACCATGCGCGGCGGGAAGATGATCAACAACTGGCGTATGGCACAGCTACATGCTCAAGAGGCGCCTGATCGAGTCATGGAGCTGGAGGAGTGGGGAGCGCTATTCGACCGGACTGCGGATGGTCGTATCTTGCAGAGGGACTTCGGTGGCCATCGTTACGCTCGACTTGCCCACGTAGGGGACCGAACTGGTCTCGAGATGATCAGGACATTGCAGCATCGAGCAGTGCAGTCCGGGATTGACGTAATGATGGAGTGCAAAGTATATCGTCTACTCAAAGATGATGATGGCACTGTATCTGGAGCAGTGGCCTACTGGCGGGAGTCCGGACGTTTCATCGTGATTCGGTCCAAAGCAGTCGTACTCGCTACCGGCGGGGTAGGGAAGTCCTGGAAGATCACCTCCAACTCGTGGGAGTCCACTGGTGATGGACATGCTCTAGCCATCTGGGCGGGGGCAGACATGATAGACATGGAGTTCGTTCAGTTCCACCCCACCGGGATGGTGTGGCCTCCCTCCGTCAGGGGTCTGCTTGTCACCGAAGGAGTACGGGGTGACGGGGGAGTGCTGCGCAATCGAGATGGCAAGCGTTTCATGTTCGACTACATTCCTCCCATGTTCGCAGCTGAGACTGCTGATACAGAAGAAGAGGCCGAGCGATGGTACACCGATCGTCAAGGTGCTAGACGTCCACCGGATCTATTGCCCCGTGACGAAGTAGCCAGAGCAATTAATGCAGAGGTGAAGGCTGGCAGGGGCAGTCCTCATGGAGGGGTGTTCTTGGACATAGGCAGTCGGAGAAGTGCAGACTACATAAAGCGTCGCTTGCCCTCCATGTACAAGCAATTCAAAGAGCTTGCAGATGTCGATATAACTGTGGATCCCATGGAAGTGGGACCCACCTGCCACTACATAATGGGTGGAGTGAGGGTTGATGCTGAGACCGCAGCAACCACTGTTCCTGGGCTGTTTGCTGCAGGGGAAGTAGCTGGGGGAATGCATGGAGCTAATCGCCTAGGCGGTAACTCTCTGTCCGACCTTGTCGTTTTCGGTCGTAGAGCTGGTCTGGCAGCAGCCAACTATGCCAAACAACGCAACCTTGCGACTTTCAGTGACAAGTTGATAGAGGAGATCACTACTGCAGCTCTCTCTCCATTCTCCAGCGAGGGAGGGGAGAACCCCTATACTATCCATGCTGAGCTGCAAGATATGATGCAGTCATTGGTTGGCATAATTCGGACCCATGATGAGTTGGTTCAAGCAGAGGAGCATCTAGCTCGTTTCAAGGAAAGGCTAGGGCGAGTGTCAATCGAGGGAAATCGCCAGTTCAACCCGGGGTGGCATATGGCCTTGGACCTGGAGTCCATGCTCACCGTTTCTACAGCAGTGACCATGGCGGCCCTGGAACGCAAAGAGAGTCGCGGCGGGCATACCCGGGATGACTATCCTCAGCCAGATCCTGAATTAGGCAAGCTCAATATGGTCATTAGGTTCTCAGGTGAACCGCCATTCAGGGGAGAGATGAGCGTAACCCCTGAGCCAATTCCGGAGATGCCCGACGAACTGAAGGCACTCTTCGAGGAGCAGCAACATTGAGCTCGCCAAGTAGATCAGATGTGTTAGGTGTGCATAAGCGTCATCCTATTGAGAGTTGCGAACAGAGGAGAGTCATCTAGACATGAGTGAGATTATCATGCGTCTCTGGCGAGGTGATGCCAATGGAGGCAGTTTCCAGGAGTACCGAGTCCCTGCCCAGGAAGGTGAGGTGGTACTGGATGTAGTGCATCGCATACAGGCTACTCAGGCTGGGGATTTGGCTGTACGGTGGAATTGCAAGGCGGGTAAGTGTGGATCCTGCAGTGCCGAGGTGAACGGCAAACCTCGACTCATGTGTATGACTCGTATGGCAGAACTACCTCTCGATCAGCCCATAACCATTGCACCAATGCGTACCTTCCCAATCATGAAGGACTTGGTAACCGATGTGCGATTCAATTTCGAAGTGGCCAAACGCGTACCGCCGTTTGCTCCTCCACCTAGGCAACCCGATGGTACCTATCGTATGTTCCAAGAGGATATAGACAGAGCACAAGAGTTCCATAAGTGTATAGAGTGCTTCCTCTGCCAAGATGTTTGTCATGTAATACGAGACCATGAAGAGAATAAGGCTCGTTACGCAGGACCGCGCTTTTTTGTTCGCTTTGCCGAGTTGGAAATGCACCCCTTGGACACCAACGACCGCCGTCTCTTGTTGAAGGAGCGGATGGGGTTGGGGATGTGCAATATTACCAAGTGCTGCACCGAAGTATGTCCTGAGGAGATCCATATTACGGATAATGCAATCATTCCTCTGAAGGAAAGAGCTGTAGATGCCACCTACGATCCATTGGCGTTCATCATAAGAAAAATTGCTCGTCGGAAGCGACCTTTGCCTGCTGAGGAAGCTCAAGCCTCTGCCATAGTAACCACTCCTTTGAGTGAACTGGCAGATGGTCATGGAGATGCCAAGAAGGCAAAAGCGAAGGCATAACTCACTCCAAGGTTCTCCATCCCTTGAGAGTGCAATAACTTGATCGAACTGCTCCGCAAGTCTCAGGCTTATATCCATGGGAGGATATCAGATCTTATTCCATGGAACGGTGTCGATCCGGGGACTAAGGTGAACCAATGGCCTTGTTCTTGAGTGATGAGTGGTTCGAGAAGATGCAGGCCAAGTTATCTGCTGTCGAACTTCCGATGGATCTATTCGAGAGTTCCGGGGAGTCACTCGAGGAACATGAACCAGTTGTTGTGCAACACCTAATCAAAGATGTACCTAGCGGTGGAGCAACCCTTGAGTACTCGATCAGGATCCATAGAGGTGGGACAGACATTCAGAGAGGTAGGGCCAAAGACCCAGACCTATGGATAACGACCAGCTATGGTGTTGCCTTGGCATTAGCAAAAGGAGAGATAGATCCTTATCAAGCTCTTTTGGAAGGCTTTATAAAGCTGAGAGGCAACCTGGCAGTATTAACCAAGGTGAGCATCGTTATTGCCGAGGTACTCCACAGATTGTTGGAAATGGAGGACTAGCACGTCACAGCTTGCTATGCTTGCAAGTCAAAGCAAGTAGTAGTATCAATCAAGACAACCAGTGACAACAGCGCAGAGGTCTAAGTAACCAACTGACTGACTTTCAATGGAGCACTAGAGCTCATCCAGCTAGGGGGGTGAGTGTGAACGGGAGGGTTCTTTGAGAACGATATTCTATCGTACGCTAGATGGGTATCCGTCCACTGCTAGACGGTACTTCCTCTTAGCGATAGTAGTCCTCGGCTCGATATCTCTTTGGTATCAATACTATGTACCCACCAGCGTTGCAACGCTGCTGATAGAACACTTTCACATATCCTTTAGGTACTACGTGAACATCATCGTGGTATCGAACATCGCAGGTATTGCAGCTGCGCTGGTAGGTGGATTAGCAGATAGGATAGGCAGGGCCAACATAGTCATATGGGGGATCCTCATCGTCAGCCTCCTGCAAAGCGTTGCCATTCCCAATGCCAACTCCTCCAATCTGCTGTTTGCAGAGGTGGCAGCAGTAGGGCTTTTCGAAGGCACAATTCTTGTAGCTACCCCCGCTCTTGTGCGCGACTTCACTCCTCAACTGGGCAGAGCATCAGCGATGGGCTTCTGGACGCTTGGACCTGTTGCAGGAGTACTGACCGCTAGCTTGGTCACCATGCACACCATCGGTGCAACCTCCATGGATTGGCAGCGAGAGTTCATCATCTCCGGGATAGTAGGGTTGGTTCTTTGGGCTATATCACTCGGGTTCTTGAAAGAGTTGTCTCCTAGATTGAGGGACCAACTAATGGTTACCGAAGCCGATCTAGCACTTATAAAGGCACGAGCCTCTCATATAGATGTCAAACACCTCACCGAACATCCTTGGCGCCAGATACTTCGACTGGATGTCATCGCATCTGCCTTTGCTGTCTGCGTCTTCCTTATTTACTTCTATACATCCAGCGGATTCTTCGTCATCTATCTCTCCACTGCCTTTCACCACGGTGAGCACTTCTTTACCCTTCCCCAGGTGAATGGTATAGACACTTGGGGGTGGGCAGCCGATTGCATAGGACTAGTAATTTTTGGCATAGCCTCAGACTTATTACGCGTCCGTAAACCATTCATGCTCATAGGAGCTGCCGGTACAGCTGCCATGACCGTAGTTCTCATAGAGCAGACCTCTCATGCTAATACTGGCTACTACACTTTGGCTTGGATCTTAGCTATTTGGTTGGCCTTTAGTGCTATGGCTTATGCCACTTGGATGGCAGGGTTCACTGAAACAGTAGAAGCTCATAACCCAGCCCTTGTTGCTACTGGGCTAGCCGTGTGGGGAGGCATGCTGCGTTTGATAGCAGCAGCAACAGTGTTCACCATTCCTTTCGTAGTCACCTCAGCTAGTACGGTGGTCAATAACCAAGCATATGCTCCTGATGTTCCTAAAGCCCTTGCTATCGAGGAAAAATATGGACCTCTTATCAAAATTGTCCAACAACACCAGGCACTTTTTGATCGCTTGGCTACTTACAAATCACCCTCTCAAATACCGCCGGCTCTTTTGCTCAAAGCCATCCACGATGCAGGAGGTGTAAAGAACTTGTTGGCGATCAATGCCATCAAACCTCAGCTGACCTTCTTGCAAAAAGTGGGTCCGCACCTTCTTGCCCTGCAACAAGCCACTAACAAATCTCCTATCGAATGGCAACATTGGCTGTGGGTAGCTTTTATTGGAATCATTGTGTTCATTCCTCTTACCTTCTTGATGAAAGGTAGATGGAGCCCCGCCAGGGCAAGAAGGGACGAAGAGGAGCACAATCGCTATGTCCAAGAAGAGTTGGCCAAGATCGCCAAGGAGCGCTCGCTGGAACAGGAAACCAGCTAGTTATATCCATTCTCCGACTACGAAGTACTGGCTAATCTCTGGCTTATGCCTTGTCAATGGTTGGATATGGCATCTTTTTTTGGGACACAAGCCATGGACAGGTGCATATGGTTAGTTGTTCTTCTTTGCAATCTAGGGACGGTTTGAGGTTGGGTATGGTCAACTTTTCGTCTACAGGTTATGATGAGAATCAGTGTAACTACCGTTCCCAACTGGAAGGGGGATAGGCGTGTCGCTTCATTCTGTCTTCGATGATCATGTACTTCGTCAATACAGGGAGCTGTTGGATGCTGAGGATGCTGCCTTTGACGAGCTGGAGCATGCATATGAGGATGGTGACCGGAACCACTTCGAAAAGGATCTTGCGGCTTGGTACATGGCTTTGAGCAGGAAGTTAGCCTATCTTGATCGAATTGGTATGGAAACGCCTCAAGTGTTCACCGCTTAATTTTTTGAGCTCCAATTTTTGATCTCAAAATATAGGTGCAGGTAGGTTACTCTCTTGCGCTGCAGTCATACCTCAACTGCAGCGCTTTCAGTTCCAAACAAGAGGGAGCCTTACTTGGACCGAGACTACCTTACATCCTCTACAGGTGTCGACGCATTGGTGGACTTACAGGTACGATGCCCGGAAGGAATCCCGACTGGCCGCAGAGTAGCGGTCAGTCGGGATGTAAGAGAGCTTATTTTAACAAGTCCAAAATGGCAGAACGTTCTTCAAGCAGTTCGTCGGCTGTCTTCTTGATGGCGGCTTTTGCATATTCGCTGTGCTCCAACCCCTCTACCACCTCCCAGTTGTTGCCATCAGACCTCAACGGATAGCCGAACTGAATTCCTTCCGGTACATCATAAAGACCGACGCTGGGCACCGAGGCGGAGAACCAATCTCCTTCGGGGGTTGGAGTTCTGATGCTCACCACGGTATCGATAATGGCACTTGCTGCAGATGCTGCCGAAGATGCTCCTCTAGCCTGGATCACAGCAGCGCCACGCTGTTGGATTGTCTTTACGAACTCGCCCTCTAACCATTCTTGATCCCCTATGACTTCGGGAGCAGGCTTACCGTCTATGAGAGCATGGGCAAAGTCGGGGAACTGGGTGGAAGAGTGGTTGCCCCATACCGCCACGTTGGTCACTGACGTTACATGGACCCCTGCTTTACGGGCCAACTGGGTTTGAGCTCTATTCTGATCCAGCCTCATCATGGAGAACCAACGCTCTGCAGGGACCTCTGGAGCATTGCTGCGAGCAATCAAGCAATTTGTGTTGCATGGATTGCCCACTACCAACACTCTGATGTCCGAGGCTGCATGCGCTGCTATGGCTTGTCCTTGAGGCTTGAATATGCCTCCGTTGACGCCAAGCAAATCCTTTCGTTCCATTCCTGCCTTCCTGGGGACCGAACCAACTAGCAGTGCCCAGGACACGCCATCGAAGGCCGTTTTGAGATCCGAGGTGGCGATGACATCTCTGAGAAGGGGGAAGGCACAGTCATCCAGCTCCATCACCACTCCCTCCAAGGTTTTCATTGCTGGCTCTATCTCCAGTAAATGCAGGACCAATGGCTGATCCTCGCCTAACATTTGACCCGAAGCGATACGAAAGACCAATGCATAGCCAATTTGACCAGCCGCACCGCTTACCGCCACATGTACTGGTTGTCGAGAAGAGGATTGCGCTCCGGGACTCATCTCTGACCTCCTTTTTCGTCAAAGTTCTACCTACTATTGACCATAGCTCGAATGAAAGAAGATAATAAAGGTGGGTTAAGCTACCTGGTAGAGAGGTTCGATTGGTGACCAGGAAGCTCACGGCATGGCTCCTCGGGGACATACCTGAGGTATACGTAGCAGAGATGGGTTCGATTAGTTGTCATGCGACATCAAAACTGATGGCCTACTGACCGTATCTTCTCCCAATCAAGTTCCACTCCAAGCCCAGGTAGCTCTGAAAGGTGTAGGTAGCCGTCGTCAGTGATGGTTATTGGCGTGCTCAACATGAAATCTCTAGCCTCCGGCGTCCAGCTGGGAGGATCATAGGGGTACTCTGCCCATTTACAGTTGGGCGATGCCCCCATCACTTGCATGTTGGCTGCTAGGCCCAGGCCGTGAGTCCAGGTGTGGGGTCCGAAACCAACATCGAATGCTTCAGCCATAGCCGCTATCTTCCTGGAGGTCAGAATTCCTCCGCAAAAAGTGACATCGGGTTGGATGATGTCAACTCCACCGTTGAGGAGGTGATCACGAAACCCGTGAATATCCGAGAGCATCTCACCGCCGGCTATTGGGGTGGTGGTGGCAGAACGCAATCGAGCATAACCGAGGTAATCATGCTGGTCTAGTGGTTCTTCCAACCAGGCTACATTGAACTCCTCCATTGCCCGAGCGAAGCTCAGGGCGCGCTTGAAATCCCACCTCACTTCATCGAATAGATCCACTCGCCATCCTTGGTTGACGTCGACCATGACAGCCAAGGAATCTCCCACGGCTTCTCGAACTGCCTGTACGACTGCTATGTCCTCTTTCAAGGAAGGGAAGCGGCAACGTAGCTTTATTCCTTGAAAACCGACCTCTCTTGCTGCCAAGGCATCCTCTGCTCTTTGCTCAGGACTCCTCAGTTCCCCGAATGAGGCATAAGCCATCAACCTGTCCTGTGCTCCACCTAAGAGCTTCCATATCGGCATGTTGGCGGCTTTACCGATAATGTCCCACAAGGCAGGCTCCAGATGCCAAGCACGCATACCAAGAACTCGTGCAGAGGTGCGCAATACCCTTGTCAAAGCTTCAACGTTGGTAGGATCTCTACCTACCAAGTAAGCCTTGAGCAAGTCAGCCACTCCGGCTACTTCATCGGCGACGAGCAAGCCGCCGGAGACACCCTCTATGCCCTCCTCGGTGATCAAGCGAAAGATTGTGGCAGAGCAACTATTGGTTGGAATGGAAGGGGTCCAAGACGGCCAAAACACATTGGTCAATGGGTAGTGGCATGCCCATACCTCTACTCGTTCTATGCGCATTAATGTAGGTTAGACTTTTGAACAACCGACAGCCAAGTAATCTATCGAGAGCCGAGGGATCAAGTACCTTGATCCAAGGCTGGAGAGGACCTGACCGGTCCAGATGAGCTCCATCTACCGTGAGGTGGAGAGAGTGTCACTCCCCATGCGTTTGCTCACTTTGTCTGTTCGTTGAGCAGGTCATGGATTACTCCCCCATGAACGGGCAGTCGGTCTATCTCCACTTCGAATGGGGTTAGCGCATCGGTTATGGCATTGGCCAAAGCCACTGGGAAGCTCATGCTGGACCCTTCTCCAACCCCCTTGGCCCCTAGGGCGGTGAATGGTGATGGCGTTGCGAGGTGATAGCTGTTGAAAGGAAAGTCCATCTCTGCTGCGGTTGGGCATAGATAGTCCATGAATGTAGATGAACGTGGCTGGCCCTCATCATCGTATACGAACTCTTCGTATAGTGCTCCGCCAACTCCATGAGTTACTGCACCACGTATCTGTCCTTCATAGAGAGCAGGGTTCAAGATGGTTCCCGAGTCATGAACGCTAGCAGCACGGTCTATTCGAACCTCAAGGGTATCGGGATCGATCTCTACGGCAACTAGGTCGCCGACGAATCCATAGCACAAAGACGAGTCGATAGTGTCCGTAGGTTGGGCAGCACGGGCTTGTACGGGGGAGTAAGCCGTTTCTACGTACAGACTTGGTTCTGTCCCAGGAGGCAGTGAAGTAGGATCCCAGTGGATCATCCCTGCTGCATGCCTGAAAAGTACTGCCCTAGAAGGATCAAGCGTAGATCTTACCAAGCCGTCTGCCAGTTCTAGTTCGGCTGGATCCACGTCCATGATCACAGAGGCAGCAGCCTTCACTCTGGTGGCAATCGTATCAGCAGCTGCTACCAGAGCAGAGGTTACCAAGGGGGCAAAACGAGAGGAGTAGCTGCCAGTTGTTACCGTCCAGGGAGTAGTTGCTGTATCCATCTCCACGATTGCTTTGACCATGGACAAAGGCAGGCCCAATCTGTCGGCTACTACCTGACGGGCTACAGTGGCATGACCTTGTCCTTGGGGAACGCTGCCTAGTAGTACAGTCACTGTTCCCAAAGGATCCACGCTGATGCGCACATGCTCAGTGGAGCCGGACTTGTCCCTGCCTTTCCGACGTTCCTCTGCAGGAGTCGCCAAGCTCACATAACCGATATTGGTAGCCGATGGGTCAACTATCGTTGCGAGACCAATTCCGTAGAGACGACCCATCTCTCTTTTGTCCCTTTGTTGTTGTCGAAGTTTCTCGTACTCTCCATTGCTGAGGAGCATGTCCAGAGCACGGTGGTAGTCACCTGAGTCATAAATTCCACCAGTAGGGGTCGAATAGGGGAAAGACTCGGAGGTCAACAAATTGCGACGGCGCACCTCTACTGGATCAATGCCACAAGCCACTGCCACCTTGTCTACGGTTCTTTCCAAGCCAAAGTACAGTTGTTGACCACCGAAGCCGCGATTGAGACCAGTGGGGCATTGGTTGGTGACTACTGCACGTGCTCTGATGGATAAGGAGTCGATACGGTAGGGACCGGTTATATTGCCGAAGCAACGATAGAGCGTGGCTGGTTCAGGTGGACGCATGTATGCCCCGACATTGTCAATCAGGTCTACACGTAGAGCCGTAATAGTGGCATCATCCTTGACTGCAGCCTCGAAATGCATGACTCTGTCATTGCCAGCAGATGATGCCAGGAGATGTTCGATGCGATCCTCTATCCACCTAACGGGCTTGTGAGCGTACTTGGAGGCAAGGGCTATCAATGCCATGTACGGGTACACTCCTGATTTGATACCGAAGCTGCCTCCGATATCGGCAGGAACCACTATACGTAGTCGATCCAAGGGAAGATCTAGTCCACCTGCTACCACTGGCACCATGGTGAAGGGTCCATGGAAGTTGGCATGGATACTTACCAGGGGGCCATCCGAGTGCTCTTGCCAGTTGGCTATAACCACATAGCATTCCATAGGGGTTGAAGAGTAACGCGGGAAGCGGTAGGAACCTCTCACAACTTTGTCTGCGTGAGCAAAAGCATCGTCAGGGTCGCCAAAACTGAAACTGCGGTCGGAGACCACGTTGCTGCTAACCCCTGGATGAAGAAGGGTGGCACCTTCTGCCATAGCAGAGTCCACGTTCGTCACCGGAGGGAGAGGATCATATAAGACCGTTACCATCTCGGCGGCGTCCTCGGCCAATGCACGACTGGAGGCCACGACCACTGCCACTGGTTCACCAACGTAGCGGACTCTGTCCACTGCTGCAGGAAAGTACTCCAGTGAGGTGCGCATGGAGAGAGGAAACGGCTTGAGATCCGATCGAACTTCTTCTGGGCCGATCACTGCGACCACCCCATCCATCTCGAGGGCTTCGCTGGCGTCAAAGCCAGTTATCCTTGCATGCGGGTAAGGGCTACGAACGATGGCAGCTTCGAGAGCATCCGGAAACGGATTCGTATCACCCAAGAAGCGACCGTGTCCACTCAGAAGAGCTGCATCTTCTACGCGTAACTCAGATGTCCCAACCAACCTATTAGCCACTGTTCCCACACTAGCCGCTCACTGTCTTGTAGTTGCCCGCCGTCAGCTCTCGCCGCAATATCTTGCCTACCGCAGATTTGGGGATGGACTCTACCAAGATGATCTTCTTCGGTCGCTTCAGCGAGGACAGTCCTGAACTGTTCCGCACGAATTCCTCAACTCTGGCTACGGTACCCCGAGCATCTTCGGGATGGCTAGGTACGATGAATGCAGTGACGATCTGCCCCCACTTCTCGTCGGGAAGACCTGCCACTACCACGTCTGCAACATCAGGACATCGAGCAAGGGCATCCTCGATCTCGTTCGGGTAGATGTTCTCTCCCCCGGAGTTGATCATGTCGTCCACCCTGCCAACGACCCAGAGATCTCCATCTTGGTCGGCATGGGCCAAGTCTCCGGTGAAGTACCAGCCACCTCGGAGCGCCTTGGCGTCAGCATCCGGACGATGCCAGTAACCGGAGAAGGCCTCGTCGGAGGCGAGCGAGACAATGACCTGGCCTTGTTCCCCTTGAGTGACCAGATCATCTGGTCCAGCAGACTCCTCTGGGGAGACAACTCGTACTCGTGTGAACACTCCAGCACGTCCTGCACAAGCTGGTTTAGCACGAGCGTCCGGGTTGATGGTGAAGGTGTACACCTCTGTAGAGCCAAAGTGATTGACAAAGACCTCCGGGTTCAGAACTGCTGCGAGCTGTTCCGATAGCGCAGGGGTCATCGCTGCTCCAGCATAGGCAATCTTACGGACGGTAGTGGCCTCACCCAGCCTGTCCGTGTGCAGCAAGGACCAGTAAGCAGTGGGAACTAGATACAAAGCGCTTATCCGCTCCTTGGCAATCAACTCCAATGCCTCCTCTGCCTGGAAGCGAGCTTGAGGTACCCAGGTGCCACTGACGATGATGCTGGAGAGAAGGGAGCGCATACCCATGGTATGGAACAACGGCATAGCTCCCAAGGAGACCTCACCATCTGAGTAGTTGGCCTGGATGACGTGAGCAATGCTGGCGGCCATCTCGTTCCTATGGGTCCTAGGGACGCCTTTGGGTTTGCCCGTAGTACCCGAGGTGTACAGCATCACGCTGACGTAGTTGTCTTCAACGTTAACCCCAAGCGGGGCATCTGTTTGCTCGAGAGCAATAGCGGAAAGATCGGTTACTCCAGCTGCATAGGAGGGGCTTCTATGTTCGGTAGTTCCTCCTGTCGATACTAGCTGAGCTGAAAGGCTGAGATGGGCTCGGGCAGGAATCCTCTCCAACTTCGTCATCGCATCTTCAACCACTGGAGCAGTTGTCTCATCCTCCACTACGAGGACGGCTTCTGCGTCTCCAATACAGTAAGCTACTTCATCGACGCTGTAACGAGTAGACAGAGGTACTGTAGTTGTGCCTAGTTTCTGGAGGGCCAAGTGCAGAGAGGCTAGAGGTTCTCCACCAGCCATGAACGCTATCACTCGATCACCTGTCTTCACGCCAAGCATAGTCAATGCCCTAGCCAGCTGATTGGTCCAAGCATCCCACTCTCGATAAGTAAGTGGATAAGGACCCCCAACCGCACGTCGAGAGGGACGCCTCTCTGCTGTCCAGGACAACAATTGTGCCAAGTTCATCTTCTCCCCCTCCTCTCAAGCCCTGTCGTAAAGCTCTATGTGGACAGAGCAAGACTTAAACTGCTCGCTAAAGCATAGTTTAAGCCATCACGATGGCTGAGGTCTCCTGTATCTCATGCCATCGTCCAGGTAGACGCCAGGTTAGCTGTGTGTAGCTGACATTCCACCAGAAGCGTTCCGGACAACTGACTGCTGAGGCACAGTATATTTCTGTTTGACATTGGAAATATACTGCCAGTAAAGTTTTCTTCGGTGCAAGGCCAGCAGGTCATAGTAGATATAAGTGTATAGAGGGCGGGTACTGTTCGGCCTTCTCATCGAAGGTGCATGGTGGTAAGGACAACTGAGACGGTAGGCGGTCGTGAAATCAAACCAGGTTGCTGACAGCGGTCTTGTTCGGAGAGCCAAGTATATCCTACCCGGTACTGTTTCCAACGATGGTCGCGAGCTTCACCGTCGTGGAGGGAGAGGAGCCGAGGAGTTCTATCGGGAGCGATACCGCCACGACAAGGTGGTGCGCTCGACTCATGGGGTGAACTGTACAGGCTCTTGCTCTTGGCAGGTGTTCGTCAAGGATGGAATCATCACCTGGGAGACCCAAGCAGTGGACTATCCCTCGGTTGGCCCTGACTCTCCGGAGTACGAACCGAGGGGTTGTCCAAGAGGAGCCTCCTTCTCTTGGTACACTTACTCTCCCTCCAGGGTTCGTTATCCTTATGTGCGCGGGGTGCTGTTGGATGCCTTCCGAGAAGCCAAGAAGCGACTTGGGGATCCGGTGGAAGCCTGGGCAGAGATAACCTCTGATCCCGAGCTATCCTCTCGCTACAAACGAGCACGTGGACAAGGTGGCTTGGTGAGAGCGTCATGGTCGGAAGTGTTCGAGCTGATAGCTGCTGCTCATGTTCACACCATTGCTACCTATGGGCCTGATCGTACGGCTGGATTCACAGTGATACCAGCTATGTCCATGGCCTCCTATGCAGCAGGAACCCGGTTCTACTCTCTCTTGGGTGGGGTGATTCTATCCTTTTACGATTGGTATGCTGACCTTCCGATAGCGTCGCCCCAGGTTTTTGGCGACCAGACGGATGTACCCGAGTCAGCAGACTGGTGGAATGCCAGTTACCTGATCATTTGGGGCACCAACCTGCCTATGACCAGGACTCCTGATGCTCACTTCATGACCGAGGCTCGCTACCGGGGACAAAAGGTCGTAGTAGTCTCTCCTGACTACTCCGATCACACCAAGTTTGCCGACGAATGGCTGGCTGCGGCGCCGGGTACCGATGGAGCCCTAGCCATGGCCATGGGGCATGTGATACTGAACGAGTTCTACCGAGAACGTAGGGTCAAGTACTTCGAAGACTACGCTTGTACCTATACTGACTTGCCGTTTCTTGTAACCTTGGAGGAGAGAGAGGGTGCATATGTGCCCGGGCACTTCCTCACCGCTGCTGATCTCGGGGATGAGGGCGAGGGGGCGGATTGGAAGACCACTATGCTGGATTCCGCTACCGGAGAGCCAGTCGTTCCTAATGGGTCAGTAGGGTTCCGCTGGAGTGAAGAGGGCAAGGGTCGATGGAACCTTGACCTCGGCGGCATCCAACCAAGTCTCAGCTTGTATGGTCGCAGTGGCTGGAAGGCCCTTTTGGTTGACCTGCCCCGATTCGACCAGGGAGAAGGTGCAGGGGGCGGGATACTGCACAGGGGAGTACCTGCTCTACAGATAGCCGGTAAGTGGGTCACCACCGTGTTCGACCTAGTAATGGCCAATTATGGGGTAAGTCGGGAAGGACTCCCGGGTACTTGGCCTTCGTCCTATGAGGACCCTTCGGTTCCATATACTCCCAAATGGCAAGAGTCGATCACTTCGGTGCCTTCTTCTACGGTAGTAAGAATAGCCCGGGAGTTCGCCAGCAACGCGGAGAGATCCGGTGGTCGTTCCATGATTGCCATGGGGGCAGGCACCAACCACTGGTACCACTCCGACCAGATCTATAGAACCTTCCTCTCCCTGCTCATGCTATGTGGGTGCGAGGGAGTGAACGGAGGAGGTTGGGCTCACTATGTAGGTCAAGAGAAGGTGAGACCGTTCACTGGTTGGTTTACTCTCGCCTTCGCCTATGACTGGGTGCGCCCTACTCGTCATATGCCTTCCACTCCGTACTGGTATCTGGCTACCGATCAATGGCGTTACGAGAGAGCTACGGCGGAGTCGCTGTCCTCCCCATTGGGGGACGGGCGATTCAGAGGACGCACCGTTGCTGACCTCAATGCTTACGCAGCTAGGTTGGGCTGGGTAGCCTCTCACCCTGCATTCGATCGTAATCCAGTGGAATTGGCCGATCAGGCAAGCAAAGCTGGCAAGGAGATCGGCGATTACGTAGTAGAAGAGCTTGAAGCTGGAAGGCTACATTTCGCTGCAAGCGATCCTGATAACCCGGTCAACTTCCCTCGAGTTCTTACCGTGTGGCGCTCCAACCTGCTCGGCTCGTCTGGGAAAGGTCACGAGTACTTCCTGCGCCATCTCCTCGGTGCCGAGAATGCTGTTGCCGCTGGAGAAAGTCCTGAAGGATCTCGACCATCCGAACTCATCTGGAGGGAGCCGGCTCCAGTAGGCAAGCTCGACCTCCTGGTGGACATCGATTTTCGTATGACCTCTACCGGCATCTATGCCGATGTCCTTCTACCAGCAGCTACTTGGTACGAAAAACACGATCTATCCTCCACGGACATGCATCCCTTCGTCCACTCCTTCAACCCTGCTATTGCTCCTCCGTGGGAGGCCCGAACAGACTTCGACATCTTCTCCAACCTGGCTGCCGTCTTCTCGCGCCTTTCAGTGAAGCATCTGGGGATTCGTCGAGATGTACTGGCGGTTCCACTACTTCATGACAGCCCCGATGAGTGTGCTCAACCAGGAGGGAAAGCTCTCGACTGGAGCAAAGGCGAGTGCTTACCGATACCGGGCAGGACCATGCCTCGGTTGGTGGTGGTAGAACGGGACTATCCTCACCTCTCCGATAGGTTTGGTTCCCTAGGACCACTGGTCGAAGAACTTGGTGCTACCACTAAGGGTGTTCACCTCCCAATTGGGGAGGAGGTTGACTACTTGCGCTCGCGCAATGGCTTAGTGCATGGTGGGGTAGCTGATGGCAGGCCTCGCGTAGACCGTGACGATCTGTTCTGCGAGGCCATCCTGGCCATGTCAGGTACTACCAACGGTCGTCTGGCCGTGGCTGGCTTCGAGAACCTAGAGGTTAGAACAGGAGTCCGTCTGGCTGATCTAGCCCATGAGCGAGCAGGAGACCGAATTAGCTTTGTCGACACCATAGCCCAGCCTCGAGCAGTGATCGCCTCTCCGGAATGGTCAGGATGCGAGTCGGAGAGGCGCCGGTACTCTCCGTTCACCATCAATGTCGAACGGTTGAAGCCGTGGCATACTCTGACCGGTCGTCAGCACTTCTTCTTGGATCATGACTGGATTGCCGAGTGCGGTGAGTGGATGCCGACCTACCGTCCTCCCCTGGATATGTTGGCGATCTTCGAGGATCAGCTCCGCGGCGATTCGGGAGAGGCAGGGGAGGGCCAGTTGGTCGTGCGGTACTTGACGCCGCACTCCAAGTGGTCAATTCACTCCGAGTACCAAGACAACCTGCACATGCTCAACTTGTTCCGTGGTGGGCCCGTGGTCTGGGTCAACCATATGGATGCCTCTCGATTGAACATAGCAGACAACGACTGGGTGGAGATCTACAACAGAAACGGAGTCACTGTTGCCCGAGCGGTTACAACTCATCGAGTGCCATCAGGGACCGTTCTTCAGTACCACGCTGTGGATCGACATATAGAGATGCCCATATCAGAGGTGTCCGAGCTCCATGGCGGAACGGACAACTCGCTCACTAGAGCCGTGATGAAGCCAACGCACCTGATCGGAGGGTATGCGCAGCTCTCCTATGGTTTCAACTACTACGGTCCTACAGGCTCACAACGTGATGAGGTAGCCGTAATTCGGCGACGCTCGGAGGAGGTGCGTTTCTGATGAGAATCATGGCCCAGGTCTGCATGGTCATGAACCTGGACAAGTGCATTGGTTGTCATACTTGCACGGTCACTTGCAAACAAACTTGGACGAATCGGCCGGGAACCGAATACGTCTACTTCAACAATGTGGAGACCAAACCTGGTCTAGGCTACCCAGCCAGGTACGAGGACCAAGCCTACTGGAAGGGAGGATGGACCCTTGATCGCAAAGGACGACTTTCATTGCGCAGCGGAAGTCGACTTCGTCGCCTCGCCTCGATCTTCTGGAATCCTGATCTCCCTACCATCGACGACTACCACGACCCGATCTCCTACGACTATGCAAAACTGATCAATGCACCTGCTGGAACCAGCTCACCTTCGATATCGGCACGCTCAGCCTTGACGGGAAGGGAGATGGTCCCAAAATGGGGAAGCAACTGGGAAGACGATTTGGCAGGCGCACCTCAACGAGCCATGAATGACCCAAATATCGAGTCCATGGCCGAAGAGGTATTGCTCAACTTCGAGTCCGTGTTCATGTTCTACTTGCCGCGTATCTGCGAGCACTGTTTGAATCCTTCATGTGTAGCCAGTTGTCCCTCGGGGGCCATGTACAAAAGAAAAGAGGATGGTATCGTACTCGTCGATCAAGATCGTTGTCGTGGTTGGCGGTTTTGCGTATCGGGATGTCCGTACAAGAAAGTCTATTTCAATCATCGTACTGGCAAGTCGGAGAAGTGCACCCTGTGCTTTCCTCGTATCGAGAGTGGTCTGCCTACTATCTGCTCGGAGACGTGTGTAGGAAGGATCCGCTATCTAGGCTTGATGCTCTACGATGCTGACCGGGTTACAGCCGTAGCCACAACTCCGGATCCGCAAGATCTCTACCAAGCGCAACTATCTGTGTTCCTTGACCCCAACGATGAAGAAGTAGCTGCTGAAGCTGAACGCCAAGGTATTCCTCATGATTGGATCCTTGCGGCACGCAGATCGCCAACGTATGCTCTCATAGTTCGTCACCGAGTTGCCTTGCCCTTGCATCCGGAGTATCGCACACTCCCCATGGTTTGGTACATCCCACCTCTCTCCCCAATTGTCGATGCCACAACCCGTGTTCACCACTCCAATCACAACGGCTCTGAGCTAGATGCCATCCTCAACAGTATCGACAAGCTCCGCATCCCCCTCTCCTATCTCGCCAACCTCTTTACTGCAGGAAAAGTCGAGCCCGTGGCCAACGCCCTTCGACGCTTGGCTACGGTGCGAACGGTTATGCGCTCCAAGCAGCTTGGGGAAGAGTCGACTATCGACCCTAGTGAAGTAGGCCTCAGCTATGACGACCTGGATCAACTCTTCAATTTACTGGCCATAGCGCGTTACAAGGACCGGTTCGTGATACCGCCGGCGCACGCAGAGGAGGCGGGACGTCTTCTTGCTCAGCATTCCTTCAGTGGTGGCGGTTCGAGCGATGAGGCTCTGGGTTCACCAGGTAGTTCGAGCGATGAGGCTCTGCACTTCCTAGGCGGAGCAGCCATCCTGTCCAGAGGTGCTGAATCACATGAATCACGATCTGGGGAGCAAACGAAGGGACTGTTCCTCGGCCGTGACTCGAAGGGCAGAAAACATCTAAGGGTAGGCGAGGCATCGCCATCTCCTGTTTGGAAACTTGCTGGAGGTGAGATGCCGTGAGGAGAAATGAGGCCGTGGTGGTATTTGGCTGTGCCTCCGTATTGCTCAGCTATCCCGGCTCTTCTGCTCAGGAGTTCGAAAAAGATCTCTTGTCCGTCGAGGATGCCCTTTGCCGCCTGTCCAGTAGTCGAGCCCGTGATTGTTTGATGGATACGCGTACCTGGTTAGCTTCTATACCGCTCGAGGAAGCGGCTGCTTACTACGTCTCCACCTTTGATTTGAACGATCAGCACGCCCTTCACCTCACCTATCATGCACTAGGCGACACCCGTCAACGAGGTATGGCTCTGGCTGCCTTGGTAGATGCCTACCACGAAGCAGGATTCCAACTCGTCCCAGGAGAGCTCCCAGACTTTCTCCCTGCGTTGTTGGAGTTCGCGGCTGTATGCGAAGCCGGGAGGAAGGTGTTATCGCAGTATCGATCGGTGCTGCAAACCCTTTATCATCGACTCGAGATGGCATCGAATCGCTACGCCAAGGTACTCGAAGCCATCGGTTATGCAGTAGGGTTCGGGAGGTTCGATCGTCTGACCTCTTCGTTACGGCTGAAGACGGCTGAACCACCTATACCACCCATAGAAGAAGTCGGGCTCGAACTACTCCCAACTCGTGGAGCACCTGGATTCCCTGCTCGACCTATGCAGCCAGGTAACCAGTTCGATTCGTTCCCAACTCCTGGAACGTCGGTCACAAGTGAGGATGGGTCATGAACACCTCGGTCACAGGGTGGCAGGTGTTTTGGTGGGCTGTCCTGCCTTATCTGGCACTTGCCACCTTCGTCATAGGTCACATATGGCGGTGGCGTTACGATCAGTTCGGCTGGACCAGCCGGTCAACCGAGTTGCAGGAGAAACGTCTGCTCAAGTGGGGGTCACCTGTATTCCACTACGCTGTCTTTGCTGCCATAGCTGGGCATGTGATCGGCATCCTCATTCCAGAGAGCTGGACAAAGGCTATCGGCATCTCGGAAAGTACTTATCGTTGGTTCTCTGCAGGAGCTGGAACAGCAGCTGCAGTCGGAATTGTCATTGGCGTCATCATCCTTGCAGCTCGACGTATCTTCATCACGCGAGTGCGAGCCACCACCTCTCCTGTTGATTGGGTGGCACTAATCCTTTTGGCTATTGTCATTGCTCTTGGCTTTGCCGAGACAGTAGGGGTTAATCTGCTCGGCTCGGGCTACAACTATCGCCAAAGCGTCTCTGTCTGGTTCCGCTCTCTGTTCACTGGCAACCCCAACGTTGCCGTTATCGCCCATGCGCCTCTTCTCTATCAGCTTCATGCCACAGCCGCATGGGTGATCTTTGCTGTATGGCCTTTCAGTCGGCTGGTACATGCATGGAGCTACCCACTTTGGTATCTATGGCGGCCGTTTGTGGTTTATCGTGAACGAGCAGCTGCTCGACCAAATGAGCCTGGTACAAGTGGACGACGCTGGCGGAGGATAGGGGTCAGGTATTGATAGATGCATAGTATTTGAATACATATGTAGGAATACGGACAGGGCGGTGGAGACTGATCAGGATGCAGCAAAGCAGTGCACAATCATCAAGCCTTTTAGGGAACGGTGCGTTCTCCGAGGATATGGGCAATGACCCTGATTCATATCAGTTTCCTACAGGGTTATGGGCGCGAGCCATAGCTACTTTGGATCCGGGATATTTTGCGTGGGTAATGGCTAGTGGGATAGTCTCCATCGGCGCTCAGCTGCTCGGTTATCCTACTCTGTCCACCGTGGTTCTCTACGTCACCGAAGCGGCATTCGCTTTGCTGTGCATAGCCTACATTGCTCGACTGGTGCTCTATCCATCCTGGGTTCGCCGTAGTTTACGTGATCCGGCTGTTGCCATGGCTTATTTCACGGTGGTAGCGGGGACGGATGTACTCGCTACTCGCCTGTTGATGGCTGGCCACCCCTTGGTTACCTTGATCTTGGGTGCGGGAGCAGCCCTGGTGTGGATAGCGCTGACCTATGGCCTGCCCTCTTTCATAGTAGCTTCAGCAAAAAGCCCTGTTTTGCGAGAGTTGAACGGCACTTGGTTCATTTGGGTAGTCGGCACGCAGTCCTTAGCCATTGTAGCTGCTGGCTTGGCACCTACTACCGTAGTTCGAGGTGCAGCTGACGCGTTCATCGAAGCTGCAGTATGCCTATGGGGGGTAGGGGTCATATTGTACATACTCATAGTAGTGGTAATCTTCATCAGACTCATGCTTGTAGAGGTGACTCCAGCCGAGATGGGACCTGCTTATTGGATAGCCATGGGCGCTACCGCTATCAGCACCCGAGCTGCTGCTGGAATCCTTGTACTGCATGGGAGATATGTCTTTCAAGTAGTAGACGACCTACGACCGTTCTTGGCCGGGATGACCTTCATCCTCTGGGCTTTCGGTAGTTGGTGGATACCACTGCTGGTTCTCTTCGGGATATGGCGATACGTGGTACGAGATTATTCGCGTAGCTATGAGCCAAGGTTATGGAGCATGGTTTTCCCTCTAGGCATGTATACGGTCGCCTGTTACAGCTTCGGGAAAGCTACCAACATGGACTTCTTGGTTGACATATCTAGGGTATGGATATGGGTAGGGGTATTGGCCTGGGTGGCAGTGTTGGTGATGATGGTAGCTGCCGGCCTACTGGCTCTCAGCAAAGCACACAGACCTTCCCAGGATAGCCAAGCTGTTGTCTCCCGATAAAGCCTTGTGCCTTCAGCTCATCGCAGCCCGGAAAGACTACATCTGGCTAGGGGGTCAGGTTGGCTCAGGGGTCAGATCGCCTTGGTAGTCATACCCCGCTCAGGGGGCGGGTTGGCTAGGTGATTGTACCCCGCTCAGGGATCAGGTGTCATGCTCAGTTCAGTTCTCTGTTGTTCTGCCATTCCAGCTGCACCCTGGTCTGTGTGAATCCCCCATCACGGCACCACACTCGGGACAGAGCAAATGTGCCCAACAAACCGGATCGCCGCCGATGGCGTAGTCATCCTCGCTCCAAGCCTGGTCCTGCCTATCTCCTTCTTTCTGTGTGTCTGCTGGCATGACCGCCTCCTTCCCTATGTTCCAAAGCATAGTGTTTTGGGGGATGGATATGACCAAAGATCACGCCCGCAATCCCCGGCTCCCGCAGGTGCTCAGCTGTAGCCATGGGGAGGACCTCATATTCACCTTCTAGTAGTCGCCCTCTGGGAGCCGATCCTGGTTGTCCAGCGATGGCCGGACAGCGGTTGGATCCAATGGCTGGGGGTTGCCCCTCAGGAACCTGTATGCAGGTTCTAATAGGGCAGGTTCTAATAGGTAAGCCCTATCCCTGAGATTGAACTGATCTCTCTCCAGGCAGCATCAACGTCTAGTGGTCGCAAGGCTGTCTCAAGACCGCTTCCTCTGAAGATCACTTCGCACAAAACTGGATCAGATTTCTTGAGCCTCTCTTCCCACTCACTGAGTCGACACCATGCTGGCAGACTGGCGGCTGATCCAAGGTATGGGAGTGGTGGGGCACCGTTGAAACCACGAAAAGGTGTATGAAGTTTCCAACGTGACATCCTGTAGACCACGAGGTCGAGGATGGCTACCACCCAATCTATTCCACACCGTTGGGCTGTTCGTGTTATAGATTGGTAAAGGCCAAGACTGGTGAGACCCATTGCTGCTGCGCCTCGATAGGCCTTGTCCACGGCCAAGGTAGCTAGATCCCAGGTACGTGAGAGAGATAAGGCATCCTGGCCAATCAGTTCATCCACTGACCTGTCCCACACTGGCTCTATGTCGTTCAAGCTTTTGAATCCAGGGTAAGCAGAGGGAAGAATGATTCTAGCCATACCCGCAGGTACCTTGCGTCGCTGATCCAGTATGCAAAAGAAGACGCTTGTAGGTTCGTACCGATCGTATTCGTAGTGCAATTGCTCTTCGGTATTCCCGAATGCCTCGAGGAAGACAGAACGTTCCACTTGACGAGCCAACTCGGCAAATGGACTGTTAGAGGTGAAGAAGTATGCCCCAAATGCCTCCTCGGCGTTCCTCTCAATCAGCTCCTCTGCCATGGCGAGAAGAGCTCGAGAACTCAATGTGTCGGCATAGGTATTACTGTGCAATCCAGGCATGACTAGAACTCCTTCGACACTATCTCGGTTGCATTGAAAAATGCTTGGGTGAACTCCACGACGGCATTTGGATCAAATGGCTTGCAAGTGTAAATGTCAACACTGAAGAACCTGATAGGTACCTCCCAGGCGTAGAAATGCGCTCCCGAGGTTTCCCAATGGATCCATCCAGCCCAACCGTAAAGATCGGAGCGATGAGTCACTGGTTCCATGATGGTACGCATACCGCATACATTGGAAAGCTCCGACAAATAACTCTCAATTGATGCTGCATCTATTGATGTCATGCATCTCCCTTCGACAACAAGTCGTTGTCGATAAATCATGGGTGCGAGATCCAGAAACTCCCCCCCACTGAGCAAACACTGATCCCTTTGCATAGCGAACATGTTAGACCGAAAAACACTCAGTGTCATCTCGAACAGTGATAAAATGTAGCGATTTTACCACATTAAGTGATAAAAGCTATTTCACCAGCTAATTTGTGTAGCTATGCGGTCATTGTTTTATACGATACGGTCATTGTTTGCCGGAATGATGGTACAGGATGACGGTAGTACTTGGAAGGAGCAGCACCGTTATGAAGTAACTCCATCTTATGTTCGAGACGAATGGGAGTTGTTGTCCATGCCCAAGCTGTAACTTGGTCGACTATACCTGGGTCGAACCATGGGCTATGTGTTCCGCATCCGCCGAGGAACTCAGTGAACGAGAACGAATAAGCCGAGGTATCCTGCTTGCGTGGACCGGGCGGGAGTAAAAGAATCCCTGCGCTATCTCGCATCCTAGTCCGATCAAGCGATCAACTTGTTCAGGTCGTTCCACACCTTCGGCAATGGTGGAGATACCGAGTGCTTTGGCCATGGCCACTATTGCTGCAATCAAGCTCTCATCGGCACTACCTGTCTCCACCAGACTGTCTA
Source organism: Actinomycetota bacterium (assembly GCA_023489235.1). GTDB lineage: Bacteria > Actinomycetota > Acidimicrobiia > Acidimicrobiales > JAMDDE01 > JAMDDE01. Next base: position 2,575 of record JAMDDE010000063.1, on the reverse strand, counting down.
CGAAGGAGCGATCTATCTTCAGATAATCAACTGGGAAGCGTTTGAGGTAAGCGAGCGAGGAGTACTCTGTGCCGAAGTCATCGATGGCTAAGTGCACTCCGAGCTCTCGGAGTGCTGCCAGGGCAGAGATAGAATGATCGGGATCATCCATCAACGAGGATTCGGTGATCTCGAGACAGATCGAGCTGGCGGGTATGTTATAGGCATTGATGGTCTCCTTTACTTGATCTACAAAGAGCGGATCGTGCAACTGAAGTGCGGATACGTTCACTCCTATCTGGATGTTTCCCACATCGATCCCTGCACTGCGCCACTCGGCGAACTGGTAACAAGCCTCTTCCATGACCCACTTCCCTAGTTCGGCTATGACGCCGGTCTCCTCGGCAAGTTTGATGAAACGCGTAGGCGACAGCTCTCCGAACTTGGGATGAGTCCACCGTACCAGCGCCTCTAAACCATCGACCTGACCGTTCAGAAGGGAGACCAATGGTTGGTACAAGAGGTAGAGCTGACCTTTGCCGAGGGCATGGTGTAGGTCGTTCTCCAGCTCAGCCTTCTCAGTGGCCATGATATGCATGGACATGTTGAAGACGAACACAGCGTCTCTCCCAGCCTGCTTGGCATGGTACATAGCGATGTCCGCATCCCTGATCAAGCTCTCGAAGTCCCCATCCTCGTGGTCGGAGCTGAAAGCGATCCCTATGCTCGCCGATACGTACAGCTCTGCGTCGTGGATCACGTAGGGAACTCGTAGGCAGTTACGAATTCTATTTGCTGTCGCCAACGCCTCATCCGATTGGTTGATATCCAGTAATACTATGACGAACTCATCGCCCCCCACTCGAGCCACTATGTCGCCTGGTCTGACATTCTGTTGCAGACGCTCGGCTACTTGAACCAGGAGTTCGTCGGCCAAAGTATGGCCGAGCATGTCATTGACCAGTTTGAAGCGGTCCAGATCCAAGAAGAGCACAGCCAATGAGCTGGGCAAGCTCCATTGATATCGGCCTGTGTCCTCGAAGTGGCTGCGGAGAAAGATGCGATTGGGCAGGTTGGTCAGGTGGTCGTGCAGAGCTTGATAGGAGAGCTGGCGTTCCGAGTGCTCAGCTTGGTGGAGTGCTTTAACGAGCCGGAGTACGGCTACAGCTACGAGTGCCACGGCTATCAAGAACAAGATGATCCTGTCCGTTGGGCGAGCCGTATCCTTTATGATCAAGAGGGGAGCTATGAACAGGCTGATTGCTACCAATACGATTCGAGGGAACAGAGGAACTTCCCCTCGGAAGGTTACTGGGCGGGTGAGACTCGTCATCGAGTAGGACAGAGCTGTACTGGCCCCACCAAGGTAAGCCAGAGCGTAAGGAAGGTCCCTAAGAGGATCCGCCAAAGTGATCAGATGGGTCTCCACCAGCATATAAATGACGTCTCCAATGAGCATGGAGGCCATGGTGGCCATCAACAACCAGTAGGCAGTGGTTCTTCGAGTTCCCGGGCTGAAGGCAAGGCGCACGGTAACCATGAGCAGGAACGCAGACAGGGCCGGGTACAACGAGAGCACGAGATAAACGCCGAGAGAGATGGAGTGGCTCTCCACCGGCTCTATGACATATGCCCAGGTAAGAGCTAGTAAAGCAAGCCCTGCCATCAGACCGTCGAGCAATACTCCATCGTGATAACGAGTCTTGATACTCATTGAATGCCAAAAACCAATTAGCCCGATCCCGAGCAACAGATATCCAGGCATGGTGAGCAGATCGGGGAGGAATGAGCGCTGAGGGGAGAAGTTGCCCAAGGTATGAAGCTCTGCCCTAGCTGTTGCTCCGACCAAAAACAAGAATAGTGCAATACTTATCGTCCACCACGGCCATGAAGGAGTGGGCTTGTGCCATCGAATAGATAAGATTATAATAATTAATGCCAATAAACTAATTGGCAAAAGAGAGATTTGTCTCATGAAGCCAAATGGGCTCAGTGATTCGATCGCTATCCATATCACAATCAAGCCAATTTCAACCGCGGTGGTACGACGTATCCTCTTGTGGAATACAGATACCATGGAATCAGAGGAATGACGGCGGCTGGGAATAGCTTTAAACACCTTTGCTCTTTATCGGTTGCACTAGCTATAACTTTATCAAAGCTTGGAAAAATATCCCTTCCAAATGTCCCTGTTCAAGTTATAGCTGCTCATGTATTCCGCAGTCGAGTATAAGTAATAGCTTGTTTTTCCAGGAGACAAGATTCGGCGTTGGTCGACTCAACGATCGAGCGAGATAGTAGAACGACGAACTTTGTCAACATGCAGAGCAAGTTCGAGCAAGAAGCGATCCTCACTGGAGCGGAGATCCATGCCGATCAACTCTTCTATCTTCCTTAGTCGATACCTCAAGGTGTTTACGTGGACATGCAGTACCGCAGCGGTCTCCTTCAAGTGCAAATTCCGGGCGAGATAGGTATTCAAAGTAGTCAAATAATCATGCCCTCGCTTATCTGCTTGGATGAGCGGAGCCAGTACTTTGTCATGTAACGACTCAAGAACTTTCGAGCTGATAGAGTGAGCTAGTACAGCATAGGA
>JAMDDE010000076.1 GCA_023489235.1 Actinomycetota bacterium | reverse complement strand
CAGCTTTGCTGGGATGTCGACAAGAGGAAATGGTCATTACACGTCCCTTATAACACCAAGCGCCAGCAATCATCTGGTGAAAACGTGACCGCTGTTGACGAGGGAATCATCAACCCGATGGCACTTGCTACTTGGGTAGACGAGCACAATATCGATGTGACGATCATTAACGGTAAAGAAGGAAGGGCCATTAAGCGTCTGCGAAACAAGTCAGTCGCATCTATCCAACAAAAGATCTCCAGAACAAAGAACGGTTCCCGGCATCATCGCAAGTTAGTGGCTTCAAAGAAGAAGATCCAAGCTAAGGCCAACTACAGACTCAAAGACTTCGACCATCAAGTTGCACATAAGGCAGCCAACCATGTCATTGCCCACAACAGTGGTCGTCTTGTCTATGAAGATGTGCGGGGGATTGAACAAAGAACCAAACAACGCCGTTCAGCCAATCGTCATCTACGCCAGAACCTCTCACAGTGGTCAAGAGGTCGTCAGGAACAATACGTAGACGAGAAAACAGGAATAGAAGGAGAACACCTAGACGAATCTGGCTCAACAAAGACCCATCCAGCGTGTGGAGCACGCAACCGACCAAATGGTCGGTACTACCGATGCACAAACCAAGATTGTGGCTTTGTTTGTCATCGAGATGCCGTAGGAGCCATCAACACTCTCCAGAAGGCAATACATGGGAGTTATGTCCCAATAGGATCGGATGTCAAAATCCGTGTCACGTATCTCCGGGCTGTCAAACGTTGGTCAAAAGACCAGCGGGAGGCATACCAAAAGGTGCAGTGCCGAAAGGCCAGAGCTCTGAGTAGCGCCCAGAACCGGGCCTTGGTGGGAGAAGTCTCATCAAGCAAGCAAAAACAAGCCCAATCATCCACCAGTTTCCCAGAACTAGACCAGTTGGTCACGGTGGCGTGAGGACGGCGATGTCAAGTAACTACCAACCGAGCGGATGGGTAGAAGACCCGTCCGTAAGGGCGGGGAGGTTCACTCACCAACTCACAGTGGATGAGTGATGGAACAGTATAGGTGGAATCATCTGGCTCAAGATAAGATGATGGCCCAAGCTATGATGAAGGCGGAGAAGGTTCGGACACCACCCTCTCGATACGAACCCTTACCTTGAGGCGTTTCTCACCCGGCTGCCTGAAAGGGTATGGGGTTCTCCCTAGATACTTCTGGGCCAGAGCATCTATGTGCTCATCTGCGCCTTCCTCGGTGATCTCAATTGCCTTGCCTCTTACTATCAATACTGAGTTGTACGGATCAGCAGGATCTACTACTGATATAGCAAGATCGGGATGTTTGCGAAGGTTGACAGCCTTGGTGCGACCCTCTGCAGTGTTGAACAGGATGTCATCTCCTTCGAAGTCTATCCACACTGGCGTGAGCTGCGGCTCGCATCTATCGTTTACAGTAGCAATGTTTGCGAATACAGGCTTGGAAAGAAGGGCTTTAGATGTGTCGCTGAGCAGTGGTGCCATGGAGCAAGTTTACAAAGAAACCAACGACTGCGCATGCTGAGTCTCCGAGTTCTCGGACGAGATGGTGGTTATCCTGGCCCTGGTGGTTCTTGTAGTGGCTATTTGCTCAGTGATGGTCCTACCACTATATGGGTAGAAGCTGGGCCGGGCAGTTTAGCGAATTTACAACTGTACTCTGATCCCGGTGCGGTGGATGCAATAGTAATCAGTCACGAGCACCCTGATCACTGTTCCGACTTGGATGGTTATGCCGTACTAGCCAGATATGGCTTAGGCAGGAGCAATGTAGCAGTATACGCCCCTTTTGGGGTGAGGGAACGATGCTATCACCGGGAGAACGGGGCACTGTCGTGGACAGAGGTGGATGATGGTGACCGTATTGAGGTATTTGACATGGTTGTAAGCTTCAGTCGTACCGATCACAAGCCTAAGACCTTGGCGATACGGATAGATGCTGGAGGGAGATCACTGGGCTATTCAGCAGACACTGGTCCCGCCTGGTCCTTGGAAGCTTTGGGGGAGGGTCTGGATATGGCTCTATGCGAGGCTACATTTACTGCTCGATACGAACGGGATGGGATTGGCCATATGAGTGCTAGACAAGCAGGGGAGATGGCACGATCAGCGGGGATAGGTCGCTTGGTGTTAACACATATCTGGCCTACGCTATCGGTCGAAGACATCCAGGCACAGGCAAATGAGGCTTACGGTTCCCAGGTGGAAATTGCAGAACAAGGAGCGATCTTTTGGGTATAAACATGAAGATGGTACGTAGCGACGGTCGAGCTCTGGATGAACTACGACCAACGAGCTACGAAAGAGACTTTACAGAGTTTGCTGACGGTTCGGTTCTGGTGGTGATGGGAAAGACCAAGGTCTTGTGTACCGCTTCGCTGAAAGAGCAAGTCCCCCCATGGCTTAAAGGAAGCGGGAAGGGGTGGGTAACTGCTGAATACTCGCTGTTGCCTGGCTCGACAGTTGAACGCACTGATAGGGAAGCGACTCGAGGCAGGCAGTCAGGTAGAACGCAGGAGATTCAACGGCTAATTGGAAGAGCACTTCGTTCCGTCTGTGATCTATCTGTCATGGGCGAACTGCAGGTAGTAGTGGATTGCGATGTTTTACAAGCCGATGGAGGAACTCGGACTGCTTCAATCTGTGGTGCATACATTGCACTGCACGACTGTTTCACCAGGATGATTGGACGTGGTCTCATCCCCTCTAACCCTCTTCAGGAAGCGGCTGCAGCAGTATCGGTAGGAATAGTGGACGACATGCCGATGCTGGATCTTGATTACGGTGAGGATTCCCGTGCTGAAGTTGACATGAACGTGGTGATGACATCCTCGGGACGCTTCATAGAGATCCAGGGAACTGCCGAGGGAAAACCCTTTTCTCATCAGGAACTAGACCAACTCCTTGTGCTTGCAGAAAAAGGGGTTGGTGAGTTGCTGCAGATCGAAGAGGCGACCTTGTCCAACCCTCCTGTGCAACGATGATAGACGTGGCTGATCTCCCTCCTGCTGCAAAGGAGAGGTCCAGAGGCTTAAGGGATGCGGTAGTCGGCTCGAACCAAATCAAGGCTATCTCGAATACAAGCCCCAATACAGAATTTACAGATCTAAGGTGATTGATTTCACTATCATAAGGTACTGTGAATCATATATACAAATATATAAATATGATACTTACAATTGTATTAGCTACTGCCAACAGAGACAAGGTGGCAGAGATTACGAAGGTATTCCAACAGGTCTCCTTGCCAGTGGAACTTCTTGACCGTCCTGGGCATGTACCTGAGGTAGAGGAGACGGGATCAACTCTCGAGGAGAATGCTCGTCTTAAGGCAAGGGCATTGGTCGATGCCACAGGTAAAGCTGCTTTGGCAGATGACACTGGATTAGAGGTATTTGCCTTAGAGGGTGCTCCAGGAGTTCGTTCATCCAGGTACGCTGGCGAACATGCCAGTTACGCTGATAATGTGGCAAAGCTGCTCAGGGAACTTGATCAAGTGGATGATCGTCGCGCTCGGTTCCGTACGGTTGCTCTCCTGGCGTTTCCTGATGACACTGAGCTTCTTGCTGAAGGAGTAGTGAGTGGTATGATCACCAGGATACCTAAGGGTAATGGTGGATTTGGGTATGATCCAGTATTTCTACCCAACGGAGGGGGCGGACTTACTTTTGCGGAGATGAGCGTGGAACAAAAGAATTCGATCTCGCATCGAGGTTTGGCATTCAAGGCTCTTGCGGATCGACTCAGCGAGATGCTCGGTAGTTAGGCGTGAATATTAATACTAATCGGATACCAACAAGCAGTTGACCAAGGAGGTTGCCAAGTGAACCGGTGGTACCTAGACGAAAAGAGCCTTCCTGATGCCTGGTTTAATGTGCTCCCTAGGCTCTCTGTCCCCCTCGACCCGCCTTTGCATCCGGCTACTCGCCAACCGGTTACCCCAGAAGACCTTGCTCCACTCTTTCCCACTGCGCTGATCGAACAAGAGATGTCCCAGGAGCCGTGGGTGGATATTCCGGGTCAAGTAGTTGACGCTCTGCGACTGTGGCGACCGACCCCTCTCGTTCGAGCTCGTCGACTGGAGGAGGCCCTTCATACTCCAGCACGTATCTACTACAAAGACGAATCCGTCTCTCCGGCAGGTTCTCACAAACCCAATACTGCCGTGCCGCAAGCATATTACAACAAGATAGAGGGAGTGCGGAGGTTGAGCACTGAGACCGGTGCAGGGCAGTGGGGGAGTGCCCTTTGCTTTGCTGGAGCACTGTTCGACCTGGAGGTCAAGGTCTACATGGTACGGGCTTCATTTCAGCAGAAGCCTTACCGGAGAGTACTTATGGAGACATGGGGTGGATCTGTTGAGCCCTCGCCTGTTGATCAACCAGATCATCCTGGATCACTGGGTACGGCTATAAGCGATGCTGTTCGTGACGCCGCTAGCCGTTCTGATACTCACTACTCTTTGGGCTCGGTTCTCAATCATGTATTACTTCACCAAACAGTTATCGGACTGGAAGCCAAAGAACAGCTCAAACTAGCAGGGGAAGATGGTCCTGACGTTGTCTTGGCTGCCTGTGGCGGTGGATCTAATCTCGGTGGCATTGCTCTGCCGTTCGTTCCCGACGAAGATGTAAGACTAGTGGCAGTCGAGCCCACTTCCTGCCCAACGCTCACCAGGGGGAAATTTGAATACGATTATGGTGATGTAGCAGGACTTACTCCATTGCTGTCCATGTATACGCTAGGTCACGATTTCGTTCCCCCTTCTATCCACGCTGGGGGCCTACGATACCATGGCGATGCCCCTATCATCTCTCATCTAGTCAAGCAAGGACGGATGGAAGCTATAGCATACCCACAAGGCAAGGTATTTGAAGCAGCAGTCCAGTTTGCCAGGACTCAAGGAACGGTGTGTGCACCGGAGACGGGTCATGCAATTCGTGCGGTTATAGATGAAGCTCTAGCCGCTAAGGAGGAGGGAGTAGAAAAAGTAATATTGTTTGATTACTCTGGACATGGCTTGCTTGACCTGGCTGCATATGATGATTATCTAAGTGGGCGGTTGCCGGACTGAAACTATAGCTGCAGTAGGGTTATCAGAGGGTATGTCGAGTGTAGCTCCTGAGAACTGTGCATCTCCGAAGGCAAAGACCTGTCCTTCGGAACCAGCTATCCAGTATCCATCTCCACCTGGGGCAGGTGCCAGGGAGACTACAGTGTTGCCAGGTAGAAGTGAGCCGTAGGCCGAACCGAAGTAGGAAGCATTCCCGAAGCCGAAGACCGAGCCGTTGGCGGTAGTCAACCAGTAACCTTGCCCATTCGGGGTGGCAGCCATGGACACCACGGGGGAGCCACCGGTCAAGCCGTAGGCCGAACCGAAGTAGGAAGCATTCCCGAAGCCGAAGACCGAGCCGTTGGCGGTAGTCAACCAGTAACCTTGCCCATTCGGGGTGGCAGCCATGGACACCACGGGGGAGCCACCGGTCAAGCCGTAGGCCGAACCGAAGTAGGAAGCATTCCCGAAGTTGGACACGCTACCGTTCGTGGCTGCTGTCCAATAAGCACTTGGAGGAAGGTTGGTCAAGGCAAACTGGACCGGGTTGATGCCAGGAAGGGTAGCTGTGACGTAGTAAGGTCCACCCGCTTGACCATTTGCTGTGAACGAGGGAGGTTCTGCAATTCCATTAGTATTCGTGGTCTCTTGTACCACCGCTGCACCTCCGTTGAAATACCCACTAGGCCCTGTGGTTGGGGCATTGAAGGTTACGGTAACTCCCGGGACTGGATTGTGGTATTGGTCAGTAACCAATACTGCCAGTGCCTCCGAGAAGCTTTGCGTGACGATGGCTGACTGAGAATTGCCGGACACCACCGACATCGAGGAGGGGGTAGAAGGAAGATTGGTCAGGGAGAACACGGCGCTAGTGCTCAGTCCAGAGACATTTGCATAGACGTTGTAGGTACCTGCACTTAGGTTGGCCGTAAAGGGCAGGGCTATCGCTATGCCTTCTTCGTTAGTCGTAGCTTGAGTGGAGGTTCCTCCGCTAGTAAAGGTTCCGCTTGGGAGCCCTCCACCTGGTGCAGTGAAGGTAACAGTGACCCCACTCACTGGATCGCCGTTGGCGTCCAGCACCTGCGCTTGCAACTGCTCAGCAAAGCTAGTGCCTACTGTAGTTGATTGATCACTGCCGGCTACAGCAGTGATACTGGCAGGGATGCCCACAGCTGTATTGGTCAGTTCGAAGGATGCCGTTCCATAGGAGGTCACGGCAGTGACCACATAACTACCTGCTTGGTCGTTGGCGATGAAAGAAGGAGGGGTGGCTATTCCGTTGGAGTTGGTTGCCACGGTTGTGGTACCGGTTGAGGTGTTGGAGAAGCTGCCGGATGCTCCGGTGGTTGGTGCCGCATAGGTGACTACTACCCCGGGCACTCCCGAGATAGTAGTTGTGCAGCTGGAGCTGGAACTGGAACTGTAAGTTGTTTCCATGACCGATACCGAGAGAGGAGTTCCGAATGCTGTGCCCAACTTGGCTGTCTGTGGAGTTGTCCCTGGGACAGCTTCCACGGTGAAGTAACTAGATGGGCATGATGAGGATTGGGCATAGGCAATGTTTGATGTGGCGATCAGGATTGAGGATGAAACTAATAGTCCAGCAGCGAGCAACAGGAGAGGTAGTCCAAAGCGAACTGCTTTGGACTGCCCGATACGAAGCAATCGTTTCAGGGTGGTTCTGTACATTTCGGACCTCAACTAGAAGGTAGGATGTTCACGATTTTGGCCACATCTGACGAGGTACCCGTACCTAAACGCACCCTTACTCGTTCTCCGGTGGTCAGCGAGGATTGGTTGACCTTGGCTCCTGACTTCTTGTAGACGGTGGATGACTCTAGGGTAACGGTTCTCCTAGTGCCGTTCTTCTGAAGGATCGATAAACTAGTAGGTCCAACTGTCGTCACTGTGCCAAGCAGTACAGGATGTTTCTTGTGTTCGGCATGCTTGAGCGACCTCTTGTGCTTGGTAGCGGATGACACAGAAGGGGTCGACTGTTTGGTAAGTGTAGAGGCAGAAGTAGTCGATGAGCCACAGGCCACGGCCAAGAAGGAGAGGGAGCTGAGTGATATGGCTACGGCTAGAGTTCGTCCCTTCCCTGGATGGCCTCTCCTTTCAATACTCTTGATACTCTTGATGCCAGTCCATGGTGTTAAGATAGTCGTTCTCTTCAGTTGAGTCTCTACGGGGTTCTCATCTGTAACACGGCTCATTGCGGGATACTCCTTCATTGATCTTCATTGGCCTCCATCCTTCAACTCACCTGATCTCTGGTTCAGTCCTCCTTGTGGCATTCCAACTCACTCATCCGATTCATTCATGTGTTGATCAATTCGGTGTCGTCCTTGATACGACCTCTGTGCAGCAGTCGATGGGCTAGAGCCACCCCATCGTCGATCAAGCTGTAGAAGACAGGTACCACCAACAAGGTAAGCAAGGTGGAGGAGAGAAGACCACCTATGAGCACGGTGCCTATGGGCATTCGTTCTGATGCTCCTGAACCGTGGCTGAGAGCAAGTGGAAGCATTGCTCCAACCATCGTGGCTGTAGTCATTAGTATGGGACGTATTCTTGTAGCTCCTGCCTCCACTATCGCTGCATCTCGGTTAAGACCTCTCTTGCGGAGTGTTTTGGTGTAGTCGACGATCAGGATGGAGTTCTTGGAGACCAGACCCATCAACATGATCATTGCTAAAAGAGCGAAGATGGAAAGAGGCAGTCCAGAGAGCCATAGAGCAACCAAAGCACCAACCGTGGCTAGAGGAACTGCAAATAAGACTGCCAGCGGATCCAACAAGGACTCGTACAATGCCGCCATGAGCATGTAGACGAGCACTATGGATAGTCCTAGAGCTTCTATCAGAGGACCGAATGCAGTGGATTGCGCCTTTGACTGTCCTGCTATCGAGAGGGCATAGCCAGTGGGCAAACCAACTTGGTGTGCTGCATCAACGAGAGCAGTGGTTGCCGGTCCAGAGTTGCCCGTGGGACTCGATGCAGAGATGGACACCGCGTACTCACGATTGATCTGAGTTATCTTTGCTGGACCAGGCGCTTCACTCAAGGTGGCAACGGTAGATAGTGGAACTGCACCGTGGCTAGTAGGTATGGGAATGTTATCGAGCTGTGCAGGGGTGAGTTTATTTCCACTGCCTAAAGTTATCTGGATGGGTTCCGATGGGGCGTTGGGAGAGGTTACCAGGGGAGGGACGGTCGTTCCTCCAAGGGCTGCAGCAATTGTGGAACCAATGGTGGCGGTGTTTACACCAAGATATGTTGCCATAGGTTGGTTGATGTTTACGGATAGCTCTGGAGTTGGTTGAGGAATGGAAGCAGATACTTGGGTTACTGCATTGGAGTGAGCCAAGGTGGAAACTATCTTGTTGGCTAGAGCGTCCAGTGTGTTTAGATTAGGACCAAGAAGATTTATCGACGCAGCACGAGCACCAGAAGCAATGAAGGGGTTCTGCACGTGTCCGTGAGCAATAAGACCAGGGTAGTGCTGAGCTAGAAGGTCAACTTTGTGAATGTAGTCCTTTATTGGAGGACGGCTGCCTCTTGGATCAAGGTCTACGGTAAGCTGACCGAGATTGTGTGCCGCTCCTCCCCCTCCTTGATAGCCAGCTGATACGAACACACGCTTTACCCCGGGCAGATGCTGGATGCGCTTGGCAAAGGAAGCAAGGGTGGATTGTGCTTGTGCAAGGGGGGTGCCTATTGGCAAAGTGGCGTTTACATTGAGCACTCCGTTGTCCTCAGGGGGGACGAACGTAGTTGGTATCACTCCAGATTTAACGATCACCACGCTTACTACAGCGGCAGCTACTGCTACGGTCAGTACGGATAAGCGGTGGTGCAAACTCCAGGATATGACGTGACGATAGATGGAACGAAGGTGATCGAATAGACCATCGAACCATTCCCCGTATCGAGCGGTGAGCGAGTGAGGCCGTGGCATTCGCTTGGACCACCTAGCTGCCAACATTGGAGTGAGAGTGTAGGAAACCAATAGCGAGAAGAGTGTCGCAGCTACAATAGTAAGGCCGAACTCCCTAAAGAGCTGACCGACATTCCCACTGACGAATGCTACGGGAGCATATACGACTACATCTGTCAAAGTGATGGCTACAGCAGCTGCTCCAATCTCCATGCGACCGTCTATAGCTGCTTGTCCTGGTTCTTTACCCATGGCTCGATGACGATGGATGTTCTCCAGTACCACTATGGAGTCGTCTACCAAGATGCCTATGAGGAGCGACAAGGCCATCAAAGAGATGAGATCCAAGCTGAAATGGAGGAAGTACATCACTGCGAAGGTGGAGATGAGAGATACGGGAATCGCCAGCATTACAATGATGGTGTTGGTCAGGCGATGCAGGAATATGGCTAGCACTAACGCAGCGATGAATATACCCAAGAACAAGTCGAGTTCCACGTTGGACAGTGCCGCTCGTACATAGTTGGTTACATCACCGGTGATAGTGGTAGACACCCCAGAAGGTAGCTGGGGTTGCAGTTCTTTAAGGGCTTGTCGAATCTGGTTGTCCACCGACAAGGCATTGGCAGTAGAGGAAGCGGTTATTACTAGGCCTACTGCTGGTTTCCCATTCAAGGTAGCGTTGGACTGCTCTTGAGCCAATCCCTGGGTAATAGTAGCCACATCTCCCAACAAAACGGCTCCACCCGGTCGAGACAGTATGGGTAGCGATTGGAGAGCAGCTACAGATGAGTACCCTCCATGGGTACGCACAAGTAGCTCCTGGTTGCCGACAACTGTAAGCCCACCGGTTATCGCGGTGTTTTGAGCACGTAAGGCTGCATCCACTTGAGCCATTGAGATGCCGTAAGCGGCTAGTTCAGAGGAGTGAACGTCTATATTGACCACTGCAGGGCGCCCTCCTACCACGGCTACTTGAGCCACTCCTGAGATCTCTTGAAGTGTAGGGGCCACGAGATTAGTGGCTAGTGTATACAGCTGAGAGCTAGCCAGTGGTCCATAAATAGCTACATCCATCATCGGCAGAGCAGATGGATTCGCTTTGATGATCGAGGGTGGGGTTGCCCCAGAGGGTAGGGAATGAGCAATCTTCTCCAAGGCCAAAGCAATACTCGCAGCCTTTTGGTCGATGTTGGTTCCTCCGACGAACTGGAGAGCAACCTCTGACCTGCCGGGAGCGGACGTGCCCACCATGGATACCACTCCAGACTCCGAGCTGAGGGCTTTCTCTATCGGAGTGGTTATTTGCTGGCTTATGGTGGAGGCATTGGACCCAGGGTCTCCAATGACTACTCGGACATAAGGGTAGTTGATATTGGGGAGTCTGCGCACAGGAAGCTTGGTAAAGGCAACTAGGCCAGCTATGACGAAGAAGCCCAATACCATGAGGATGGTTACAGGACGTTTTATCGAAAGAGCCGTCAGGTTCCACTTGGATGTGGAGGCTGCTGGGGCGATAGAGTGTTGCTGGATTGGTTCTTCACTGTACTCACGGGAACCCGCCATTACTTAGCCCCTTTAGCACCTTTCAAGGTTGTCGACGGGAGAGGGGTTCCCGTAGAGGCAGCAGCAACAGGGGCAGTGAGAGCTCCTCCAACTGCTGTTCCTACCAGCGAGGAGGGTACCGATATCATGCCGGTTACTCTGACCTTGTCTCCTGGGGCTAAGTACGTCTGTCCTACTGCTACCACCTCAGTTCCACCGGTTATTCCGGTAACCATGGTGATGGAGCCATTGGAGAGAGAGGGCGTTACGTTGACCAGCTTTATCGTTGATGACTTGGTCGAGGTTTGAGCACCGGAGGATCTCTTTTTACTGTGCTTGTGCTCCCCGTGCCCCTTCTTATGCTTGGGCAATGTACCCGATTTCTTGCTTGTGGTTACCCTTCCGCTCTTTGTATTTGCAATATTCGTATCGCTAGTTGCCGGGTTGGTAATGACGAATACTTGCGGGTGGCCGTTTATGTTGACAATTGCCGAAGCGGGGACGAGCACAGCAGGTGAAAAGCGTTTGGTGACAATAGAGGCCAATGCAGACTCGCCACTTTTCACCCAAGATGGTTGATCCTGCAAAGAGATTGTCACCGTGAAGGTGAGAGAAGAGGGATTGCCGGAAGGCGCTACGGAGGTTACGCGTCCAACGAGCGGATCATTACTGACGGGAATGGTAACCGTTGCGCTGTCCCCAATGTTCACCAGAGCTAGATCTTGCTCGGATAATGGACCTTCCATCACCAGCTGATCGGATTGGATCGTGGCAATAGTTGTCCCAGGGGAAACCATTTCTCCAGGAGTAGCTGGTACTGAGGTAATTGTCCCCGAGAATGGCGCCGTAATCGTATCCTCAGCCAAGGTTGCCTTCAGTGAGGCTAAAGCGGCACTAGCCTCGATCACGCCGTCTTTCAATACTGTCAAGGAAGTAGATGGTGGCGGTGAGCTATCCAATGCCGCTTGAGCTTGGGCAGCAGCCAAAGCAGCCTTGGCCTCCGTCAAGGAGTTGTATGCTTGCGTGAGTTCTTGTTCGGTTGCTTTACCTTGATCGTAGAGATCCACCTCGCTTTGGTAAGCTTGCTGAGCTCCATTGAGGGCTGCCTGAGCTTTTTCTACGTTAGCTTGGTCGAGAGCAATCTCTTGGGGGGTTGGTCCGGCTTCGGCAGCTTGCAACTTGGCTTCGGCGGTAGCCAAAGCTGCTTGTGCTTGCGCAAGTTGGGACGCAGCAGTCGGATTATATAGGGTTGCTATAGTTTGCCCTTTGACTACTTGTTCGGATGGAGTTACGTAAACGGTGGATAATCTGGCTGATGTAGCAGCAGTAATAGACAACTCGGAGGTAGCGGCTATGGAGCCGGATATGGAGAGGTTTGAAGTTGCACTCCCGGTTACAGCTCTAGCAGCTTCTACGGCCGTAATACCAGTGGCGAAGCGATGGGACTTGCCCTTGTGGCCCGCACCAACTAGGTGAGATCCACCGAATGCAGCTGTGGCGACTACGACTATCAAAACGACACCAACCCCTATAGGTATCAGCCAAGGTAGTCGTGGTTTACTCACGGTAAAACCATAGAGAAAAGGAGTTATAGCTCGCTGAGAGTTCTCGAAGAAATTGCTAAAAACATCACGGTGCTCGAGGGATGAGAGGGGTCAGCTCGTCCTGGGTGGTCATTGGTGCCAGCTTTGTAGCCATGGGTGGAGTTCTCCCTGTATTCGTGACAGGAGGACTATCCGTGCAGCTACGCAGCAGTCTTTCCTTTGGGGAGGCGCAGCTTGGTATTGCAGTTGCTGCATTCTTTTGTACAGCAGCCATATTTTCCGTAGCCCTGGGGGGCCTAGTGGAGAGGATGGGCGCACGTAAGAGTTTGTTGATCTCCAGCCTCGTGAGTTCATGTGTGCTTTTAGCCATGGCCATAGCAGTTCACAGTTGGGGAGATCTTGTTCTGGCCTTGATCATTGGCGGAGTGGCCAATGGCTTGGCGCAACCTTCTGCAAACTTGTATCTGGCCAAAGGAGTGTCGAGAGATCGGCAAGGATTTGCATTTGGCCTGAAGCAAAGTGCAATGCCGATGGCTACCTTGATTGGAGGAGCCTCAGTCCCTCTCATTGCTTTGACTATTGGTTGGAGGTGGGCATTTGGACTAGCAGTGTTGCTTCCTCTTCTTGGGGGAGCGTCCGTACTGCTCAAGGAGGGGGAGAGAGTGATATACAGACACGAAGGTTCAGTCTCTCCGTTGCTGCCGCAGCGTAGAGATGACGAAACGGCAGGTGCAAACAATGGTCCAAAGGAGCAGTCACTGAGCTACGAGAGAGCTATACTCGATCACTCGAGTCGCTTTCCCTATGGGGCATTCATTGCTCTGGCAGTTGGAGCTGCTCTGGGAGTCTCAGCCAGCAATTGCTTGGGCGCATACACGGTTTCGACAGTAGTGAGCAGTGGGCTTTCTCCAGGAGTAGCTGGAGCTGTTGCTGCTGGAGGTGCAGGGGTGTGCGTGGCTGCACGGTTAGTGGTAGGGGTGAGAGCCGACCGCCGAAACAGCAAGCACTTGGTGGTGGTAGCCACCATGCTTGCTCTCGGCGCAGTTGGTTTTCTCGGCCTGGCTACGACTGTGCCGGAGTTGGTGATCATAGGCGAAGCACTGGCGTTTGGACTCGGGTGGGGTTGGAATGGATTGTTCAACTACTCTGTAGTACGTCTTTACCCAGCTGCTCCGGGTAAGGCTACAGGGGTGACTCAAACCGGTGTATACACTGGGGCAGCCCTAGGGCCACTTGGCTTTGGCTTACTGTTAGAGCACTCATCTTACTCTTTGGCATGGTCGGTAGCGGCGGGAGAAGCCCTGATCGGGGCGGCAGCTATGCTTATTGCTCGTCGTCTGGCAATGAGGAGCTCTCTTGGACGGTGAGAGTAGGAATGCTGATTTGGACGGTAGTCCCTCCTTCTGGAGGAGTACTGATGGTTACGGTTCCTTTGCAGGATTCGACCACTTGGCGCACTATAGCCAGTCCTAACCCTGACCCAGGCATTTGTCTAGCACTAGGAGCACGATAGAATCGGTCGAACACGTACGGTAGATCTTCTGGAGCTATCCCTGGTCCATGATCGCTCACGGTTATTCGACCGTCTTGGCAGGTAATCTCTATAGTTCCTCCTACCGGGCTCCATTTGAGGGCATTATCAAGCAAGTTGGCTATAGCCCGAGCAAGTCTTTGCGGCACCGCCAATACCTTGCAAGGATAGATCTGCTTGGAGATGGTTACTTGTTTGGTGCGAGCATGTGCCTCAGCTCGGTGAACCGTTTCCCATACGACCTCGTCCAGGTCTATAGGTAGCATTGCAGCGGGACTCTCCTCTTCTCTGGAGAGCTCGACTAAATTGCCGACCAAGTCACTCAGTTCCTCTACTTGGGTGACTATGTCCGAGATCAACTGCTCGGCCTCTGCTGGTGATAGTCGATCTATCTCGCGAATGACCTCAGCATTGGTTCGAATACTTGTCAATGGTGTACGCAGTTCATGAGCGGCATCCTCAACTAGCTGACGTTGGGTCTGACGAGAGCGTTGCACAGCTTCCAGCAGGCGGTTGAAGCTCTTGCCCAACCGTCCCAGCTCGTCTTGGCGCTTTACCTCAATTCTCTTCGACAAGTCTGTGGTCTCTGCAACCGTCTCCATGGTAGCGGTTAACCTGTCCAAAGGGAGCAGGGCGGTTCGTGAGACGAGCCACCCTAGGGTCGCCGCTAAGGCAATACCAATTCCAATAAGGATGGCCAGCAAGATAGCAAGGTCATGGAGTTGGTTGTTGATGGAGCTTATGGGGGTAGCCACTTCCAAGGCAGAAGCAGCCAGTACGGGTACGGCGAGTACCTCCATTGGTTGCCCGGCTATATTGGCTCTGTAGAACAGCGGGGGATGATTGCCCTGAGCCACCTGAGCTACCTGAGGAGCAATCGGTATGGTTTGCTGAGTAAGTCCAAGAGGTTGAATGACTCCAGTTGGTCCTACTATTTGAGCAACGCTGTCAGAGGGCAGGGTGATCCGCGTCGGGAACAGCGATCGGGAAGCTGCATCGATATGATCTGCTAGACGCACTGTCCTATGCCGCAAGCTGACATCCAAAGCATGGTACAGATCGTGGTCAACTATGAAGAAAGCAGATACCGCCACCAACACCATGGCCACTGCTACGGCTACAGCCGCAGCCATGGTGAGTCGACCATGAAGGGTCATTAATGCTCCTGCTGACTGCTTGGTTCCTTCAATATATAACCTACTCCTCGTACGGTGTGGATCAGTCTAGGCAGACCACCCTCCTCTGTCTTCCTGCGTAGGTAGCCAATGTATACCTCCAGGGAGTTTGAGGTTGTCTGAAAGTCGTATCCCCATACGCGATCGAGTATCACCTCCCGAGTCAGCACTTGACGTGGATTGTTGAGGAATAGTTCCAGCAAGGAGAACTCTGTGCGGGTGAGCGCCAGGGGCTTTCCTGCTCGACTCACCTCATGGCTTGCTTGATCAAGCGTTAAGTCTGCGAAACGGAGGACTCCAGAGTTGTCCTCTCCGTGACGGCGCAGCAGCGCCCTCAACCTTGCTAGCAACTCTGCCAGAGCAAAGGGTTTGACTAAATAATCGTCTGCTCCGGCGTCCAATCCTGACACCCGGTCGTCTACTGCATCTCTGGCGGTTAGTATCAAGATAGGGGTCCAGTCCCCAGCTGCTCGTAGACGTCTGCAAACCTCCAAACCATCGATCTCAGGCATCATGAGATCCAAGACGACAGCATCGGGAGAGTGATCCATGAGCACATTGAGAGCTTGACGCCCACCTTCGGCAAGTTCCACCTCGTATCCCTCGAGTTTGAGTGCACGCTCCAAGGAGCGTCTCACAGCAGGATCGTCATCTACAACCAGCACGCGCATGGGCATGTATCTAGTATTCCGCGTCTAGCTGAACATTTTATAAATCCTTCTATAGAATCTGCACATATTCGTCACTGTGCCTTGAGTAATGACTCCGGAGGATGTACTCTAAAATATGTGGAAGCAGATGACGGCGAATCCATTCAATCCGAGTCTGTTGGGCAAGAGATTCGGCATCGACTGTTGCGGGTTCCGCTGGAAGCTACCACTGTAGTCAGGCGCATGGCCAACAAAGGGGCTTCATCTCCTCCCAATAGTACAGTCGCTGCATGGATGTTGCGTACGCTGGGTTGGGAAGGGTTCTTGCACAGAGCTTCGCGACGTGCCGCTGTGCCACACGGGAGTTGAGAGAGATCCACTGCAAATTCCATCCGAAGATAGGGCGGTCCATGTTCGCAAACAGGGGTGCTTAGTCGTTCAGTGAGCGGTTCAGAAAGAACTGGCAACGTTCTATGGATTCTGCTACAGGATTGACGAGTTCGCGCCTTATACGGTTGTGCTCAGGATCCTCGTCGTAACGTCGGTAAGCCTCTTCATCAACTAGATCGGTCACTACAGCGAAGTGGGCATTTCCTCCACGTAATCCAAGGTCCTCTCCTCCAGTAACTATCGCACCTTCAATCTCCAGCGAGAAGAGGGCGCTTAGGATCTCCGAGATGCGCTCGGCTGGTACTCCATCCTTGAGTCGAAATACCGCTACACTTCGTATCATTTGATCATCTTATCTGCATCTACCCTGGATGTTGAGATTCCGACCGACAGCTGTAGATTTCGTTGGATGAATTCATGCTGTGGTGGATTGCGATCCTACTTGGGTAGTGCCGGATGGTGGGAAAAGCTCGCCTGAGAGGTTCTGCCCGAAGAATCGGAGCAATTCGGCCCAAGCGTGCCTAGCGGCATCCACTCTGTAAGAGCTGCGAGTGTCATTGAAGAAACTGTGAGGTGCGCCAGGGTATATATACCCTTCGAAATGTCCCCCGTGCTCTGCTACGGTCTTTGCGAAAGCAGGAACGCCTTCGGTGATACGTTGATCTTCTTCTCCGTAGAATCCTATGGTTGGGCATACAAGAGCAGCAGCCTGATCAGCCGAGGGGGATGACCCATAAAATATACCTGCCGCAGAGAGAGAGTTCTCTGTGCAGGCAAGCAATGCAGTAAGACCTCCACCCATACAAAAGCCGAATGCACCTATACGTGCACCCCTTACTCGGTCATGTGCACGAAGGAAACGAACAGCACCTGTGAGATCGTTCACCCACCCTTCGGTATCCCTTGCCTGACCGAAGAGCATAGCTAGGGAGGTCTGTACCAAGGAACGTTGATCTGCAGGTAACTTATCCAAGGCTTTGTCTCTCTGCTCCTGATCCATCCAAGCAGATGGAGGTAGGGACTCCATGAATGCCTTTACTGCTTCGATTCGATGAGGTTCGAGCTCCGGGGGTCTAGCTCCCCCAAGAGAGTAGAGATCAGGGGCTAGAGCTACATATCCAGCAGCGGCAATCCGCTCAGTTACGTCCTTTATATGCTCATCCACACCCCATACTTCCTGCACTACGATTACACCCGGCAGAGAGCTGGATGTGTAAGCAGGGTCAGGTGACACCAGATAACCGTTGAGTTTTCCTCTAGGTCCTTCGTAGTCGATCCATTCACCTTTCACGGAGGTATAGTGTAGCTCGGAGGTTATGGAGGGGTACAATCAGAAGATAGTTAGAGTTCCTCTGCACTCAGTCGTACGGCTTGGATGGTAACTCTTTGGATTGTGCGCTGATGGATGTGGTTGAGGATGGTTGCAACCAAGGGAAGCAAATTATTGATCTCAAATGCAGCTTGGTCATAGAGTGGTTCCAGCTCTTCCAGGGACAGCGAACTCTCCCCACCTGTAAAAAGAGTAACTAGTTCTTCCTCTATTGCAGAGAAGTGCTTGAGGTATACTTTGGCCATCTGAACTATTGCTGCTCTAGGCATCCCTAGTTCTAGTAGTCCCTTTACCGCGTGAAGCACCTGGAGGTCAGCAGCATCATAGGACTCGCCATTCCGTGCCTGGGATACTTGGATAAGTCCTGCATCTTCTAGTTCATTGACGAACTCGCTGCTCAGTCCACTCTGGACGATCAGCTCGGAACGCTCGTAGCGTTGCCCTGTACCGACTATGAGGGTTTCGATCAGATCTAGCTGTCCCTCTTCTGCAAGTGATTTGATGGCAGCAAGGCTTAGATGGTGTGATTGGAGCTCTCTTATACGCTCTAGTTGCCTTAGATGCACTGGCCCATAGCGAGAAGAGCGACCTTTACGGGTCACTGGTGGCAACAACCCTTCTCTTTGATAAAAGCGAATGGTATCGACGGTCAATCCAGACCTATGGGCCAGCTCGTCAATTTTCCAGTTGTTGCCCGCGTCATTTTCCGGAATGCTGGTGTCATTTTCGGAATGCATCTCCACGGAGGCAGGATAGCTTAATTTCATCACCAAAACCGTATATTGATGTATAAAGAGGAACTTGGGTGCATTCTGGTTGCATCCTCGTTTGGAGGTATCGATGATTACTGCATTTATTACTGCACTCAACGGTAAGGGGCTTGCTTGGGCATCACTGTAGGAGTCGATGTAGGAACTAGTGCTACCAAAGCATTGGTGGTTGATGATGATGGCTATGTGCTGAAGAGCACATGCCTGCGTCACGACCTCATGATCCCTTCTTTGCATAGATTCGAGCACAATGCCCGGCGTGTCTGGCGAGACCAGACGCGAACAGCCTTCTCCTTTATCCTTTCCCAACTCGACCATCCTGATTGTGTGAGCGGGGTGTGCGTTACTGGAATAGTTCCTTCATTGACAGCAGTGGATGCAGAGGGAGTGCCTTTAGGGGCAGGAATACTCTATGGGGATGAGCGTGGAGCAACTAGTCATGCTGCCAGTTTCGTCGAGGACCCCACCCTTGGCTTGGGTGCTATTCAACAAGCCAGTGGCTTTCTTTCCTACCTTTATAATACTTTCCCAGCTGCTGCTGGTTATTGGCCAGCTCAAGCAGTAGCTTCGTATGTCCTTGGAGGATCTCCGCTCATCGATACGACTGTGGCCATGACGATGTTGCCTCTTCAGGATGGGATCAACTGGGACAGAGCCGCACTGCAAACCATAGGGGCTCTCCCTTGCCAGTTACCGCCAGTAGCTCAAGTAGCCACCGTTGGGGGAGAGGTGCAAGTGGGGGAGGGCAAAGCAGCATTGGTTGCTGGGAGTGCTGATGCATTCTGTGAGCAGTTGGTGTCAGGTGCGAACCTCGAGGGAGACGTACTTCTGGTTGCTGGAAGCACCATGATTGTATGGATAGTGACTTCCAAGACGGAGGCGGTCGATGGGCTATGGAGCGTTCCTCACTTGCATCCCGGGGTAAATCTCCTGGGAGGGCCGAGCAGTGTTGGGGGCACTTTCATAGAGTGGGCGTGTTCTTTGAGTGGAAGCAGGTTGAAGGATTCGCTACCGCTGCCTCACGATCCCTTCTCGATACCAGTATGGAGACCGTATGAACTCAGGGATCGCATACGGGCCAGACAATCAGCCGTTGCAGAATTGACTGACTTGAATCCATTGCATGGACCAGTTGCTATTAGACGAGCTGCATTCGAGGCCTCTGGGTTCGTAGTTCGTCAATACTTGGAGAGGGCGAAGCAAGCAGGCATAGAGGCGAAGAGAATCATTGCCGGCGGAGGGGGCAGCAGATCCAAGGAGTGGATGCAAGCCATAGCCGACTGCACTGGTTTGCCGGTAGAGGTGAGCAGTGTTGCCCAAAGCGGTGCCCTTGGAGCAGCCTACCTGGCCAGACTTGCTGTTGGCTTGGAAAGTTCGTTGGATGATGCCCGTAGGTGGCATCGCGTCGACCGAGTTGTCGAACCTGACCAAATCTGGAGGGAGAGTGTAGATCGCAGGTATGTCAAATTTGTGAAGCTTACCAAGGAACAAGTAGATCTCTAGAGAGGTAGGTTCAACTCCGCCAAGGAGGATCTCAAGGTGAGTACCTCATTGACGGTGTGAGAAGCGCTGAGGGATACTCTCAATCTCGAGGTACCTGCAGGTACGGAAGGGGGTCTAATAGCAGGTACGAGCATTGATCTTTCCAGTAGCTTTCGGGATACAGACAGTGCACTGGCTTCATCGCCTACCAGTACAGGGATGATTGGCGATGGCCAGCCTGCTCGTAGAAGATCTATATTTGTCCTGACCTTGGCCAGTAGCGATTTCCCTTCCTCGGAGCGCAACAATGAGATGGCTGCAAGTGCTGCAGCCGCATCTGGTGGTGACAATGCGGTAGTGAATATGTAGGAACGAGCTACATTGCGCAGGAAGTTTATGTAAGAAGCTGGTCCAGCTACGAAACCGCCCAACGAGCCAAGGGTTTTGGAGAGCGTACCAACTCGCAAGGTGGGGATTTCGTAACTGACCTCCTGGAACAGTCCATGTGCTTCATCTATGACCAAAAGGGCATCGAAGCGCTCACAGATATTCATGAGTTCATGAGCGGGAGCGACGTCGCCGTCCATGGAGAAGACAAGATCGGATACTACTAATGATCTACTTCCTCGATGAGTATATTGCTTCAAGAGAGATTCAAGGTGTTCCATGTCACGATGACGGTATACATGTACCTCACCTTTGGCCAATCTGCATCCGTCGATTATCGAGGCATGGTTGAGCTCATCCGAGAACACCACCACTCCCTCTGCTCCAAATGTGGTCATCACTCCCAAGTTGGTAAGGAACCCAGAGGGAAACACCGCGGCATCCTCGCTACTTTTCCAGCTGGCAATAGCCTCCTCTAGTTGTTGGTGAATGGAAAGAGTGCCGGATACCAGTCTGGAGCTCCCTGAGCCTGTACCCCAGCGGGCTATGGCAGAGGAGGCCGCAGATCGCACCTGCTCGTGTTGGGAAAGACCTAAGTAGTCGTTGGTAGCGAAGTTGGTGATCTCGCCTTTGTCCTCTCTTACTGTTTGTGTCCTCCATCTTCCTGCCGCGATAATCCTGGCAGAGGAGTACTCTACCCAGTGTTCCCAACTATCAGCCATTTGCTACCAGTGCCTCCTGCACTGTGGCTACCACCATCTCCAGCTCTTCTGCGGTAGTTGTAAGTGGTGGCATCAACACTACGACATCACCAAGCGGTCGGAGGAGAATACCGTTACGTGTTGCAAAAGCACAAATTTCTTTTCCTCTCTTTCCTGGCACATCCGCATAGGGATCCACCTCTATGCCGCACATCAGCCCTGCATGACGTATGTCTCTCACTCCCTTGCAAGGCCGTATCCTCTCCTCTAGTAGATAAGACAATTCCTTGGCTCTAGTGGTTACATTGTCCAGCACGTTCCAAGAGTTGATGAGTTCTAGATGCCGCTTTGCAACAGCAGCTGCCAGCGCGTTCCCCCCATAGGAGTGACCATGGTACAAAGCTCTTTCATTTTGTCCGAGAAATTCTGCATAGACTGCTTCGGATACGACCGTTGCGGACATTGGTAGATATCCCCCAGTCAACCCTTTGCCTATGCACAGTATGTCTGGCTGTACTCCGCAAAGCTCTGATGCGAACAGTACTCCCGTCCTGCCGAAACCGGTTGCCACTTCATCGAAGACGAGGAGAACCCCATGTCTTGTGCAGATCTCAGCAAGTTGGGCAAGCTTAGCGGGATCAGTAATGTGCATTCCAGATGCAGCTTGCACTATCGGCTCTACTACTACAGCTGCAATCCTGTGGGCGTTGTCAGTTATGCTTCTTGCCGCTAGTTCAAGCCAATCTTTATTTTGGTACCCAGGAGTACGGATGATTTCGAAGCGAAGGGGATCAAACAGGTCGGTGCCGAATCCCTTGTCTCCTATGGACATCGCTCCAATCGTGTCACCATGGTATGCATCCGTGAAGCTCAAATAGGTGTTCTTGCCCTTCGCTCCTTGGTTGTGCCAGTACTGAAAGGCAATTTTTATACCCTGTTCAACTGCACTGGCACCATCGGAGGCGAACAAGAAGTGGGGGGAGTTGACTGGAACTACTTGAGCAAGTTGTTCGGCCAACTCGACAACTGCTACATTGCCATTTCCCAGTAAGGTCGAATGAGCAATGCGGCCTAACTGATCAATGATGGCTTTGTTGAGCTCTGGGATGCAATGTCCGAGAGTGGTCACCCATAAAGATGAGATGGCATCGAAGTACCTCTTGCCATCAACGTCTATGAGATATCTCCCATCACCTGATTCTACGATGATGGGCTCCCAATCGGTGAAGGTGGACATCTGGGTGAAGCCATGCCATACATGGCTCATATCCCTGTAGATCCAAGCCTCCTTTGTGCCCATGGGATCTGCCGCTAGTCCTCCTCTCCCTATTGAGGTGCCATCCTCCATGCAGTTGCGATCGAATTCATTGTTCATCCCGAATAAGGATAGTGTCTTCATATGGATCGCATAGGCGTTGTAGATACGATGTTTGCCAGAGTGGATATGGGTTCTACTGCTCTAGCTGAGTTACGTTCTTGTCCTGGGTATGGAGAGAGGTTCGAGATCCTCTACAGGACCGTTCCTGGTTTCAAGGATCTTGCTGTTGAGGCCAAAATACTTATCGAGGAACATGCTTGCAGAACCGTAGTGGCGTTGGGTATGGCCGGCAGTGCACCTGTAGATCAAGTGTGTGCTCATGAGGCATCACAAGCCCTAGCCATGGCTGAGTTGATGACCAACACGCACATACTGGAAGTCTTTGTTTACGAGACTGAAGCAGATGATCCAAAAGCTCTTGCTGCCATATGCCATGACCGGGCGAGGAAGCATGCCCGTAATGCTTATTGGTTGCTCTATGAGCCGGAACAACTTACGCGTAGGGCAGGGCAAGGAATTCGTCAAGGCAGTGAGGATGCCGGACCCTTGGAGACGTGATCATTTTTGGAGCGTGTGATCATTTGCCGTCCAAGAAGCATTAAACTAAAAGTTTGTGCTGCACACCACAGTATGTGATTTGTTGAACATAGAAGTGCCAATTATTGGTGCTCCTATGTACAAGGTAGGTGGGGGGAAGCTTGCAGCAGCCATTTCCGCCGCTGGTGGTTTGGGGATGATTGCCGCGGGCAATGCCGACACTCCTGAGAGCATCGCAGAGGAGGCTGCAGAGGCCAAACAGGGGGGAAAACCGTATGGTATTGGCTTGATGGCATGGGTGCTCGACGACCATCCAGAGATGGTAGATGCCACGATTGCTCAACGTCCTGACTTGGTTTCAGTATCGTTTGGCACTTTGACCAAGTATATTTCAGCTTTCAAGGCGGCTGGGCTACGGGTGGCTGCTCAGGTTGGGAGCGTCGAGGAGGCTGCAGAGGCCATTGAGGCATCGGTGGATATCCTTGTAGCTCGTGGTGGAGAGGGAGGAGGACATGGGCGTGACGAAATGAGTACGCTAGTACTCCTCCAAGTGGTGTTGGAGATAGCCGATAGCATTCCTGTAGTGGCTGCGGGAGGTATAGCCACAGCTTCAGGACTGGCTGCCGTTTTGGCTGCAGGAGCAGCAGGCGCGTGGATTGGGACTCCATTCCTTGCTTGCACGGAGAGTGCAACGAGTCCAGAGGCAAGACAACGAATACTGCGTGCTGGACCTGGAGATACCATTTCTACAAGGGTATTCGACATCGCTCAAGGTGCTGGTTGGCCTATTGCCTTCCCAGGCAGAGCGTTGCGCAATCAATTTACTGATACCTGGCATGGCAGCGAGGAAGAGTTGAGCAACTCCGAGGAGGCGAGAGAGGTTCTCATGCAAGCCATCAAGACCGGAGATTACGATACGGCGTTCATCTACGCGGGGCAATCAGTTGGGCTGGTCAAGAAAGAAACAACTGCGGCTGAATTCATAACTGCCATTACTTCAGGAGCCGAAGCGCTGCTCAATCGATTTGCTGGTTCGTCCATCTGATGTCTAGTCCAACCCTCTCCCATAGCTGAAGCAGGGTTCCTCTTTCACGGCACTGCTGCTGTCCCTGCCAGAACCTCGACAACGACTCTAGGTGATGCTGAACCTATCTCCAGGTGTGTCGAAGATACAGCGGTAGTCCCGAAACATGGTATCAATGAGTGTCCTGCGAGCAGGCACACTCTAAACTTGAAGGTGCGTATGAAAATGCGTCCCACATATCTTATAGGAGTTTGCGGTACAGATACCGAGGTAGGTAAGACCTTTTTCTCTGTCGCTCTCCTCACGCAACTCCGAAGGATAGGGCTTGATGTAGCCGCAAGAAAGCTTGCCCAATCATTCGATCCTGTCGATGCTGGCTCTACCGATGCTGAACTGTTGGCAGAGGCTAGTGGGGAGAGGCCAACTACGGTATGTCCACCAGAGCGGTGGTACGAGTTGCCAATGGCCCCACCAATGGCAGCAGAAGCCTTAGGGAGATCACTTTTTACCATTGCTGATCTGCTTGCTGATCTATATTGGCCGGAACCACCGGTGAATATCGGTTTGATAGAGACAGCCGGAGGAGTTGGCTCTCCCCAAGCCAGCGATGGCGACGCAGCCGATCTCCTCGTTGCTGCAGGAGTTGATGCGGCAATACTGGTAGCTCATCCTGGACTAGGGACGATAAGCCATGTGCGACTTGCCGTGGCCGCACTGTCCAAGCTGCCTCGAACCATCGTATTCTTGAACCGCTACGACTACCAATCTCCATTGCATCAACGGAACCGTGAGTGGCTGGAGCAGCATGAGGGCTTGTTGGTGGCTTCATCGCTGACTGAAGTCACCAATAGCCTAGAAGTTCCCAAGAGTTGACACTTGCATTAGCTAATGTGCCAAATCCAACTCCCCATGGGTTCTGCACTTGGCACGGAAGCCAAGCGGTGTGATTATAACGCTTAGTCGATAACCGCACACGGGACAGAAGCGTGGTGGATCGAGGTTGTTTCTACAGCTTCCCCTGCACGAGCCGTAAGGTTGGCCGCAATAGCTGCAGTAGCTGATCTCTCCTTCAGTTATAGAGGTCGAGCTCATGCCTACTGGTCAACTCACCGGATAACCTATCTCGGCAAGCTCTGAGCTGATCTCTTCCCAGCTTACCTGGGTATCGTCGTAGTCGACCTCCACTGTTTTGCTATCAACGTCCACCGATACTTTCTGTATGCCTTTGTACGAGCCCAATGCACTCTCAATAGTGTGCTTGCAATGATTGCAAGATATATCTTCTGCTACAGCTGACATACTCGCCATGACAGTTAGTTCTCCTTTCAAGTCTCTAGTACTATTGCTCACCCTGCTATTGTTCTTCCAGCTTTGTCCTACAATTGTTCACCAAGAAGGTCGAGTTCTCCTCAGCCATTGTGGAACCGCCGGAGGAGTTTGATTTTACCGACGCCCAAAGGTGAGGCGGTGTCACCTCAGCCATTGTGGAACCGCCGGAGTCTTAACGAGTTGGTTACTACACTTACCGAACTGGCCGCCATCGCGGCTGCAGCAGCAACTGGAGGTATTGTCCCGAAAGCAGCAAGAGGTACCAAAACCAAGTTGTACCCAAATGCCCAGGCCAAATTCTGCTTGATGATAGACAAGGTGGCCTTGGACAAAGCTATGGCGTCAGCCACAGCCCCTATGTCTCCGTGCACCAGAGTGATGGCTGCACTCGCCATAGCTGTGCCGCTACCGGTTCCCATGGCTATCCCTACGTCGGCTACGGTCAAGGCAAGTGCATCATTTACTCCATCACCCACCATAGCCAGCTTGCCTTTTTCAACTTTTTGAAGAGAGGAGACCAGTTCTGCTTTGCTCTGCGGAGTCATCTGCGAGTGCACTTCGTCTATTCCTAGTTGATGTGCGATTGACTGGGCGGTAACTTCATTGTCTCCAGTGGCGAGTATGACTTTGAGCCCCATGGAGTGCAGCTTCGCAATACCTGCAACAGCATCGGGACGCAGAGGATCAGCAATAGCCAACACTAAGATGGGATGATTGTCCTCTGCTGCTAGCACGATCGTCTTATCGGCCGCCGACAGCTCGTTTGGAATATGGCTTTTTCCGATAAAACCCTCGATCCATGTAGCTGCCCCTACTCTTATCACCTTTTGGTCGATCGTGCCCTCTATCCCCATTCCGGGTATACTCTTGACCGATTCAAGAGAAGTACGCTCTATACTCACTCCGTACTCTTGCGCTTTACGAACTATCGCTTTAGCCAACGGATGTTCCGATGTGGCCTCTATGCGAGCAACTAGGCTTAGTGCAGTGTGGAGATCTCGATCTCCCAGGGGGAGCATATCTACCACGGTTGGTTCACCCATGGTCAAAGTACCTGTCTTGTCTACGACGATCGCAGTCAGTGCATGAATTTGTTCCAAGGTCTCTCCACCTCTGATGAGGAGGCCCATCTCAGCTCCCTTGCCAGAAGAGACCATCACTGCTACAGGAGTAGCTAGCCCAAGGGCACAAGGGCAAGCAATCACTAGAGCTGCAACAGCTGGAATCATGGCCTCAGTGAAGTTGTGGCTGTACAGCAGCCACCCCCCAAAGGTTGCTAATGAAATCGCTATGATCACTGGAACGAATACAGCTGATACTCGGTCGGCCAGTCGTTGGATAGGAGCCTTCTCGGCTTGTGCTTTCTCGACCAAAGAGATGATCTGAGCGAGAACTGTATTGTCACTTGTACGATTCACCTCGACGACCAATGGCCCAGAACCATTGACTGTACCAGCTAACACACTGTCTCCTGGCTTGACATGTACGGGCATGGACTCGCCGGTCATGGTCGAGCAGTCCACTTCAGAGTCTCCCTCTACCACCAGACCATCGATTGGTACTCGCTCTCCTGGCTTGATTAGTACCTTATCCTGCAGAACCAACCGGTCTACAGGTGTATCCATAACTGTATCTCCCTTCCCCAGTCGGTGGGCGATCTGAGGCTGGAGCAAGGCCAGCATCTCGATTGCTTGAGATGCCTTGCCCTTAGCTACTATTTCCAGGTACTTGCCTATGGAGATGAAAGTTATGATCAAAGCTGCCACATCGAAGTAGGTGGCTGCCCTGGGGATGAAGATAGTGGCTACAACGGAGTAGATGAAAGCGACAGTTGATCCAAGAGAAACCAAAGTGTCCATGTTTACGCTGCCGTGCAAGGCGGATACTATCGCCGGGCGGTGGAAGAGCCAACCAACCCACAGATATACAGGGAGTGCAAGAAGGAGTTGGGTTAGCCTCGACCAAGATGCATGAGGGAAACCGTACTCCACTACTAGGACTCCTATGCTGAAGGCTATACCCGTTGCCAACTGCAGCTGACGTCTATGTAGTTCAGCCGTACGTTGCACCCGTCGTTTTTCGACGGGGTTGATGTCGGTATCTGCAATCTCCAGTTCTGCTTCGTAGCCAACTCGTCTTACAGCCTCGATTAGTTGTTCTGGTGATACAGAACCTTCCAGGGAAACCTCTGCCTTTTCGGTAGCCAGGTTTACACTAGCAGCCTTTACCCCTTCTACAGAGGAGATAGCCTTTTCCACTCGCCTTACGCAAGAGGCACAGGTCATGCCTTTTATGTCCAAGACAGTAAGGTCTAGCACTGGATGGGCCAAGTGGCCATCGTCGGGGGTAGTATCAACCGATTGGTTCTCAGTTGACAAAGGAATACTCTTGTTCACTTACCCTTATTTCCTCTTTCTTGTTTCTTGTTTCCATCGAACAAATGGCAGACCTTTGATACATTGCTCCTTTCCGAGAGCAAATTCGTCTAGCTAGTACTCCCACCCAATGACCGAGGGCATAGTTGTCCACATCAGCATCCACCGTGATCCATCCGCTGTTTGGCTGTCTCTCCATCCTTGTTCGTTGAGCTTTCTCTACAGCTCGTATGTCCGTTCAATAATGTTGTATCAAAGGCATCCGATCCTCGCTCACGAAAGTCGGTCAGGCCACCGTTATATCTCAATGCCTCGATTAGCTCAGCTATCTTCTCTCTGCCACCACCTTGTTGGATTGCTTCGGTGACACAGGTCTCCAGATGGTTTTGAAGAAGAATGCGATTGACGCGTTCCAGCGAAGCCTGTACAGCGGCTACTTGTTTCATCAATTCCGGGCAGTACACCTCTGAATCGACCATTTTGATGAGTCCATCGAGGTGCCCTCTAATGGTCTTCAGTCTTTGCAGTGCCGCTTGTTTGTGCTCGGGTATCACACTTTTAGTATACCCCACCCCCCTGGGGAGGGGTATTAAATTTTTGTTACACTTTCATCGAATGGTTGTACATGGCCTTATCCCAAAAGCAACTTTGTATTGATACATTGTTCTTCCCAGATATAGGAGATGAACTTGATCTCAGCTACAGATAGTTGCATATGTGGCTAACTTCGTATTAGTAGTCTTTCTAGCCAAGGACATGTGTACGTATTGAAAGTCTTGTACAGGGATGCCCAGAGGGATGAGGACAAGAGAGGGCAGGAACGTCTTCAGTGAACCGTATTCAAAGCGGTAGATCCCAGATTGGAAACCATCTGGATAGGTCAGGCTCAATCCGCAGGTCTCCTGCACAGATGCTCTTCAAGCGTAGTTCTGCTTCGTTGTCCCTGCGTTCGTTGGGCAGGGGAGCGAACGGGTAAAAACTGCCCTGTTTGAATAGGTAAACGAGGTACATTGGCGTATCAGTTCCTGTGGTGCTCGCAAATCCGAATACCGAACAGAGCAGCTGGGGACCGTATCCATTTTCAGCAAGTGAAGAGTTGACTACATGTACTTGAGTGACCAATGCATCAAAATCATCATTGGTCACCACTATCCATTGATAGCCGTAGTTGTCGGTGGTGTCCTTGAGCAGAGCGTTGTTCTTCGAGGTTGGATCGGGCATCTCCAAGATTTGTTCTATCTCTTGTCGTATGTCAGCGAAGCTTTGGCCTGCAGGTGGCTTGAAACAAACACCAGCGCGGCCAGTTGGTTTGTATCCCGCTGCTGTCTCCAGTGTGATCGCTGCTCCCGGTAGGGCAAATAAATTGTCCAGATTGGCTTGAACAGGTTTGGTTCGGCCTAGAAGTGTATCGAATAGTTTCACGCGGGACGCTCCATCTGAGCCTCTAGTCTGGACAGTTGGTCCAGTCGCTTCTGAAGTGATGGATGTGTGGAGAACAAGTTGGATATGCTCGGACCATTAGTCATTGCTGGGGTGAAGTAGAAAGCATTGAAGTACTGAGCTGAGCGGATATCACGAGTAGGGATACGACTCATTTCTCCAGATATCTTTACTAGAGCTGAGGCCAGTAGTGATGGTCGACCTATCAGTATGGCACCTGAACGATCGGCAGCGAGCTCCCGATACCTGGATAGAGCTCGAATCAATAGGAAGCTGATTACGTAAACTATTGCTGATACCAGCATGATACCTAGCTCCATGATAGCGAGCTGGTCACCCTCAGCACTGCCCCTGTCACCACCAAAACCACCGAATAATCCAGCATAAAGCATTGCCCTGGTCAATAGTCCTGCCAAAATCCCCAAGAAGCTGGCTATGGTCATTACGGCCACGTCTCGGTGAGCGACATGCGAGAGCTCATGAGAGAGCACTGCTTCCAACTCTGGTTCATTGAGTCTCCTGAGTAACCCAGTAGTGACGCACACCACCGCATTGGCCTGATTCCTCCCCGTGGCGAAGGCATTAGGTATATCGCTATCTGCGATAGCTACTCGCGGTTTAGGCATGTTGGCAAGGGCGGAAAGACGATCAACTACCCCATGTAATGTAGGAGCTTGTTCGGGAGTCACTATATGCCCATGCATACCGAACAGAGCGATTTTGTCGGAAAAATAGTACTGAATGAACAGAACTACTACTGCTATGACCAAGACCAAGATCAAGGGGATGCCTAGGGCAATCAAGACCCCCACAAAGAGTACATACAGAAGTCCAAGCAGGAACATGGTCAACGTCATGCGTGCAACCAAGCCCTTGTCTGCCGGGAAACGACTGCGTGATGCCATGATTTACCCTTGTTCTCCTATTGTACCTTCCGCAAGAAGCTCTTTTACTTCGGAAAGAGGCGTGTCCAAGGAAGGAAGAATCATGTTGGACGGAACGAATCTGTCCAACTCCACAGGCGTACCCGCTGATTTGATCTCGTGAATGAGAGCATCGAGTGTTGCAGAGAATGCTGCCTCATCGTTTGCTTCGATGGCCTTGGCCAACTCCTCATCTAGTTCAGCCAAGTGGTCGTGGTAGTTGGTTGGCAGCTCGTATTGGCCTTCACCGAGAATACGAACGATCATGCCGGGCTACCATCGCTTGGGGCAACATCTTGCTGTTGATCTTGCTCAGGAGGTGGTGTTGGAGCCGAAAGAGCCCCTGCAGGTGAAGCAGCTCCAAGTTGTTCAGCCTTCAGCTGAGCGAGCTCAGCCTCGACCTGTGCATTGGTAGAAGTCTTGTCCAATTCCGCTTGAATGCTGTCTACGGGCTGGGTGAGATCGGTGAGGGCTCCAGAAGCGAGGAGCTCGTCGACCGCACCAGCGCGTGCTTGCATATTCTCGACTTTGTCCTTGGCTCGTTGTAGAGCCAACCCAGCATCGCTCATCTCTTCTGAGATGCCCGAGAGAGTTTCGTCAATAGTGGTCTGTGCCTTGGCCGCCGTGTAAGTGGCTTTGATGGTTTCTTTCTGAGTCCTGAATGACTCGACCTGTGCCTGAAGTCGTTGAGTGGTAGCTATAAGCTTCTGTTCCTGAGCAGCCACTTGCTGATGTTGTGCTTCCAGATCCTGTAGTTGGCTAGCTATCCCAGCGCGTCGTTGAAGGGCTTCGCGAGCAAGATCCTCCCTGCCCTGCGACATTGCTTGACGCGCTTGATCTTGTAGCTTGGCTGCTGATTGTTGTAGCTGTTGTGCTTGCAGTTCTATACGTTTGCGAGCAGTGGCTACATCGGCAACGCTCCGCCGTACTTGTTGGAGTTGCTCCAGCTGTTTCTCGTAAGAGAGATCGAGCGTCTCCCTTGGATCCTCAGCTTTGTCCAAGACCTTGTTGGCCTTAGCTTGTAGTATCCCTGATAATCGCTTCATCACGCCCATTAGCCTGGTCCCTCCGTCGTGTGGTAATGCACTCTGTGTGGGGAGGTGCCCCTTGAGGAGGCAGCCTACAAATAGCATAGTTGATCCTGCGACCGTCTATATATCACGTGAGGTAGGTTGTCTATATGGCCGCCTGTTTGATGACAGTCCATGCTCATCCTGATGACGAATCATCCAAGGGAGCCGGCACCGTAGCCCTATACCACGATGCCGGTGTGCATACAGTACTTGTGTGCTGCACCGGGGGCGAAGAGGGGGACGTGCTCAACCCTAGGTTGGACACTCCGGAGGTGCGTAGCAACCTTGCTCGTATCCGTAAGCAGGAGTTAAACAAGGCAGCAACCCTAATTGGGTACGATGAGATTCGATTCCTCGGCTACCGTGATTCAGGAATGCCTGGTTCTCCAGCCAATAGCCATCCACATAGTTTTGCTGCTGCTCCCATAGCCGAAGCAGTCGAGCGACTCGTGGCAGAGATCAGACGCTCGAAACCCCAGGTGATTGTGGCTTACCCTCAAGAGCAAGGGGGATACCGTCATCCTGACCACTTGAAGGCTCATGAGGTGACAGTAGCTGCTTTCGAGGCTGCAGCCGATGGAAACGTCTACCCAGGAGCTGGGCCTCCGTTCGCTCCTTTGAAGCTCTACTACGTAGTATGGTCGAAAGAACGAGCGAGGTCTATCATTGCCAACTTTCGTTCTCGAGGCATGAATCCCCCTTTCGATGATCGTTGGGTGGATAAATTGCCTGAGCTCTCCGATAACGTCGTACGTGTTGACATATCCAAGTACTTGAGCAGAGTATCTGCTGCACTGCATGCTCATGCCACTCAAATTGACCCCGATTCTCCCTTCTGGGCGGGATTCGATCCACAGTTTGCCTATCCGTTCGAGGAGTACATCCTCGCCAGAAGCCGTCTTCCCCATGATGTGGATAACGCTCGGTATGGATTGTTTGGAGGAGTTGAGGAGTTTCTTTCTACTGCAGCGACTCCACGGCATGATGATGTGGGTGGCTGATCAAGGTATCCAGAGCGGTACCTGTTGTCGAAGCCGCCGAGCAGATCAGGCCAATCAAGGCAACCAGAGCGACTGGCAAGATATTTGTTTGTATTGTTAAGGTTGTCGTTGGCCAGTACAGTTAAAGGCCAATGGCAAGAAGGGGGAGTACATGAAGACCAAAGCAGCCGTGTTGTGGGGTGTTCACCAGGATTGGGATGTAATAGAAGTAGACCTTGATCCTCCAAAGGATGGCGAGGTGCTCATCCGCTTCGAAGCAGCAGGCCTATGCCATTCCGATGAGCATTTGCGCCACGGTGATCTCGTACCGCGTTTCCCAATCGTTGGTGGACATGAAGGAGCTGGGGTAATCGAGGAGGTGGGCCCGGGAGTTACCAGGGTAAAGCCAGGCGATCATGTAGTGTGCTCCTTCATCCCATCCTGTGGCCACTGTCGCTTTTGTTCCACCGGACATCAGAATCTTTGCGATATGGGGGCAACCATCATGGATGGATGCTTACCTGACGGAACCTATCGGTTCCATTACCAAGGACAGGATCTCGGGGGACTTTGCATGTTGGGTACTTTTTCTCAATACGCCGTTATCTCTGAGGCATCCTGTGTGAAAGTTGATGATGATTTCGACCTCAGTACTGCTGTACTAGTTGGTTGCGGGGTCCCGACCGGATGGGGATCAGCTGTACATGCTGCCGAGGTAGAACCTGGTGATACGGTTGTAATCTACGGCATTGGTGGCATTGGTATAAATGCTGTTCAAGGAGCACATTTTGCTGGTGCCAAGGAGGTTATTGCCGTAGATCCTCTATCCAACAAAAGGGAGATGGCATCTCAGCTCGGGGCTACTCATACGGTGTCCTCAGCTGAGGAAGCAGCAACTCTAATTGGGGATCTAACCCGAGGTGTAGGAGCTGACAAGGCTATCGTCACGGTGGACATCGTAAACGAAGCAGTGGTGCAAGCTGGTTTTAATGCCATTCGCAAGGGTGGCACGATGGTGATAACCGGGTTGGCGGATCCAAGTAAATATACAGTCCAACTACCTGGGGCGGTCATGACGCTCTTCGAGAAGACGGTCAAGGGAACGCTTTTCGGGTCATCCAATCCCGTTTACGAGATCGGCAAGCTCTTGGACCTTTATAGAGCTGGCTTGCTTAAGCTCGATGAGCTAGTCACCAAGACATATACGCTAGATGAGATCAACCAAGGATATCAAGATCTACTTGATGGCAAAAACATCAGAGGTGTGATCATTCACGAGCATTGAGCGGACGGTAAGCGTGAGCTCACCTTTGCGAGGTGGCAGAACGCTATTTCTGTGGTAAAGCGAGCGAACGTATTTTTGCAATTATACGTGAAGCTGCCTCCAATGAAGCAGCGTTCACTGATTCTCTAGCTTGTCGATGAGCTTGACTGGCACTGCGTAGATCCTCTGCTCGAGTTATCGCCTCGAGGATAGAAGCGGTTACCCCCTCTACCTCTGAACGCATCGTCGACTCGAACTTTCTACGCAGTGTCTCTGCTCGTTGGGTCAAGTCCCACCGCGCCCTCCCAGCATGTTTGGCGAACTCCTCTTTCAGGTACAGTTGCGCTTTGGTCAAGGCCCTTCGTCGTGCTACCTCCCCAGGCAGTAACCTGCGCAGAAGTGGTGTTAGAGTGATACCTGCAGACCCGATGTGCAAGAAGAGATAGAAAAATCGTTCCTGCTCTTCCTCCAGCTGCGGAACAGGAAGGCTAGGGACGGTTACCTCGAATATAGAAGCTGCAAGTTGCCGCAGGGCATCAACTCTTTTTTGTGTCCTGTAGCGGAAGCGATCGGCTATCTCTCGCCATGCTCTGTCTACTCGCTCTGTCTCCTTTTGCCTGAACTCTTCGAAACCGTTACGTACACACTCCTCTACTTTGTTTAATAAACCTTCATCGAGGCCAGACAGGGGAAGGATTCCAGCAGTATCGCTCAGTACCCCCATCCACCTGAACGGTTCCTTGGTAGCAAAATTGTTTAGATCATCAGCTATGGAAGCGGTAAGTTGATTCACTTCATGACGAAGAAGTACAGAGTCCTCTTCGAAACCCGTGCGGATGACGGTTGCTTCCTCTTTGAATTTGGCAATTTTTTCTGTAAGAGTAGCTACGTCAAGATCAAGAGCTGCATTCTCTAGAGCAATCATGTTCTCTAGGTCTATAGAAATTCGCTCTAGCTCACGGCGGGCTACTATATCGCGAGCACCGACAAGGTCTCTCTCCACGAAAGATATAAGTTCAGAGAGAAACTTTTCGAACTCCCCACTGTCACTTGGAGCTTCACCACGTAGTCTTGCGGCAAGAGCATTCTTGGCTGCGATGCAGTACAGAGTAGGAGGTGTCCGAGAGAGCTCAGCAAGCGACTTTTCTATGAACTCTCTTACCTCACGAATCTCGGAAGGGTTCAAGTAATCGACTTTGTTCAAGACTACGAACACCCGGCCATGTTGATCTATTACGGATGCCAATAGCTCCTTCTCATTTTGCGACAGAGGACTATCTGCTGATAGCACCACGATCGCACCATCGGCTCTTTGGCGTGCACCCTGTGCCTCCTCGCTATTGTGAAGATACACAGAGCCTGTTCCAGGAGTGTCTACCAGCACAAGGCCGGATCTTAGCAAGGGAGATTCTCGATAAACTTCTACACGAGCAACACGGCGTATGTTTGCTGGATTAAATCTCTCGGTGACATACAGTGATATCTCCTCTTCGGGTATACGAATGGATGACCCGTCCAGATGAACCACCTGAGTAGCTCTCGGCCCGAAGTGTACTTCCGTAGCGATGGCGGTCAGAGGGAGTACTCCGCTAGGAAGAACCTCCTCTCCGAGCAAGGCATTGATCAAGGTGGATTTTCCCCGTTTGAAATCACCAGCGACAACGATGTGGAACTGCCCCGTGCTGACTCGTTCAACCAGGCGTTGAGCTCGCACGGCCAACTCACCTCGATCTTCCACAGCCTCTGCCAGTTGCTTTGCCAGGTTTACCAGATCGTTTAATTCGTTTACCTCATGCATAGCTACTCCTTCACAACAACTGCATATGATGAAGGAGCTATCAGCTGGTGCTCTTGACCTGCGCAAAGCTACTGTTTGCCGAAAACTACACCCAGCAAATAATGGCGAGCCCCATCGCCAAAGACAATTTTAAGTTTAGCAAACGCGCCAGAAACCATTCTTAAAACTACGGAGGAATCTTTCGAGCCGCTGGGCGAACAGCGCTCCCGACTTCCACCAGGGAATCGCGCCCTGGAACAGCGACAACAGGTAGCTCTTGTTGTCTTAGCAAAGGTCCTGTCGACTGACCGACGAGCGTCCCGTAAGCCGTTGGTTTATAGCTATGGGATCAAGGAGCACTGGCGGGGCAACCACCAATCCACGGGGCTGTTACCAGCGGCCGGTACTTCACGGGACGGATGGTAGCCGTTTAGCCGCTGCCCCCATCGGATGCAACGGTGAGACTTGCACTCAGCACCGCTGCAATCTGTACTCGAGAACGGGAAGGTTCACATTACTGAAAAGCACCCTCGATTAAGGTAGTAGATGATGAACTCTATAGTTGCTGCTAAAGCCCTGCTGCGCAAGCAACTACGTCAGGAAAGAGACCTCATTCCTTTCGCCGTGAGACAAAGTAAATCTGTGTCAGTGGCCAGAAGACTGTTCGATCTTCCTGTCCTGATGGGTGCAAAGACGGTTATGGGCTTTATATCCTTTGCTAGCGAGGTGGATACATCCCTCATACTTGAACGGCTTCTCAGCCATGGCAAACTAGTACTCGTGCCTCGTATAGATGGGGCACGGCTATATCCAGTGATATATGACGCTTCGCTGGAGTTGGAAAGAAGCGAATACGGTACGATGGAACCGGTTGAAAAGAGGACGGTTCCTGCTGAACTGATCGATGTCGTCTTGGTACCGGGTCTCGGCTTTGACCGACGTGGAGCTCGCATTGGATATGGAAAGGGATTTTACGACAAATTCTTACAGACCTTGCCTGCCTCTACTGTAACTATTGGGATTGGCTTCGACGAACAAATAAAAGACAGTTTACCCGAAGAAGATCACGATCAACGGGTTGAAGTAGTAGTTAGCGATTCCGAAGCTATCTTCACAAAACGCTGAGCAGGCCTTGGATCAGCACCGAGATGGAAGTGCAAGTAAGAGGCTATCAGTGTTGAAGAAGCATATCCTCCGTGCTCGTGATGGTTGCGGGCGAAGATCCTTAGAGCTCTACCAGGGGGGTCCATGGAAGAATAATGGAACTCGTGTCCTCTCAGAGGATAGCCTTCAGGGACGAGAGGGTTGTCCGTTGTTGCCTTGGCAATGCGGTAACCTAGCGTCAACGAATTGGTCATTCTTGCCTCTGCTGGCAGCACCCCGCTCATCCTCTTGTCATCCATGGAGCGAGCCAACCACAGCATTCCCCCGCACTCTGCCCAAGTGACAAGTCCTCGATCAATTCTGTCGCGTACTTCAGCGTTGAGAGAAGTATTAGCAGCAAGCGCTTCGGCATAAACCTCTGGAAAGCCGCCCCCTATGTACAGAGCTGAGACACCTTCCGGCAACTTCTCGTCGCATAAGGGGTCGAACTCGACTATCTCAGCACCTGCTTGTCGGAGTCTTTCCAGATTGTCAGGGTAGATGAAGCTAAAAGCTGGCCCAGAAGCCACTGCTACTCTTGCGCTTCCTGTTCGTACAGCCGGAGGAAGATACTCAGCTGGAATTGCTGGGGCTTGCGCAGCTAGTTTGAGTAGTCCTTCTATATCAACGGACCTCTCCGTCACTGTCGCCAGCCTGACTATACTGGTAGATACCTCCTTGGTCTTCTCTACGACCGGTACGAGACCAAGATGTCGGTCCCGCCAAGAGAAGGCGTCATCCCTGTAAAGCACCCCGTAGATAGGTATGCCTGTGAGCTCCAGGGAGGAACGGAGTAGCTCTTCATGACCCTTTCCAGCCACTTTGTTGAGGATGACTCCAGATATAGGGACAGAAGGGTGAAAGTGTGCATATCCCTGAACCAAAGCGGCTATGGAGGTGCTCATGGACGATGCGTCAACTACTAGTACGGTAGGGGAAGCAAGCAAATTAGCCACATGAGCTGTGCTTCCAAATAATGGACTTTCAGAGAACGAGGTACGGATAGTTGGATCAACCGGAGGTCGAGGCATGGAAGACCCGTCGAAAAGACCCATCACCCCCTCAATGATCAGTAAGTCGGTGCCATCGGCTGCCCTGAGTGCACCTGGAGCTATATAGCGTTCACCCATGATCCATGGGTCGAGATTCCTGCTCGGTCTTCCTGTGGCTAGTCCATGGTAACCAGGGTCAATGAAATCAGGGCCTACTTTGGCTGCTCCTACCTTGAAAGCACGTTTTCGTAGAGCAGCCATTATCCCCACAGCTACAGTCGTCTTGCCTACCCCGGAATGAGTCCCTGCTATGACCAATCGGTTGCCCAGTATATTCACTGTATTCTGCGCCTCAGTATTCTATGCCCTTTCTGGCCCGGATACCTTGATCATAGGCATGCTTCAACTTGCGCATCTCCGTGGCTGTGTCCGCTAGTTCCAATAACTCCAATGGTGCATTACGTCCGGTTATGACAACATTGGTCTTCGGGGAGCGACCTTTGATGGCTTGAATGGCTGCATCCTTCTCTATCCAGCCGTAGGTCAAGGGATAAGTAAACTCATCTAGGATTATAAGATCATAGTTTCCACTCTTCAACATCTCTGCAGCCACTTCGAATGCATGTCGAGCCATTTGAGCAGAGTGGTCGATATCAGTCGACTCCCATGTGAAGCCATCCCCAAGGGTGTGCCAGTTTATGTCTAGATGACGGGCTAGCTTGCGCTCTCCTACCACCCATTTCTCGCTTTTGATGAACTGCACGACGCCTACGGTCCACCCTCTAGCCCAAGCTCTAACCATTACCCCGAAGGCTGCGGAGGATTTACCTTTGCCATCTCCGGTATTCAACAGCACGCGAGAGGTTGGACGACTCATCTACTTACCATACTTGAAAGTTCGCTCATGAGATGACCAGTGGACACGAGTTGAGGGCGGTATGCGGAAGGATCATCTTCGTTCACTCCGATCCCAAGCGGATATGGTCTCAAGCAGTAGTTGGGCAGCTGATTTGGGATCCAAGTACAATGGCTCGGCTCGTCTAGCAGGATTTCCTCCTGTTAGTAGCACAGCGATGCGCTCTTGGACAGGAAGACTTTGATCAGGTCCTTGCAGGAGCTTGGTCCGTGGTCGATAAGGAGAAGATCCAATTGGGTGGAGCACCATGGATTGCCACTGAGTGGGCAAGGACACAGTTGGTCTCACTACCACCTCCGCTTCACTTCTGGCAAGAGCTGCATCCAGAGAGGCTCTGCGCAGCTTTGCCGCATAGGGATCCACCGATATGACTCCTCTAGGGGTCAACCTGAGGAGTTCACGTTTTCCACGGGCAAACTTTCGCTCTACTAGAAGCGAAGGGGGACGATCGGGAGCATCTGAGTCTTCAGTCTGGTGCTCTTGGCTGTTTGCTTCTGCTGTGGTACTCCCAGAGCTTACAGTTATGGTTGATACACCTAGAGCCTGTTGGGCTTCGAGCATTGCTGCCAGCAGTCCAGGTACTGCGGGGGTGAGGGCATCATTACTGGAGCTTCCACAGAACACGAAAGAGCAATTGACCAAGGTAGCAGCAAGGTTGGCTGCTATTTCCACATTGGAGAGACCGCTCGGGCTCATAATTAGTACAGCTTGGTCGGCTCCGAGGGCTAACGTTGAAGAAAGCATGGATCTGACTTGTATGGAACCGACGGAACAACATAGCACCTTGGCACCTAGGTCGTTCTTGAGCGAAAGGGCAACCTCCAAGGCTGCTTGATCGGAGAAAGGAATTGCTGCATGCCGCTTGGTATGATCACCACTATCGGTGAGAGGATAGTTCATCGTAGCCGTTTCATCCCCTTTCATGGCTACTCCTATGGTCAAGCAAGAGGTTTCTGTTCCCAAGGTTCTTAGGAGTTTAGCGTGGTCAGGCATATCGGAACTCCACTCCATACCCCCCTATAGGGTAATTCCAGTTAATTGCTCCTTTGTTGTTGCAGACCATGTAGCACGTCCCGCATTCGAAGCACTGCTCGTAGTTGAAGAGGATGCCACCGTCTGCTGTAGGCACAAATAGGCCTGCCGGGCAAGCAGTCACGCATGCTTTAGTGGTGCATCCCCTACAAGCATCGTTGTCTATGGTGATGTGGGGGCGTTCGTGCACGACGAAGCGTACGCTGTTCATACGATCCTCGAAGGCAACTGGATGCAACAGCTGATCGTTTGGTAGTGGGGAACTCTCTGCCCAGTCAAGTTCTTCGTAGGGTAGTGGTCTGTCATATAACAATGACCTGTTATATGTTGGTTCATTGCGTCTCGTCGAGTTGTGTTTGCTAAGACTACTCTTTACCGAAGGGTAACGGCGAGCGTAGGCTTTTTTCATTGGAGATCCCTCTGGTACTGTAGACGGATCTGGTGTGAGAGCTTGAGGTAACGGCGAGCGTGGGTCTTTTTCATCGAGGTCATTGGAGATCCCGGAGAATACTTAGAAGGTCGGCGAGCACCTCTGTGCCCCGCACTCCTGCTTTCTTCAACTCTGCTCGTACCAGCTGAGAAAGTCGCGGTTTGGGAAGTGGATCGCGTACCGTGAACATGTTGTCAACTACGTTACAGAGTACTTGGGGATAACGTGATTGCAGCCGCTCTGACAAGACCAGATGAGGAAGGTGACGAAGCCTCTTGTGGTTCTTCATGACGAAGCTATGGTGCAACTCGGATTCATACTTCGAGAGCATGGAGGAAGAGTAGTCGCCTCGCGCCAGAGCAGCCGCAGCTACCTTTCCTGCTATAGCTCCAGAGCCAATAGCGTAGTTGATCCCCTCCAGCCATACACCTGTGGCCAAGCACATCCCTGCTGCATCACCAGCTACGAGTAGACCATCAGCAACCAGCCTGGGCATGGAGTGATATCCTCCCTCAGGTATCAAGTGAGCAGAGTACTCTACAAGGTGGCTCCCAATGAACCATGGAGCGATAGCAGGATGAGAACGGAGCTTCGCTACGATTTCCTCCGGCCGTTTACGAGAGGCAGCAAGATCCGTCAAACGAAGGACTGCACCAATCGCAAGGGTATCCAAGTTCGTGTATATAAAACCTCCTCCAGCTATGGGGCTGGTACCTCCCAGTATCTCTATGTCAACCCCTTCATTTGTACTCAGGCCGAAGCGACTGTCTATCTCTTTCTTCCCTAGGTGCCAGACTTCCTTTACGCCCAGGGTGAAGTTGCTTTCATCGAGATCTTCATAGAGGCCAGCTTCTTTTGCTAACAATGAATTGACCCCGTCACACGCCACCACCAGCTTTGCGTAAAGATCACCATTTGGCCTGTCAGTGCGGACACCAACTACTTTCCCGTTCTCCTTGAGAAGACCAACGGCAGTAGTAGAGCAAAGCAGTTTGGCACCATCTTTTTCTGCCTGATGGGCCAACCACGGATCAAACTCTGATCTGTAGGCAGTTGCACCATTGAACGGCTGCCTCTTCCAATGTTGTGTTCGAAAGTCCACGCTCAGCGCTTGAGAATCAGTCAACACCATAGTGGATCTACGAGTGATCCATCTTTGGATAGGAGCGTTCTCCCACCACTGCGGTATCAACTCATCGAGGATGCGTCCGTAAACTACTCCACCGTATACGTTCTTGGATCCTGGATAGGGACCTCGTTCCAACAGGATTACCTCGAAACCAGCTCGAGCAAGCACTAATGCTGCCGCTGAACCCGCAGGCCCAGCACCGACAACGACTGCTTGAGTGGTCACGCTCACCTGGCGACTCTCCTATACCTGTTGATTCATGAACTCAGTCGAGAGACGGTTGGCTGAAAGCATTTTGACCATCTCATCGAGAACCTTTGGCGCATCGGTTACTATGGGCAATTCTGCCAGGGCCATCATGGGGCAACTAGGATCCAGATTCACTGCAGCTACATGTTCAGGGTCAACTACCCCAGCTAGATGTTGGCTGGCGCCAGAGATGCCTAGTGCTACGTACCAATATGGCCTTACGGTAACACCGGTACTGCCTATTTGGCGATCATGTGACAACCACCCTGCATCCGTAGCCACTCTGGTTGCTCCAGCTGCTGCACCTAATCGAGCGGCAAGCAATTCGAGAAGCTCGAAAGCGTCCTTGCTTCCCAATCCTGCTCCGCCAGCAATAATTTTTTCAGCCTCTGTCAAGTTGAGCTCACCTGGTGTACTGGACAGTATGTCCAGTACTAGCGCGTCTGACCCTTCCTCTGATGACTCGGTAGCGATTGTGGAGTCCGACACAGTGATACTTGGATGGCCCGCCCCTGACGGTAGAGGTTCAAGCCCTCTTGCGCCAGGCAGAATAGTGACTACGACTGGTCGATCGAAACGGTACTCCAACATTGTTTCTCGGGGATGACGGACGGTATAAGCATATCCAGGACCTACCTTTATAGCTCCGGTGATCAGTGGCCATTTAAGTTCGTATGCAATACGTGGAGCCAGGTCTCTACCGTCTGGAGTAGCAGGAATGATCACCAGATCCTGTTCTTCAAGGTAACTTCTCAGCAACAGTGACCACCTTGCGGGGGAGAAAGCAACAGCTTCCAGACAAAGCAGCTGCAGGGAAGGTGTCTCAAGGAAAGAGGCTGCTCTCTCCGTTTCCTCGCCAATCAGGATAGCTCTACCGCCAGCCTCAGCAATGGCCTCGCTCACCGTGTTATCAGCAAACCCTTTTCTTACAGGTATGACTGCTATCGTTCCCTTGTCCATGGCTCTACAACATCTCTCCCACGGCATTGCCTTCGAGAACTGCTGCGTGGGCTTTTCGAGGAGCTACTGCATCACCTACCCTATAGGTTTCGATACCTTCCTCTATCAGTTCGAAGTAAAGGCTCTCACTTGGTTCTGGTGGAACAGCAAGAACTACCCAATCTGCAGGAAGAACTAGTCTGTTCCCACTTGGATGATGCAAGAAAACGATCTCTCCTTCGGATATCCCTTCGGGAACCAGCTCTGTGAGTTGAGTGATGCCTTTGGCAGCTGCTCTCATATTCCAGCCTTCCAGGTCTAGCGTGATCCCTAAGTCCTGCCCAACTATCATGGCAGATGTCGTAACCGTAACTGAGCACCCTCGATCGGCAAGGAGTTCAGCAACGCTGGTTGCTTGATGAAAACCGAGATCGTCCACTAT
Organism: Actinomycetota bacterium; assembly: GCA_023489235.1. Lineage (GTDB taxonomy): Bacteria > Actinomycetota > Acidimicrobiia > Acidimicrobiales > JAMDDE01 > JAMDDE01. The sequence goes on along the minus strand of JAMDDE010000076.1, from coordinate 67,283 downwards.
CACGACACGACCTCTTGGAGTAGCCATACCTTCTAGTACATGGCGGACATCCACTGCAACTGTTCTACTTGCCATGATCGGCTCTTCGACACTATCAGCATCTAACTTGTCCGGCCCACCGGATGAAGGCGGATAGAGCTCCCTGACCCCTGGTAATTGTTGCTCACTGAAAGTGGTAACTGGGTGGGGATGTGACAAGGAAGTTGCCGAACCAGCTTGAATATGATCTTGAAAGTAGAGATGAGCAGGAAGCCAAGATGGTCTTTGTGGAATAGATCCGGTGGCTACTACAACAACCGAAGGATCGATCTCCTTTATGCTCCTCAGAGTACCTGGTGTCTCATAGAGGATCTTCACCCCCAGTTCGGCGATGGTATTCATCTGATTGCGAACAAGATCGAAGAGCTCTGCTCTGTGCGGAATGCTTGCTGCTAAGCGTATCTGTCCTCCTGGATGGGGGGTAGCCTCTAGAACCAGAACCTCATGCCCTCTTGAAGATGCGGCTATGGCTGTTTGAAGTCCTCCAGGCCCTGCTCCTATGACGAGAACTCTTTTACGGGTACGAGCAGGACGAGGCGGCAAATGGCTTTCCTTGCCTGTTCGAGGATTCTCGATGCAGCCCAACCAACGATTCAACCCCATTCTTCCAACGCACTCTTGGTTGCAAGAGAGGCATAGCCTGATCTTCTCTGGGGTACCGTTCGCTGCCTTGTTAGCAAAGTCTGGGTCGGCTATCTGAGCTCGCACCATCCCTACTAAGTCACAGTAACCTTCGGAAAGTGCTTTCTCTGCTTGTTGTGGATCCTTGATACGCCCAACGCCAACGACAGGAAGGTTGGTGGCGTATCTGATGGCACTAGGAATGAAAAGGGCATACCCAGGAGGGAACTGCATGGAAGCTTCAATGGTGAATAGCGTGGCTGTAGCTACTCCTATCGAGGTGTTTATGTAGTCCACTACACCTTGTTGCTCGATCATCTTGGCTACTTCTACAGCCTCTGTTATGCCCGTTCCACCCTCGATGAGTTCGTCTCCACACAGTCGTACTCCGATGGCCATTTCTTCTCCAACTGCATGCCGAACTGCTTCGGTTATTTCCAATAACAATCTGGCTCTATTCTCGAGGTCGCCTCCGTATTGGTCGGAGCGCAAATTAGTAGCAGGGGAGAGAAATTGCCTGACTATTGAGGAGTGAGAACACTGTAGTTCCACTCCATCGAAACCTCCCTGTTTACACCGGAGGGCAACATCGGCGTAAGAAGCGATAACTTCCTCAATTTTCTCTTCATCTATCTCAAGGGGAACCTCCCTGAAAAGAGGGTCGGCGACAGGGGAAGGTGCCCATAGAGGCAGTCGTGAATACATGCCACTGCCTTGCCCGCCATTATGGTTGATTTGAGCAAATATGGGGGTGCCGTATTGGTGAACTGCATCGGTGATAAGGCGGTAGCCGGATACGACCTCTGGCTTCCAAGCATGGATCATCTTCTCGTAGGGCCAATCAGTAGGATGCACCGAGTGTTCTTCAGTAATGATGAGTCCCGCGCCCCCTCTAGCTCTAGAGGCATAGTAAGCAGCATGCTGAGCTGTAGGCAACCCATTGGAGGCGTAGTTGGTCAGATGTGCAGAGAAGACGATTCGATTTTCGACCTTAACCGGACCAAGGCGTATTGGTGAGAACAAAATGGGATATCGTGACATGGTCATTAACTTCCAGATGATACGGTGCTTCCGATAGTAGATATAGAAAGTGGCAGTTCGAGCGCCTTACGACGTCCTTCGTATATAGCTTCAGCTATGCTGCGAGGAGCGAGGGCATCCCCAATACGGTCGTAGCTGCGATTGGTGGCATTCCACAGATCGGTATCGGGTAAACGGGGGCCCCCGTTGATTATCCCAGCAGCAGAGATGGACGACCTTCTATTAGTGAAGATGTCCTCTACTACAACCTCGTCAGCTGATACCTCACGTATCCGATGGTGCTTGAGCATACGTACGTCCAAGTGAGCTAGACGCGACTGAAGGGGAACGAGATCACCGGTTCTAGACAACTGAGTACCTACGATTAGATCGGGCGTAACTACAGTGAGCTCGTATCCCCGTCGAGCCAATGTCTCCACCAGAGGAAGGACCAGATAGCCTCCCAGTGGATCCCATGCTACTAGGTGAGATCCATCTGGAACTCCGATACTACCGATGTTGTTCAATGCCTCAGCTGGATCGATCACGACTCCATCAGCTGAAATGGGGAATGTCAGTCTTCCTGGTCGAGAACCAGTGCAGATGACAACAGCACGGGATGGAGCACTCAGGTGCTCAGGAGTCGCCTCAACTCCAAGTATCACCTCTACGCCCAAGCTCATGCATTCGCCCTCTAGCCAGTCGGCCAAAAGAGAGAAACGTTGCTTGCCATCGGCATTGGAGATGAATCGTAATGCCCCTCCCAACCTGTGGGAACGTTCGTAGAGTTGCACATGGAATCCCCTTGTTGCAGCGGTACGAGCGCACTCCAGACCGGCGGGTCCTCCACCTATGACTATTACGGGAGGAGACGACCGTGACTCTCGGAATCCAGCTCTATCAGACCTTTCAGTCCCAGTTGGTTCTCTGCTGCTATCCTCATTCTCTGGCTGATCGTCAAAAACCTTGGAGAGGGGCTTGGTGTCGAGAAAGTTTCCCGGAAGCTCATCTGCGCCTTCATATCCTGCTTCAGGATTGCCGATGCATCCTATGACGGGATTACGAGGATCTCGAACCTGACAGTTTTGGTTGCAAAGAATACAAGGACGGTATCGAGCTCGAAGGCCGTGCAACCTGAGGAGGCTGACCAAGTCGGGCTCTGCAATCTGAGCGCGAGTCATCTCCACTGCGTCTACAACCCCATCGGCAATAGCATCTTCGGCCTGGCGAGGGTCCACTAGGGAACCTTGGGCAATGAGAGTTACCGAGAGGTCATGAGCTTTCAATGCTTCCTTGATCATCCGAGTTGCTGGGAGATTGAATCCTGGTTCCACATGCGAGTCCGGTCGAGTTGCCCAAGCACTGTAGATGGATCCTCGTACCAAAGTGATGTAGTCGATCGAATTGGCCAGTCCGAGGATGTATTCCACCGCTATCTCTGGAGTAATGCCAGCCCATGGAGCCAGTTCATCTATGCAAAGGCGAAGCCCAAGGATAGCATTTGGCGTTCTGCTCCGAATGGCTTGGAGAATTTCTTTGAGAAATAGAAGACGATTGCTACCGTAAGCATCGCCTCGGTGATTGGTCAGCCCAGACAAGAACTGCCTTACCAGGCTGTACTGACCAGCATTGATTTCAACTCCATCCATGCCTGCCGTTATTGCAGATATTGCGGAACGTGCGAAGGAGTTGATGGTTGATTCTATATCCCTTGACTCCATGGCCTTGGGAATCTCCCGGCTTACCACCTCAGGCACTCTCGATGGAGCAAGTAGGGCTGTTTGAGAGTATGCTGAACTTCCCTGCCCCCCACTATGACCGAGAGCAGCTATGGCCAATGCTCCCTCGGAGTGCACTGCACGGGCGATCTGTCTCCACCCTCGTTCGCACAGGCTAGCTAAAGGGGAGCGCTCGTAGGGCCAGTCACTGGGATTCACAGCCGCTTCTTCGGTGACAATGATACCTGCTCCACCTGCAGCACGTCTGCGATAGTACGCTACGTGCCTTTGCGAGAATCTCCGCTCCTCTCCGAGATTGGTTTCGTGAGGGCCGAATACCACTCTAGAAGATGCCTCTAGGCCTCTTATGCGAAAGGCTTGACAGAGTCTCAGAGAAGGATCACTGGTCACGATGCACAATGTGTAGAGATGGATACTGGAATAGCACTAATGGTTCGCTGTTGCTCGATCGGGTTAGACGAATGGCGAGAGTGGTCCAACGAAGCTGCAGGAGGGATCATCCTCTCCACTTCGGCTAATGGACTATCGCCATGGCCTAATACGCACTCTGGGTCTGGTCCTGTTGTATCCAGGCCAGTAAAGAACTTGGCGGCCATGCAACCGCTTTCGCAGTTGTTAAACACTGAACAACTAGAACAGGAGCCCGTTGGCGTAGCATGCCTTAGTGAGTCGAAAACCAGTGAGGAGTCCCAGATCCGTCTGAAACCTCCGATGTCGGTTACGTTTCCTGCTCTGAACTGTTCATGAATAGCAAATGGACAAGCGTATACATCGCCTAGAGGATCTATCAGGCAGACCACTCTCCCCGCTCCGCACATATTGAGACCGTCGAGCTGTTCACCGAATGGAGAGAGGTGGAAAAAGGAGTCTCCTGTACTGACATGGGGGTGCTCGAGGAGCCAGCGGTGCAGTTCTCGAAGTTGTTCTCTCGTTGGGCGAAGCCTATGCCAACTTCTGACACCTCTGCCGGAGGGACGTAGTCTGGTAATGCGTAGAGTAGCTCCGTATCTAGCAGCCAATGCCTCCAAGGTATCCAGCTGTTCCAAGTTGAAACGAGTAGCTACCACCGATACCTTTACGTTGTTCATGCCCGCCTCGGCCAAGTTGGCTAGTGCTCTCAGTGCTGCAGAGAATGATCCCCTTCCCCTTACTACATCGTTGGTTCTTTGATCCGCACCGTCGATGGATACTTGGACATCTAGATAGGACATTCCGGCGAGACGTTGTGCTCGCTTTTTATTGATAGTGGTTCCGTTGGTTGAGAATTTGATTCCGAGTCGTTGCGCTGTGGCATGCTCGAGGAACTCGAAGAAGTCTGGACGGAGAGTCGGTTCACCTCCTCCTACGTTCACGTAGAAGACTCCCATGGAAACGAGTTCGTCGACGAGATTCATAATTTGCTCAGTACCCAGCTCGGCAGGGTCTGCATTACCCGAGTTGGATAGACAGTGTACACACGCTAGGTTGCAACGATAGGTAAGTTCCCAGGTAAGGCAGATGGGAGCGCTCAGACCTTCCCTCAGGTATTCTTTAATCCGTAGGGACATGACGTAACTTAGTAAACTCCGCACATGCCGTCTATGGATACCTCTTCTATGAGGATTTCCTCTGCTATCAATTGGGCATTCTCGGCAACAGACGAGGTGGGCTGCGGGTCGTTGTCTGTCCTATGAGTAGGAAGCTTTGTATTAGTAGCAGTGGTCTTATCAGTCATGGTCTCAATCATGGCATATACAGCTACTCGTGCAACAACAAAGCTGCTAACTAGTGTGAACAACAGCCTGTGACGAACTGCTTCCACCAGCAGAGACCAGGAAACCTTGTGCAAGCAAAGTCGATAGACTAGCTACGAATGTTGGCCATCTAGAAGGGTCTACCCTGTTGGCAACGAGAGCATCTTTTACAGAGGCACCTTGTCGCAGATCCTCTATGATGCAGAGGAGTTCCTCGGAACGAATAAAACTCAATTTGCGGTTTTCATGGTTGTAGACCAAAGCACCGAAACGCTCTTTCCTGGTGGATACCGTTGGGCTCAGGGTCAGGTGCTGATCCAGTAGAAGGTTTTCATTTATCATATTGATTAGCTAAATTGCTGACTTGACCGTGAAGTAGCCTAAGTGTAACACCGATCACTGCTAATCTCCATCCTAGGCACTGGCTGACACTGATCTTGCTCTTCTCATGGATGCAAGCCAGGGACTTGCGGGGCGCGATCTTGGGCCAAGCGATCCTCATGGACTCATAGAAGAATGGACTGCAATGAAGTGGCTAGCTTCGAAAGATCGGTCGCTACTTGAAAGTTGCCCTTTCCTCGCTTTGCCAGTAGCTTTCCCATGTTCTGTGCATCCTCGTCGTAGCTGGTATTTATTACATGAAGCAGCTCTATGCCTCTCAGCGAGTCCAAAGGACTGTTACCAGCAGTGGCAACACAGTCGCTGATCAGCACTACCTCCTTGGTTTTGCAAGGACTACGACTCAACTGCAACTCAGCAGCGGCGAATGCGTTGGAGATATCAGTTGTCCCGCTTCCTCGTAACGAGAGCAAGGAGTTTACTGCCGATTGGACTGAATAGTTCGATCCCATGGGGACGACCACTATAGCTTCACTGGAAAATGTGATCACTGCTACATCTGCTCTTGACCTTCCAGCTGTAAGAGTGGCAGCTGTAGCCAAACAAGCAAGTGCAAGAGGATTTCCTTCCATTGAACCACTTCTGTCGAGTAATAGACACAGCGCCTTACGACTGGCGTGCCAGGAGAGGGTGAGAAGGTCTTCTGAAGACTTTGGTCTCAATCCTCCTGTGGTTTCGAGAGTGCCTTCCAGGTCGAGATCGCCCGTTAAGCTATGGTGGTCTCGATCGATCCGATGCAGCCCACGACATCTGTCATGACCCGACCTACTCATGTCTACGAAGATGCGCGTGGCTAGAGATCGTGCTGCTTTGGCGAGCATTCGATCTGTGGCATTGGCCATCTCGCAGAGCAACTCGATTCCCCTGGTCGAATCGTTCTTGATCATGGTTACAGCAGCATCTTCGTCGAGTGTTCCTACTCGAGGGCTGAGTGAGCTGAATTCAGAAAAACGTCGTGCTAAGTACTTCCTGCTCACCGTACGTCTAGCTGCTTGTGATATAGCAGCTTCAGCTGATCTTCCCTCGAGGATACGCTTTCCTTGGCCAGAGAGTCCGGTAGTTGCATCACCGATTCTCTGGCCATTCTCTTTTCCCCAGTTCGATCTCCTTGGATCATCCTCCGGAGTAGCGGAAAAATCTGGATCATCTGCGGGTTTACCTGGGTCTTCAAGATATGTACCTTCACTATCTGTATTTTGAAAGTGTCTCGACAGTACCTCTTCGAATAGTTCGGTAAGGATCTCCTCTGGGGTACGTTGAGCCGAGTCATCCACTCTGATCCTGCCGGATACTGCGACCAATGTGGCATCCAACAGACTAGTGCGGCTGGGTACACTCTCCCCACGCAACTTTGCCAATCCAAATGCGAGGTGAGTAAGGTCTATAGCTCCACGAACAGAAGAGCCGGTTACGATGTCTCGATGCGATCTAGTAGCTCGTACGAGCTCTACTGCAATTTCAGATATCTCATCGGAATGACCGGTCAGTCTGTCGACTATTGCACATTCACCGGAGAAGTCCTGGTAGCCTATGGCTATTCGGCACATACGGTCGTATACGGCTTGACTGATCCTAGAGGTCCCCACTGCATCGAATGGGTTCATGGCTGCTACCATACGAAACCCATCAGCTGCTTCGATGCGGCCAACCCTCGGAACATATATCTCGCCTTCGGCTAGAGCGGTCACTAGCGTGTTTAGACACTCTTCCGGAACCCTGTTGAGTTCTTCTATGTACAAAAGGGCTCCTTGTTGCATGGCAATGACGAGAGGGCCTTCAACGAAGGCTTCTGGCTTGTAACCAACCTCTAGGACCATGGCTGGGTCGTGGTAACCAATGAGTCTTGCCGGGGTCAGCTCTGCATTGCCCTCCACAAAGACGAAAGCAGTACCCGTGGCTTGAGCCAACAAACGGAGCAGGGTGGACTTGCCCGTGCCGGGTGGTCCTTCGAGCAGTACATGGCGACCAGTGGCAAGAGTCACACATAGGAGCTCTATCTCTCGCTCTAGTCCTACTGTCTGCTCTCGCAGTTCCTTCACTAAATTGGGGTGAAGGAACTGCGAGGAAAGCACGTTTTTGCTTCTTTTGGCCAATACTCTCATTCCCGAAAATATTTTGTCTTTATCTTTGTCTTTGTTCGACCACCATTACTGGATCTTTATTGAGCCACACTGTGAGGTTATCAACTACAACAGGTAGTTGTGCTGCCAACTGTTAGATTGATCTTCTTGTAGCTCTGGAAGAGAGGATTTGCTTCGTTGGCCGGCTGCAATGAATCGTTGAACTTGTTCTCGCCACGGCGCCAGGCCTTCGGCAATCGCACCGATAAGTGCTAATAAATGTAAAATTTTTTATCGTGTGCACAGATCATGTATACCTTGGGTCTTCGAGCTGAATGCTGTTGTCGAAGAAGTCGAAGGAATGGGACCAACAAGAGAGCGGTTTTTGCCTCGAAACTCTAACCTGGCCGGAGGTTGCGACAAGAGCAGCAGACACCTTGTTGGTCGTCCCCTTGGGCTCTACAGAGCAGCATGGTCCTCATCTTCCTCTAGGTACCGATAGCGTTGTGGCAAACTACCTGGCCTATCAACTTGCACTACAGCGAAGAGATATTTTAGTAGCACCTCTCTTGCCCTATGGGTCGAGCGGGGAGCACAAGGACTTCCCCGGTACGCTGTCTATGGGTGCTGAAGCATTGCAGCTGGTTCTTGTAGAGCTGGTTCGCTCTGCCTCTCTGTTCAGGGGGGCTGTACTGATTAGCGGACACGGAGGCAATGCCGAGTCGCTACTAGCTGCCCAGGAGCGACTTGCAGCTGAGGGGAGGAAGACCGTTGTATGGTGGCCACGTGCAAGGGGGGTCATGGCAGGAGGAAAAGGGGAGACCTGGGATTCGCATGCAGGACGAATAGAGACCTCTATCATGCTGGCGTTGGCTCTTGAGTTGGTTAGAACCGACCAAATGGAAGCTGGGTGCAAAGAGCCTCTTGTGAATATTTGGAGAGAGATGCGACTGTTCGGAGTGAAGTCGGTTTCACCCAATGGAGTACTTGGCGATCCGGTTGGCTCCTCTGCTGGGGAGGGCAAACGGATATTGGCCTCTATGCTTGCAGACTTGATATCCACGGTAGCTGAACTATGGCCAGAACATGAGTAGCTCATGGTCAGGTGAGGTGCAGTCAGATCGCTAGCCTGGCTCTGTAACAGTTGGGAGGATTACTTTGTTTGCGGAAAAAAATACTTTGCAACCCGTAGCTATCATAACTGGAGCTGGACGAGGTATTGGTGCTTCTATTGCTCGTCAGTTGGCATCGAGGCAGTATTACTTGGTCCTCGTAGACATCTGTCATGACGATCCCGAGATAGGGTATCCATTGGCCAGTAGCGATGACTTGCGTAGGGTACTGGAAGAGCTTGATAACAAGCAAGCCGTGGCTGTTCCTGTCGATGTGCGTGATCCGAAGGCGCTCGATGAGGCGGTGCAAATGGCTAGAGAGCGTTTTGGTGGCCTGGACATTGCTATTGCAGCTGCCGGAGCTATCGCTGGAGGCCAAAGTGTCTGGCAGACATCGGATAATACTTGGCAGACGATGATCGATGTAAACCTGACCGGGGTATTCAACCTAGCAAAGGCAGCGATACCAGAGATCTTGAGGCGTCCCGTTCCTCGTCAAGGGCGATTCATAGCTATCTCCTCGACTGCTGGGTTAGTGGGTATGCCGCGTATTGCTGCTTATGCGGCAGCCAAGCATGGCGTCATTGGCTTGATCAAGGCAATGGCTACTGAGCTAGGAGGAGAAGGGGTGACGGTCAATGCAGTATGCCCTGGATCTACAAGAGGGCCAATGTTGGAACATAGCGCCAAAATTTATGATCTGTCCGATTCAGATGAGTTTGCTTCTCAGCATTTGACCGGTAGGTTGCTCGATTCAGACGAAATTGCTTCTGCAGTTGTCTTTCTAGCTAGCCCTGCTGCAAGTGGCATTACAGGAACCTGCTTAGTAGTAGATGCTGGCTTTACAACTAGATAGTCCAAGCAATGCCCTAATCGATCGAATCTCTTGCACCTGGTCGGTCGAGTAAGCGTCGTACCTTGCCAGGATCTATGTCTTCCAATCAGTTAGCAAGTGCTTGCGTAGGTTTGCAATAATCAAGGATGATGATTCATGGGCAGACGGAAGTATTCGGGTAGCAGGGAGGCAATTCCCAAACAGAGGGAAAGATTACGAGGCAGTGATTGAATCGATGAGCTCTTGGTTGGTTAGGAGCCGAGAAAGGATGAGGCTGATATGAGGACACAAGCTGCGGTGCTGTGGGAGTTGAACACCTCCTGGAGCGTGGAGGAGGTAGAGCTGGATGATCCAGTAGAAGGGGAGGTGCTGGTCAAGCTAGCAGCTTCAGGATTGTGCCACTCGGATGAGCACTTGCTGACTGGAGACATACCTGCACCACTGCCCATGGTAGGTGGACACGAAGGAGCGGGTATAGTGGAGGCCGTTGGTCCAGGGGTGAACAGCCTCTCCGTGGGCGATCACGTGGTATTGGCCTTCATACCAGCATGCGGACGGTGCCCTTCTTGCTCGAGCGGACATCAAAACCTATGCGACCTAGGGGCCAATCTAGTTACCGGAATCCCCGTCTCCAACGGGATACATCGCATCAGGGCAAAGGGTCAAGGAGCCGGAGCGTTCTGCTTGCTCGGCACTTTTAGTCCATACGTAGTGGTCAACGAAGCCTCTGCGGTCAAGATCGATGACGATATCCCTCTGGACAAGGCAGCATTGGTTGGATGTGGAGTGACTACGGGATATGGATCAGCTGTATACGCTGCAGAGGTGGCTCCAGGCGATACAGTTGTTGTAGTTGGTTGTGGAGGAGTAGGCATGAATGCCATTCAAGGTGCACGTCTTGCCGGAGCAGAAAGGATCGTAGCTGTTGACCCGGTGGCGTTCAAACGCGAGCAAGCCTCTGTGTTCGGTGCCACGCACTCAGCCCCCGACCTTGGAGCCGCTTATGCCTTGGTCAACCAACTTACCTGGGGAAGGCTTGCCGACAAAGCAATCATAACGACCAGTGTGGCTAGTGGAGATTTGATTGCTCCAACCATGTCCTTGATATCCAAGGGTGGACGAGTCGTGGTAACTGCTGTAGCTCCATTTCTGCAGAGTGACGTTCAACTCTCGTTATTTGAACTCACCTTGTTCCAAAAGGATTTACGCGGATCAATTTTTGGATCGGCCAATCCGCGATATGACATGCCCCGTATCCTCGATCTGTACAGAGAGGGGAAACTAAAGCTCGATGAGCTGATCACCAGGACGTACAGTCTTGCAGAGGTGAATCAGGGGTATCAAGACATGCGGGATGGCAAGAACATTCGTGGTGTTATCCTCTTTGAGTAGCTGCCAGCTTCAATGCATCATTTTCAATGCATCATTGAACATGTAGAGCTTCGACATGTGGGTACGAAATTTTTTATTTCTTGTCAATCAAAATCATGAGTATTGGAATCCAAGGCAGGAAGCCGAGGCAGTGTGCTCCTAGATCGCTTTACCTGGAGTGATCGACAACGAAAGGTATTAGTTGGCGGTAGGCCACTTCGTATCCTTCGCTTGACCGATGAAGGGGCTGCTCTTGCCAAAAAAATCTTTGAGGATGTTGGGTCGGGTAGTTCAAGTGGTACTGATCCAAGTCCTAATGACCTCGAAGATCACCTACGAGGTCTCCTGTCTCGGGCCCAAATAGCGCACCCACTGCCTTTGCCTGAACATCAACCACGCAGCACAGTGGGTATAGTCATACCTGTATACCAAGACCTTGAAGGATGCCGTACCACCTTGTCCAGGCTACCTCGAGTGAGGCCAGAAGGGACAAGGGTGACAGTAATAGACGATGGCTCTAACGACCGACTCTCAGATCATCCAATCATCCAGGAATACTTAAAGCAGCTCAATGGCTCCCTCTTGCGCCTTGAAGAGAACAAAGGCCCTGCTGCAGCAAGAAATTTTGCTTGGCGTTCCATGGATGAGGAGCTAATTGCCTTCTTGGATTCAGGTTGCATGCCACCTCCTGGGTGGATTGCTCGCTGTACTGCTTACTTCAACGACCCTCGAGTTGGCGCAGTTGCCAGTCGAGTGGTTCAACCGATCTTTGCGGATCGAGGTCGAGAATACAGAGATGGGGAATGGGGCTCACGGAATAGGTTGCTTTCATGGCTGCAGCGTTCACTAATAGCGCATGATTCAGTGAGGTCCCCTCTGGACATGGGAGTGTGGCCAGCGGTAGTGGCAAGAAATGGGCAGGTACCGTATGTTCCTGCAGCAGCTGTGGTAGTTAGGCGTAAGGCTCTCGTGGATGTTGGCGGTTTTGATGAATCGCTTCGTTTCGGCGAAGACGTAGACTTGTTTTGGAGGCTTGGCGATAGAGGGTGGGTGGTCAGATATGACCCGAGTAGTGAGGTAATCCATCCAGTTCGCAAAGGAGTACGATCCTTCGTGCGTCAGCGGTTCAACTATGGAACCTCTGCTCCTTCCTTGGACAACAAGCATCCATGGTCGGTATCGCCTGTATCACTGTCTCCACGAGATGCCTGTCTGGTGGCCATTGGCATTTCAAGATCGTTGCTCTGGTGGGTAGGAGGGACCTTGACAGCCATTGTTTGGATCGCTTTACGGCTTCCCAGGCTCTCCTCTGCTCCAAGGGGCGTCAAGTCATCCAAGAACACTTTGCACTCCTTGATACCTGATTCAGTGCTGGACCCAAAGTGGTGGTTGTCCACGCGATGGACTTTAACCTCTCAGTTTTCCGCTTTAGGTATGTTAAGTAGAGCATGCACTAGAGAGTGGTGGCCAGTGACATTGGTGGCGTCGCTGTTCTCAACAAAACTGCGTCGTATGTGTATTGGGGCAATAGCACTTCGTTATTCAGCCAACTGGTTTGCACAGCTGCCCCCTCAGGGCATGACGGGTTTCTCGGTGGCCTGCTTGCTGGAGGACATAGCCTATGGGAGCGGCGTGTGGTGGTCATGTCTTAGAGAACGATCATTCCGATCCATCTTGCCGGTAATCAAAGTCGACGGAGGAATTACAGGCGAGGTTGTAGCTAGAGTCAAGCAGCAGTTTGGCAAGATCGTTGCACAAAGCTAAGTTGGACAGAGCAGAGCAGGGAACCCGGTGAGAATCCGGGGCTGTCCCGCAACTGTCACCGGGGAGTCACCTCAGCATGACCACGGCCAACCGTGCGTGGCTGGAAGGTAGAGGAGAACTTTGATCCGGAAGCCAGGAAACCTGCCTGTTCCAAGTCGCTGAGGCGGCAGATGAGGAGGTGACGCGTGGACGTCGAAGGAACACCCAATGAGTAGGTGCATACTTGTGCTCGGTGGGGCAAGCTCGGGTAAATCAGTACTGGCAGAAAAGTTCGTTACCGAACTCGATGATGAGTTGCACTGTGGCGTGAGCTACATAGCTACTGGACTACCACAAGGATCCACCTATGGCGATGACGAGTGGTTGGCTAGGGTGGAGGCACATCAAGCACGTCGACCGAGCAACTGGCGAACCGTTGAACTGATAGATCCCTCTACCTTGTATGACGTACTGTTCGACACCGAACAAATAGCCATGGTGGATTCGGTAGGTAGTTGGCTTGCCAGACTGGATAACTTGGACAAGGTGTCGGAACGACTTGGTGCGACACTGCAAGCGAGAAGATGGCCGACGGTGCTGGTGAGCGAAGAAGTGGGTATGTCCGTTCATCCAACCACATCGGCAGGAAGACGGTTCCAGAAGATCTTGGGCGAGCTCAACCAAGCATTGGCAGACATTGCCGAGCACGTATTCTTCACTATAGCTGGTCGAGCAATTGATCTGTCTGTACCCAATCCTGCAGTTCAACCTTCTCCAGATGAGCTGGATCGACTTGAGCATCGCTAACCATGCTTGAAGCGTTTTCTCTACTCAGCCTGCTTGGAACCGGGAAAGAACCATCGCCATCAGCTCTCTGGTGGTTTCCTGTAGTTGGTACGGTACTAGGTCTGGCAGTGGGGGGGAGCTGGTGGTTAGCTGCCCACATATGGTCCCCTTTGCTTGCTGGGGGGATAGCCGTTCTTGTCGACCTCTTCCTTACGGGAATGCTGCACTTCGACGGAGTGGTCGATGCTGCTGATGGCTTGTTGAGCTCTGTCAGCCCCGAGCAACGCCTGAGCATAATGGCCGATGCCAGATCAGGAGCCTTTGGAGTAGCGGCAGGCGTAATGACGATTTTGTTCAGATGGATCGCACTCAGCATGTTGACCCCCGCTCCGTTCTTGATCGCTGGCATATGGGTGGCTTCCAGGACCTGCATGGCTGGAGGGGTAAGCGCTGTGCCCTATGCTCGAACGCAAGGTGGCATGGTTTCCAAGCTCATAGGGCTTTCCCGGCGGGCCAACTTGATCTTGGTCGTCTACGGAATTGTTCTTGCAGGTGCTTTTGGACTGCTATGGCAGCCAGAGAGAGGGGTTATCGTCATAGGCTCTGTCATATGCATCTATGCTATCGTACAGTTGTTCTCTATAAGACGAATTGGTGGCTTCACTGGCGATGTTCTTGGAGCAGGCGCTGTTGTAGCTGAAACCGTAGGGCTTTTGCTGGCGGGAGCACATTGGCGATGAGCATGACCTCTGCAGTGTTGGGTATGTTGGCGGACAGACTCCTGCCCGAACCACCGGAGCGTATCCATCCTCTTGTAGCCTACGGACGAATCATGATGTTCATCGAACGGCTGATCTTCGACGACTCTCGTCTAAGAGGGCTCATCTATACCGTGTTGGGAGCTGCTTTGGGTGGATTAGCTGGGCGCATTGCTCGTTCGAATGTAACCATGACCTACCTCAGCTGCGGTGGTCACGCCTTGCGCAAGGCAGCAATGACGATCCAAGAAGACCTGGAACGAGGGGATCCGGCAACGGCAAGGAGACATCTTCTTTCGTTGGTGGGCCGGGATGTTGACGGACTCGACGAGGAAGGGATCATCAGGGCAGTCGTGGAATCGGTGGCGGAGAATACAGTGGATGCGGTTGTAGCTCCCGGTTTTTGGTCAATGATCGGCGGAGCTGTAGGGACGGCTTTCTATCGTGCCGTCAATACCATGGATGCGATGGTTGGCTACAAAAACGACAGATATAAGCGGTTTGGATGGGCAAGTGCCAAGTTGGATGATGTGTGCAACTTCGTGCCGGCTCGTTTGACCGCACTGCTGGTAGCTCTAGTGAGACCGAGTTCGGCATGGGCCGTATGGGAAGGGGTGCGTGAGTTTGCACCTGCTCATCCATCACCCAATGCAGGAGTGGTCGAGGCAGCATTCGCTAGCGTCTTGGGGGTAAGACTTGGTGGCCTCAACTACTACCAAGGAGTCGAGGAGCATAGACCATTGATGGGTCGCGGAAGGACTGTGGAGATACAAGATATCGAAGCAGCGGTCAAGGTTCTTGACGAAGTTACCTTGGCATATAGCGCCCTCATCCTCTTCGTTCATGGTTTGTTCTCCGTGAGAAGGAGGATTGCTCGTTGATACGCAACATCTCCAAGTATGCGTCTGTGCTGTTGCCCGTCCAGGAGCATGGAGGAGACGGGAAAATGCTTGCTTCATATCTGGGAATAGATCCAATGACGGTACTCGACCTCTCCGCTAGTCTCAACCCCTTTGCTCCAGATGTGGCTGTTTTGTTGTCGAAGCACCTGGATAGCGTGAAGTCTTACCCGGACGCCACTATAAGCACTATGGCGGTGCATCGCTTGGCCCAAGTCATGGGAGTGGACGAAGAAAGGGTCTTGCTCACCAATGGTGGAGCTGAAGCAATAGCATTAGTGGCCCAAGAACTGGAGATTGGGGATGTGCAACAGCCAGAGTTCTCTTTGTATGAGCGTCATCTGGAAAAGGTGGTGCCCGGGGCTCCATTGTTCCGCTCCAACCCCAATAATCCAACTGGACGACTAGCTCCTCCCAATGCATCTGCCTACCTGTGGGACGAAGCATTCTACCCACTAGCTACCGGCAAATGGACTCGAGGAGATGCGGACAAAGGGGCAGTGGTGGTTGGCTCGCTTACCAAAGTGTTTGCCTGTCCTGGACTGCGGATTGGCTACTTAATAGCCCCCGAGGAGGAGATGGTGAGAAGGCTGTTCAAAAAACAACCTCAGTGGTCAGTCAACAGCTTGGCCCTCTCTATCCTACCTGAGTTGCTCGACCAAGCTGAGTTGGAGGAATGGACACATGCAATAGCAACCGTCCGCGCTGAAATGACTCGGTTGCTTGTCTCGCATGGCCTTTCGGTTCAGCCCTCCGACGCCAACTACATAGTCGTGAAGAAAGTTGCAGGGCTACGTGAAGGTCTTGCCATGCAGGGCATCATGGTTCGGGACTGCACCAGTTTCGGGATGCCGTCATGGTTGCGTATAGCAGTTCCGGACTGGAACGGCCTGGAGAGGCTTGCTTCAGCACTGGACCTGATGAGCAGCCAACTCGAAGATCTGGATGGGGTCGATCCAGTATGAGAGGCGGGGTGATGATCGCTGGGACTGGCAGCAATGTCGGCAAGAGCCAGATAGTCGCTGGACTGTGCAGGCTTCTGGCAAGGCGTGGAGTGTCAGTCGCACCGTTCAAGGCTCAGAACATGGCGCTCAACTCCTATGTCACTCCTAGCGGAGGAGAGATAGGACGCGCCCAGGCAGCTCAAGCATTGGCCGCCGGAGTGGAGCCAGAGGTGACGATGAATCCTGTATTGCTCAAGCCTACGAGTGAGCGTACCTCTCAAGTGATCGTGATGGGAAAGGCAATTGGGCATTTCGATGCGGCTAGCTACCATGCTATGAAGCAATCCCTATTTGGACAGGTAAGAAATGCCCTTGCCGACTTGAGGCAGCGATTCGATGTAGTCATCTGCGAGGGAGCGGGAAGTCCCGCGGAAATAAATCTCCTCGATTCGGATATCGTCAATCTGCGCCTCGCAGCGGAGGCCGGACTTGCTTCTCTGATCGTAGGTGACATTGATCGAGGTGGGGTATTTGCCTCCCTCTACGGCACGGTTGCATTACTGCCTGAATCTCTTCGCTCGGGCGTACGAGGGTTCATCATCAACAAGCTAAGGGGGGATCCAACACTTCTGGGCAATGGACTGGAAGAGCTAGAGCTACGGACAGGAATTCCCACTGTGGCAGTCCTACCTTACCTGCACGGACTGTACATGGACGGTGAAGACTCGTTGGTTCTGAAGGATGCATTTGCGTGGAACCGAAAGCAGCAGGCGATTGAGTTGCCGGATGGTTTTCTAGATGTAGCCGTAATCAACTTTCCTCATATATCCAACTTCACTGATTTCGATGCTTTGTTCATAGAACCAGAGGTGCACGTTCGTTTGGTATCCCATCCAGCATCCCTGGGCATGCCAGACCTCCTGATACTACCGGGGACGAAGTCGACGGTATCCGATCTTGGATGGCTGAGGGATACCGGACTTGACCAAGTAATTCACGGATTGCTGTCTGCACCGGGTAACAGGACAACGCTTTTGGGTATCTGTGGAGGGTATCAAATCTTAGGCAAGGAGATTCATGATCGAGTGGAGAATGGAGACGGGGAAGTTCATGTGGAAGGGTTGGGATTGTTGGATGCTACTACTACCTTCCAAGCAGAGAAAGTGGTGAGGCAAAGAAAGGGATTGGCGTTGGGGAAATCAATAGAGGGGTACGAGATCCATCACGGGATAGTGCGCCCATTGGTATCCTTGGAGCCATTTGCCGTTCTTCATGATCGATACGGTTCAGGTGGAGAGGGGATTGCTGTTCATGAACGAGCCATCTATGGGACCAACTTGCACGGCCTGTTTGATCAAGATGATTTTCGTCGTTGCTTTCTAGCTGAAGTTGCCTCCAGGCGAGGAAGAAGCTTTCGAGGAGGCAGCACTTCCTTTGCCGAGGAACGAATTGGACAAGCAGATGTAATGGCTGATCTCCTCGATTCCCAGCTCGATTTCGCCCTTCTTGAAAGGATCATCACTGAAGCAGAGAGGATGGGCGAGCGTGTCTGAGGACTCCCTACCGAACAGGAGTCAATCCCTACCGAACAGCGGTCAAGGTCTTGGTTCGAGCATTGTCTTTCTTTCCAATATCGACTCTGATTTGCTCACTCTGCGGATAGTTGCCGAAGGAGTAGAGGGTGGTTTC
Source organism: Actinomycetota bacterium (assembly GCA_023489235.1). Classification (GTDB taxonomy): domain Bacteria; phylum Actinomycetota; class Acidimicrobiia; order Acidimicrobiales; family JAMDDE01; genus JAMDDE01. The sequence continues at coordinate 49,535 of JAMDDE010000076.1, read as the reverse complement.
CCGCCAATTGAGATGAGGAAGGTCGAGGGAGACTTTCCGGCATTCAATCCGCCGAATGGAGGTATCGTGATCCTCAGACTCCTGGGAGGAGAGTCGTCCTGGCAGAAGGGACTGTTGGATCTCCGTCGGCGTTGTATAGATCTCCACGCCCACCTCTTGGTTTTTAATGGTGAAGCGGTCATGGATACCTCGTTGGCAGCAATCTCTACGGTTGAACGTTCTTTGTATGAGCAAGCTTTCAACTACATTGCTCAAGGGGGCAGAGAGAATGTGGAGAACCTGCTCCGGTACTTGTTAGCTGAGCTTGTAGGTTTGCCTCTACAATACAAGTCCCCTATTGCAGTCCCAGCTTTTGGACTCTACGGGGAGGTTAGTCGTCATGAAGACCGACCGATGGCAGTAGTGTTGTTTTACCGTGCCCACTATCTCTCCGGCAACACCTGGTTCGTGGATGAGCTAAAAGAAGCGCTTGTCGCAAGGGGGTTGGACGTAGCCTGTGTGTACTGTTACTCGCTTCGGCCACTCAAGGAGTCCCTGCTTTCCTCCGAGGATCTCCCTTCCTCAGAGGAAAGCAATGTAACGGTAGTGGATCTCTTGGCCTCTCTTTCTCCCGCTGTGGTGGTGACCACTGTGCTCACCGCTGCAAAGTTTGAAGAGGAGGAGACATTTGAGGATACCGCCAGTTTGGGAAGGCTCGGTGTTCCAGTAGTGCAGGCTCTAGTGGTCACTGATTCCTTTAGAGCTTGGGAGAGGTCGTCCAACGGATTGTCACCGTTGGACGTGGTCATGGCAGTCGCCCTCCCTGAGTTGGACGGTCGTATCATCTCCGTTCCTGTTGCCTTCAAAGAGGTTGTCGACATCTCCGATCCTGGTGGAGTGGGTGTTACTGCTTATCGTTCCCTACCAGATCGTCTTCGGGCCTTGGCTGGGTTGGTGGCTAGATTAGCTACACTGTCACGCAAGCACCCCTCCGAACGTCGTGTGGCCATCGTCCTGTCTGCTTATCCCACGAAGCGTTCCCGAATTGGGAACGCCGTCGGTTTGGATACCCCCGCATCGATCATGGCCGTCCTCGATGCGCTGGATGAAGCCGGTTACCGCTTGGACCGTAAGCCAAAGAGCGGAGATGCATTGATGGCGGAGCTAGCTGCTGGACTCTGTTATGACAAAGACAGTCTGAGTCCCGAGCAAGCTGAGAGGGTTGCAGGTCGCTGGCCAGGGGAGGAGTACACAGAAAAAGCCTTCGCTCGCATGCCCTCCTCTGTCCAGTCGAAACTGCAGCTCAGGTGGGGACCACCCCCTGGAGATGTATACGTTGACCAATCAAGCGAAGAGCCCTTTGGCAATTTCTACGCTGCCGATGCCCCTGCATATGACCAGGGTGCAGCTTCTCGAAAGGAGTTGCTCTTCCCTGGGATAGATCTTGGAGGAGTGCTCATAGCAGTACAGCCACCCCGTGGCTTTGGAGAGGACCCCATAGCCATCTACCATGCACAGGACCTGGATCCTCCTCATCACTACATTGCCTTCTACCGTTGGTTGGACAGCGTATGGAAGGCTGATGTCCTCATTCATCTAGGCAAGCACGGATCTCTAGAATGGTTGCCAGGGAAAGCAGTGGGATTGTCTTCGTCGTGCTATCCCGACATTGCCTTGGGAGAGATGCCGCTCGTCTATCCGTTCATCGTCAACGATCCTGGAGAGGGCACTCAGGCGAAGCGAAGAGCTCATGCAGTGATAGTGGACCATTTGATACCACCTTTGACGCGAGCAGGCAGCTACGGACAGTTGCAGGTTCTCGAGGACCTCTTGGATGCCCACGCTCACTATCAGGTCATGGATCCCTCCAAGCTGCCACTCATTCGCCAGCAAATTCGGGAGTCCATAGTAGCCAGCCATATACTCTCGGATCTTGGTATAGAGGTGGACGATGCTCGAGGAAGGTCTGGGAAAGCACTCCCCTCGATCGAGGAGAGCGCTTTCGACGAGCTAATCAGTACAGTAGACGGTTACATATGCGAGCTCAAGGACCAGACAATCAGGGGCGGACTTCACGTGCTCGGCAGAGCTCCAACTGGTGATGCCCAGATCGACCTGTTGGCAGCTATGGGACGCTCTCGTCTGGGAGGTAAGCCCTCCCTCCGGGAGGTGATAGCCCAGAGGATCGGCATTGCCTTGGAACAGGCCGGGAGAGCCGAGCTCGATCGATTGGAGGAAGCCTGTAGGGAACAGCTTGTCCAACTACAGAAAGAGGGTTGGGTCTACCAGGGAGACGACGAGACCCTTGCTTTCATCTGCAATGTAGTTGTACCTGCCTTGAATCAAACTCCGGAGGAACTAACCAACTTATTGAGAGCCGTAGGAGGCCAGTTCGTGCCTCCAGGCCCAAGCGGTTCTCCAAGCAGAGGTATGGCGCATGTGCTACCGACGGGTAGGAACTTCTATTCCGTGGATCCACGGTCGATACCTACCAAGTTTGCTTTCGAGGTTGGGAGCAGGTTAGCGAATGAACTCGTAGCCCGTTACCTCGACGAGGAAGGGCGCTTCCCTAGGTCGGTAGGTTTGGTGATGTGGGGAACCTCAGCCATGCGTACTGGCGGGGACGATATTGCGGAGGCCTTGGCCTTGATGGGCGTTTCTCCTGTGTGGTCGGAGAGCTCTGGGCGGGTTGAGGGTTTACAGTTAATTGATCTTGCAGAGCTTGGTCGTCCACGGATCGACGTTACTCTACGGATTTCAGGGTTTTTCCGAGATGCCTTTCCTCACGTAGTCGATTTGTTGAATGAAGCAGCTGCGCTAGTCCTGTCTGTCGAAGAGGATGACGAGCACAACTTTGTTCGTGCCAGTAGGTACGCTGGACCGAGAGTTTTCGGTCCAAAGGCCGGAGCATACGGATCCGGTCTTCTGCCGGTCATAGATGCAGGCAAATGGGGTACCTCGGATGACCTTGCCCAGGTCTTCTTGGAGTGGAGCAGCTACGGGTATACAAGCAGTCAGGAGGTACTTCCTGCAGCAGAGGAATTGCGTTCCAGGCTCATGTCCACGGATGTGGCAACCAAGAACCAAGACAACAGGGAACACGACATCTTTGATTCGGACGATTACTTCCAGGAACATGGAGGGCTGATCGCAGCAGTGAGGGCGCTATCGGGTAGACAGCCAAAAGCGTACTTCGGGGATTCCTCGAACCCATCCAAGCCCATAGTTCGACCCTTGACGGAGGAGGCGGCTAGAGTAATTCGGGCTAGGGCCCTCAACCCGAAGTGGATTGCAGCAATGATGAGGCATGGGTACAAAGGAGCCTTCGAGATATCCGCTACGGTCGATTATTTCTTCGGATACGACGCCACTGCCTTGGTAGCATCGCCCTGGATGTATGAGGGAATGGCCCATGCCTACCTCGACGATCCTGCTGTCAGAGAATTCTTCAAGCACTCGAATCCCTGGGCGCTCAAGGCCATAGCTGAACGTCTCCTGGAGGCTGTAACCAGAGGGATGTGGAACGCCTCGCCGGATAGGGTAGCTATGCTCAAGGATACAGTACTCGAGGTAGAAGGCTGGGAGGAGAGTTGATGGAGCTTGCCAGTAGGTCGGACGCCCATGGTTCCATCCCAGCCATCCCAGTCGGACAAGAAACGGCCCCTGAACCGGTCTTTCCCTTCGCTGCCGTCGTAGGACAGGATGAGTTGAAGACCGCTCTCATCCTGTCGGCAATTGACCCATTGATAGGCGGTGTGTTGCTCCGTGGAGAGAAGGGGTCAGCCAAGACCACTTTGGCAAGGGGTCTTGCTGATCTTCTGCCACACGGAGCTGGATTCGTCGAGCTTCCCATCGGGAGCACTGAGGATAGGGTGATAGGCAGCGTTGATATTCAAGCTGCACTTGTGGAGAAAGAACACCGCTTTCGTCCCGGTCTCCTTCAAATGGCTCATAACGGCGTACTCTACGTTGACGAGGTAAATCTGTTGCCCGATCATCTCGTCAACGTTTTGCTAGACGTTGCAGCTAGTGGAGTCAATCGGGTAGAAAGGGAGGGCATCTCCTTCGAGCATCCTGCAAGGTTCGTGCTCATTGGCTCCATGAATCCCGAGGAAGGAGAGCTTCGACCTCAGCTAGTTGATCGATTCGGACTCTCCGTAGAGGTAAAAGCTATAACCGATCCTGTACAGAGGGCAATTGCAGTGCGCAGACGACTACAGTTCGACGAGGACCCACTTCGGTTCGTAGAACAGTTCTCCACTGAAACTAGAGAGTTGAGAGATAGGCTGGCACGTAGTCGACCAGCAACTATAGATGACGGTTTGTTCAGGCAGGTCTGCTACCTCTGCGCATCACTGGGCGTCGAAGGACTGCGCCCGGACATCGTCATTTGCCGAGCAGCAGCGGCACATGCTGCTTGGAACGGTAGGAGCACTGTATCACCGGAGGATGTCCGTCTGGTAGCTCCCTTGGTGCTAGCCCATAGAGGGCGTTCTCCACTGGGAAGAGGTGGGATTGATCAAGGGACATTGCGCGAGAAGCTAGAGGAGGTTCTAGGGCCACCTCCGAGTACAGCCCACCTCTCCACCGGCGAGGAAGAAGCCACATCCGAGAACAGTGCCGACCTCGATCCAGAGGGAGTCTCCACCGGAGGTTACGTGCCCCAAGCCGACAATATCGACGACAGTGTCGACGATGACGTCTCGATGTGGTCCAGCGCCTCAGGATCGTCGATCTCGAGCAACCCTGCTCTGTCAACCGAGGACGTTGTTTCAACAGGTGATCTTGGAGGTGCAGCCGGTAGCCGGTTCGATCTCCTCGAGGGCGGCAAAGACCTTGATAATCTTGACAGTACGGCAGGGGGGACAAGCTCGACCTCCCCCAACCCTTCTAGCGATATCGGTACTGCAATCGGCGCTTTATCACCTTATCAACTTTACGAAAGCGTTCAACTACCCGATGCAGCACCCACTGCTCTACGGACGCCCATCCAAGGAGGAGGTGAGCACATAGGCAGGCGGGGACGGCACAGGACAGAGTCCACTACGCAGAGAGGGTTGGTGGTCGGGGACAGACAATCAGGGGATAACCCGCAGAGAATATCGCTGTCAGCAACCCTGAGAGCAGCAATCTCTCGTTCTTTGTCCGACAATCCGAATAGGGTCTCAGATCCAAGGGAAGAAGGCAGGAAGTCCACAGGACATACAACAGGAGAGGTTATAGGGCATGCATCGGTAGAACCTACAGAGAGAAGCCGTATGAGCAGACAGACCGAACGGGCTACCCCTGGCGAAGGGGCTACCCCTGGCGAAGGGGCTGAAATAACGATCTCTAGATTGGATCTACGAGAAGCAGTAGTATCACAACCTATCTCCAATCTCGTGGTCTTAGTAGTAGACGGATCGAGATCAATGGGAGTGCGCCATCGACTGGAAGCCGCCAAGCAAGCAACCATAGGGCTTTTGCGCACGGCTTATCTAAACAGGGATTTGGTAAGTGTAATAGTCTTCTCTGGTGAAGATGCACAGGTAGTGCTTCGACCGACGAGCAGTATAGAGATTGCCCGTGCAAGGCTGGAGCATCTTCGCTTTGGAGGTGGAACACCTTTATGGGCGGGTATCGAGCTAGCCACTACAATCGTGACCACCCAACAATCGTCAACTGTCAGCCCACTACTGGTTTTCATCACTGATGGGCGGGCAACAGTAGGTAGGCCAGGGACAGGGGAGGCTCCTTTTCACAGCGCCATGATCGCTGCTCAACTAGTCAATCGCCGAGGTATCCGAAGCATGGTGGTTGACGTGGAGTCTGGATCGACCCGTTTGCATCTGGCCAAGCAGCTAGCCGAACAGCTAGGAGCAACCTATTTGGAGATGGAAGGAATCACAGGCAACGCTCTAGAGGCAGCAGTAAGATCTCAGTTGGGATATCCCTTTACCTAAATGTGCCTTCATTCGGGACATGCCTTTCTGTGTGCATGTCATCTTCGGAAAGTAGATTTCTTTTATTCCCTTACCTGTTATCCTTGTGATCCATCTCGATGAATGGAACTTTCTGACTCAGCAGTTCAACCGTGCTATTTAAATAGTTAACTCTTTAAATAGTTAACTCTTTAAATAGTTAACTCTTTAAATAGTTAACTCTTTAAATAGTTAAATAGCCATGGCATGGAAACCACCATCTACGTGGATGATCTCACCTGTGGTCATGGGGAACCAATCAGAGAGCAAGGCTACACAAGCCTTGGCCACTGGAGTTGCGTCGGTAATCCTCCAGTCGAGGGGAGATCGAGTTCTCCACACTTCTTCGAATTGATCGAAACCAGGGACCGACTTGGCAGCTATGGTTCTCAGAGGACCTGCTGCTATCAGGTTTACTCTGGTTTGCTGAGCACCTAGATCCCTAGCAAGGTACCGGGTCAGGGACTCGAGGGATGCCTTGGCTACCCCCATCCAATCATAAGCTGGCCATGCAGCCGAGGCATCGAAATCAAGCCCCACTACCGAAGAAGAGCCGGCTGCTTTGAGCAATGACTGGAAGCTTTCTGCCAAGGCCTTCAATGAATAAGTAGACACATGCAAGGTAGTGGCTACACTCTCCCAAGATGCCTTTAGAATATTGCCTCCGAGACAATCAGGAGGTGCGTAGGCGATGGCGTGTACTATGCCGTCCAGTTTGCCAAACAATCGTTCAACCACGGTAGCAGCAGATTTTAGCTGCTCGGGAACTGTTACATCTATTTCCAGCACTTCAGCTGGCTTGGCTAACTTTTTGGCTGTTCTCTTGGTAAGTGACAGTCCTCGACCAGCACCGGAGAGGATCACCTCGGCACCCTCTTCCTGAGCTAGCTGTGCTATTGCGTAAGCTATGGAAGAGTCAGTCAGCACCCCTGTTACCAGGATATGTTTTCCTTCTAGGATGGGCATATCGTTACAGGGTAGTCAATTTGTTCGAACTGTGTACATCTCATCGCTACCTCATCCTAGGAATATCATCAACCGACCTGTCCCTCTCGGACACCCTTTCTCGGACAGACCTAGAACAAGAGAAAGCCGAGGTGGCAACGGGTGACGCTAGCCAGATAGTTCAGTGATACGTAGTTATGGTAACGATAGAGGAATGAGAATTGGGATTATTGGAGGCACAGGACCGGCTGGTACAGGTCTGGCAGCTAGATTGGCTGCTGCAGGAGCAACTGTGAGCATTGGGTCTCGAGATCCAGCTAGAGGTGAGGAGGTCGCACGTCGCGTCCGAGATTCGTGGAAGGAGCTGAACCTGAATCTACGAGGGGGAGGCAACGAGAGCGCAGCTGAGATGGACGTTGTAGTTATAGCTACGCCACCCGAGGTGGCTGTTTCCACGACGAAGCCATTAGCCGATCTGCTCGCTGGGAAAGTGGTTGTTTCTATGGCAAATGCCATTTGGCGAGATGGAAAGGAATTCTTGGCGATACTACCTCCTAGGGGCTCAGTAGCAGCTTCGCTACAGGCAGCACTACCGAGATCGTTGCTCTCCGGGGCCTTTCACCATCTTCCGGCAGAGTCGCTAGCTAGGTTGGACCTTGCCTTGGACGCTGATGTCATGGTCTTCTCGGATCATTCCAACGCCAAAGAGACGACCATGGAACTGGTGAGATCAATCCCTGGACTCAGGGCTTTCGATGTTGGAAGTATGGCTGCAGCTACCGCAGTAGAATCCTTAACGGCTATCTTGGTGACCGTTAGCGTCAAGTACAAGGGTCATGCTTCTCTGCGACTTACTGGCGTATTGCCGAGAGCGGAACGACTATGACCAAGATGTGCTGTCTTTGGATGGACGGCCTTCTTCTTCGACAGTGAGGCTGGACTCGGGTAGGTAATGAACCGTGAGCAGACCCACTAACCTGGAGGTTGTTCTTCTCCCAGTGGAACTTCGAGCAAACGACTACTTGTTCGAGCGAGAACAAGGTTGATGGGTGAGGTAATGCGTCTTTTTGATACTGCTCAGCAAGAAGTTGTCGATTTCGACGTAGGTCCTGTTGTCTCCATGTACACTTGCGGGATAACGCCTTATGACGCAGCTCATATGGGTCATGCTGCTGTGTACATCACCTGTGATGTCTTGCAGAGGCGCCTCAGGGATCTAGGCCATGTAACGCGTTGCGTGAGGAATGTAACCGATGTGGATGACGATATCCTCCGCAAAGCTCGCCAACTTGGTGTCCACTACCTTGATCTGGCTGCAAAGGAGATGGCTCGCTTCGACGAGGACATGATCAAGTTGAACCTTCTTGCTGTAGCAGCAGAGCCACGAGCCACTTCAGCAATACCTGACATACTTCTGTTCATTCAAGATGTACTTGAGTCAGGCCATGCCTATGTTGCAGGTGGAAATGTATATTTCGATGTGTCCAAGGCAGAGAGATTTGGGTATTTGAGTCACTTGAGCCGTGAGGAGATGCTCGTTCTGGCATCGGAACGGGGAGGCAGACCGGATGATCCTAACAAAAGAGATCCTTTGGATTTCGTTCTTTGGCAGACCTCTGCCCCAGACGAGCCTTCTTGGGAGTCCCGATGGGGCCCTGGACGTCCTGGGTGGCATGTCGAGTGCTCGGCTCTCGCACTGCGTGAACTAGGTAGTACCATTGATCTGCATGCCGGGGGAGAAGACTTGATCTTTCCCCATCACGAGTGCGAATCGGCTCAATCAGAGGCAGTTACCGGAGTCCCGTTCGCCAAACATTGGTTGCATGTAGGCATGGTACGGTTGGGTGGAGAGAAGATGTCCAAATCTCTCGGTAATCTTGTCTTCGTGGACGATCTACTGGAAAAATGGGAGCCTGCCGTCATCAGGCTGGCTATTCTGTCTCACCACTACAGAGAGGGATTCGAGTGGGATAACCACGACCTGGAAGTCGCTTATGCACGCATAAAGCGATGGCGAGCTGCTGGAGAGGGTGATGAGGGTTTGGACGAGGTAAGGAGCCTTCTCGATGAAGACCTCAATACCCCTGATGCCCTTGCTGCTATCGATGATGCAGCTTCCAAAGGAGGAGTGACTGAATCAGCTGCTTTGTTAGGGATCGAGTTGGAGAGAGCCAGNNNTTAGGGATCGAGTTGGAGAGAGCCAGAGGATAATGGCGGAATCAGATGTGCATTCATCCGCGGATACGATAGAGGTCGTTTACCGAGGAGTAAATGGGCATGGTGGTGCAGAAAGACGCATAACCGTGCCAAAAGGATCTTCAGTGGCAGAGTTGATTGCAGTGTCAGGAGACGACTTGGCCAAGGAAGCCATTGTTGCTGTTGTCAACGGTAGAGCAAGTGATCTTTCTACGAAGCTGCAACATGGAGATGAAGTCGAAGTAGTTCTTCCAGCAAGTGACCTGGGAAGAGAGGTATTGCGTCACTCCACCGCACATGTGCTGGCACAAGCCGTTCTCACCCTTTGGCCTGGTACTCGTTTAGGGATAGGTCCAGCTATCGAGGATGGCTTCTACTATGACTTCGAGTTGCCCGAGGGCCGTCGTTTCAGCGACGCGGATCTTGAGAGCATTGAGACTCGCATGCGGTCAATTATCGCAGAGGATCAACCGTTCGAGCGAGAGGAGCACCTAGTTACAGATGGGGCTGCCTTGTTCCAGGATCAGCCGTTCAAACAAGAGATTATCGCTGAGCTTAAGTCAACGGAAGAAGAAATTGTTACTGCTTACCGGAACAGTAGATCCTTTGTTGATCTATGCAGAGGGCCGCATGTTCCTTCAACTGGGCGGTTGGGCCATTTCAAGTTACTCCGCGTAGCCGGCGCCTATTGGAGAGGGGACGAGAACAAGCCTCAGTTGCAGAGGGTCTACGGTACCGCCTTCGAGTCAGAGGAGGCACTGAACGAACACCTCAGAAGAGTCAAGGAGGCAGAGCTGCGTGATCATCGCAAGCTCGCTACTGAACTGGACTTGTTCCATTTTCCTTCAGAGGTAGGAGGGGGATTGGCAGTCTTCCATCCCAAAGGGGCGTTGATCAGGTACTTGATGGAAGACTTCTCCATGTCTCGACATCTTGCATCAGGGTATCAACCGGTATGGACTCCACATGTGGCCAAGTCGAGCTTGTTCGACAAGTCTGGTCACCTCAAGTGGTATGCGGAGAACATGTATCCCCCTATGGAGATGGAGGGAGCCTCTTATTACTTGAAGCCAATGAACTGTCCGATGCACATCTTGATCTACTCCTCTCATCTCCGTTCATATAAAGAACTCCCGATGCGGCTCTTCGAGCTGGGAACCGTCTACCGCTTCGAGAGATCTGGAGTGCTTCACGGCTTGGCTAGGGTAAGAGGGCTGACCCAGGACGATGCCCATATCTTCTGCACCCCTGACCAGTTGGAAGATGAGCTGAGCTCCTTGATCAACTTTGTAATTGATACTCTCAGAACATTTGGCTTGAACGAGTTCGAAGCAGAGCTGTCCACGCGACCGGATAAGTTCGTCGGTGATGAGCGGGACTGGGAAATAGCCACCTCTGCTTTGGAAAGGGCTTTGCTCGCTTCTGGAATCGACTACTCGGTGTCGGAAGGAGCCGGAGCTTTTTACGCTCCCAAGGTTGATGTTCATTTGAAGGATGCCATTGGGAGGCGGTGGCAGGTCTCTACTCTCCAGGTGGATCTTCAGCTCCCAGTTAGATTCGACCTTCACTACGTTGGCGAAGACAATGAACGGCACCGTCCATATATGATCCATCGAGCGCTGTTTGGTTCAGTAGAGAGGTTCTTGGCCATTTTGCTAGAGCACTATGCTGGAGCATTGCCTACCTGGTTATCGCCTACCCAGCTAGTTGTACTCCCTGTGCGTCAGGACCATGAGGAATATGCTGCCTTGGTTGCCAACCAAGCAGTAGGAGCTGGACTGCGGGCCACGGCGAGCAAGGCGGATGAGCCACTGGGATCGCGTATACGACGGGCAAAACTGGAAAGGATACCTTACCTTGCTGTCGTAGGAGAGGAAGATGTTGACGCAGGAACGGTAGGGTTGACGATCAGAGGGGCCTCCAAACCAAGAAGAGGTGTCCGGGTCGAAGACATGTTGACCACAGTTGCTTTGGACAATGCAAACCGTCAACCTACTCCACTTGTCTCTAGAGAGGAGGACTCTAGTGGTGGCATTTGAACAGCTTTGGGCGGCCTGGCGAAGCGAATACGTCTCTGGGATTGCTACGCAATCTCTACCCGACAACAGTACCTGTGTCTTCTGCGCCATTGCTGCCAGCACGCTCTCCCCAGCCGAAACCTTTACGGTATGGCGTGGGAAAACCTGCTTTGCAGTTCTCAATGCATTTCCCTACGCCAGTGGTCACTTGCTGGTTATGCCGCTCCGTCATGTTGGAGAGTTGGAGAAATTAACCCAGGATGAGGCTGTGGAGCTCTGGCAAGCCACTACTGCAGCTGTCGTGGCATTGAAAAGCGCTTATGGACCAGACGGAGTCAATTTGGGGGTGAACCTGGGCAGAGCTGCTGGAGCCGGTCTTCCAGACCATGTGCACATCCATGTACTGCCTCGTTGGGTTGGAGACACCAACTTCATGACCACCGTTGCTGGTATCCGAGTGATGCCTGAAGCGCTGGAGGCCAGCTGGAAACGACTAACCAACGCATGGCCTTCAGATCTGACCAAGTTCGAAGAGTAGACCTAGGTACCTGGACTCAAGTACCTTCTTTGGCTGGTCGAGCGAGTTTGTCGGCTAGCTGAGGGGGTACGATGTCGTAGTGGTCATGGGTCAAACTGAACCGCCCTCGTCCACCGGTCATAGATCTCAAATCGGTAGCGTAGTGCTGGACCTCAGAGGTAGGCACCAATGCGATAATGGATTGCTTGCCGTCGTCACTCGGCTCCGTACCGGATATCCTTCCCCTGCGGCCATTCAAGTCACCCATTACCTCCCCTTGATAGGCAGAAGGTACTGTTACCACGATTCGTGAGATCGGTTCCAAGAGAACTGGACCCGCCTTTGCCAATGCCTCTTTGAAGGCCAGGGCTCCGGCCATCTTGAAGCTCATCTCCGAGGAGTCGACGGGATGGTACTTACCGTCATAACAGGTAACCTCTACATCCACCACCGGGTAGCCGTACACCCCTCCTGATTCCATCGCTTCGATCACTCCCTTCTCGACAGCAGGAATGAACTGTCTAGGGATAGCCCCTCCAACGATTTCGTCCACGAATCTGAAGCCTTCACCTCTGGCCAAAGGGGCTATGCGGAGATTAGCCACTCCGAACTGGCCATGACCTCCTGTTTGCTTTTTGTACTTACCCTCCGCCTCTGCCTGTTTGGTTATGGTCTCTCGATAGGGAACTAGAACCGGTTCAGTCTCCACCTCGACACCGAACTTGCGCTGGAGGCGCTCACAGGTGACTGTCAGATGGGCATCGCCTGTACCCATGATCAAAGTTTGATGAGTCTCGTCTATCCGAGCCACCTGCAGAGCAGGGTCCTCCTCTTGCAACTTGTGCAGTGCAGCCATCAACTTGTCCTCGTCCGCCTTGGCCTTGGGTTTAATAGCCATGGAAAGTACGGGGGGCTCGAGGGGAGCCAGTTCTATCTTGACCGGACTTCCCTTAGGAGCCAGAGTATCGCCGGTATACACATCCGCTAGCTTGGGGACGGCAATTAGGTCACCGGCTTGTGCTTCAGGTACTGGCTCTGTCTCCTTACCCTTGAGCACTTCGAGAGTGTGCAGACGTTCCTCTGTCTTTGTCCTACTGTTAATCAAGGTTACATCCGGACGCAATATCCCTGACACTACCTTGAGCTGGGAGATCTTACCCACGTAAGGGTCGGTTATAGTTTTGTATACCATTGCCAAGGGATCACCATTCGGATCTACTGAGACATGCTGCGAATGATCACCCACCTTGATAGTTATTGGCGGTCGTTCCAACGGTGAGGGAAGGACGTCACAAATGAACTTGACGAGACGATCTATGCCTATCATGCCAGTAGCCGAGCCGCACAGCAGAGGAAATACCGAGCAACTGGAGACCCCTTCCTTCATCGCTGTATAGAGCTCTTGATGCTCAGGTAGTTCGCCATCGAGGTAGCGCTCCATGAGCTCGTCATTCGAGGCTACTATGCCCTCTACGAGCTGTTCATGTAGGGTGGCCTCCGATTCTCTCAGTTCGTCTGGGATCGGAGCGAGGTGGACGCCGGCTGAATCATAGGTAACAGCTTCTTCGGTGAGCAAATCAGCTACGCCACTGAAAGTGCTCTCTTCTCCTATGGGTATCTGCATAGGGGCCACTCCAGGACCAAAACTGTCTCGGAGTTGCCTCAAGCTGCGTTCGTAGTCGGCGCGCTCCCTGTCTAGTTTGTTGAGAAAGATCAACCGAGGAACTCCTAATTTGTCTGCTAGCTCCCAGACCACCTCGGTTTGCACCTCTACTCCTTCCACGGCGCTCACCACGAGAATGACTGCCTCGACGACCTCTAGGGCAGCCTTTACTTCTGCAATGAAATCACCATAGCCAGGAGTGTCAATCATGGTTATCTTGTAGCCATTGACCTCTACTGGGCAGCTTGCCAAGGATATGGAGATATGCCTCTTCAACTCCTCGGGTTCAAAGTCCATGGTAGTCGTACCATCTTCCACCTTTCCTAGTCGAGATATCGTTCCCGTCTGGAAAAGAATTGCCTCGGCTAAGGTAGTCTTTCCCGCTCCATTATGACCTATCAAGGCAATATTCCTCATTTGCCTGGGGGGATAACTTTTCACCTCTTACACCTCGCTTATCTAGTATGGAGGATTCCCAATGCATGATACGATAGCAATGTAACCGGGAACAGACCGGAGAGTGAGAATGTTTGATGGACGCTGGCGGAGTAGTGTAGATCGCTGTACCGAACCAGTAGGCAAATTGCTTGTAGGTGTAGGGGTGTCAGCAAATTGGCTGACAAGCTTCGGGCTGGCAGCTGCCGTTCTCACTTCTATTGCCATTGGAATGGGTCATTTTTTGCTCGCGGTTCCCTTGTTGATTTTGACTGGGTTGCCCGACCTACTAGATGGCCCAGTAGCAAGGGCTAGTGGGACTAGCTCGGTCAAAGGAGCCTTCCTCGACTCCGTATTCGACAGAGTATCGGATGCGGCCCTGCTTATAGGAGCCAGCTGGTACTTAGCTACCAACGACAATCCACGTCTTGCTGTACTCCCCGCAACAGTACTCGCAGTCTCGTTCATCGTCTCCTACGAGCGTGCCAAGGCTGATTCACTCCACATACAGTCAAGGGGAGGGTTGATGGAACGGGCCGAACGTATGATTCTCTTAGGTCTTGGCCTAGTCATTCCTGGTGGATTCGTTCCAGTCCTCATGGCGATGCTGGTATTGACCTTCCTCACTGCACTTGGACGTTTTCACAGAATATGGGTTCAGTTGGACCGTGTTCGAGTTGCACAGAGTGACTTCTCCGGCTTAGAGGGAGCTGGAGAGAGGCTAGATACTGAATCGGCTGTCCCCATTGGAGTTGGAAGTAGTCTTGATCCGACGACAAGGGTGGGGTTAGCTACATCTGACAGAGATAAAGCTGATGGTAGTGCGACTGCTCAACCAGAAAGGCGCTGGAGGCCAGGTAAAGTAGAGTCTCGTTGGCGAAGCTGGAGAGAATGGCACTACGGCGAGCGCAGGGCAGGGCTTCCTTTCCGGAGTACTGGACGAACCACCACTCCGGCTAGCCGCTGGCGAGCACGAAGGCGTGCCTCGGTCTCCAGCGGATCTGCCTTTGCCTCCTGGAGGGCGAGACGTGCACAGCACAGTGGGCGTAGCAGGAACAGTCAGTAGGGGAAGGTGCTATGCCGGTGAGCATTGTGTCGGTGGGTACCGAACTTATTCAGCGTGGCCCAACTTTGAACAGAGCGCGACCGCAATCCCCGTCCGTAAGGGCGGGGAGGTTCACCGCATATAGGCTTAATGTGTGCTGTAAATGAGATCTGAGTCTACAACCTATTGGATGTTTCGCAGCCTCTACGGATTACTTCAGCTGCTGCCGTCCTGGACCGTACGCCCACTGTCACTTACCATAGGCAGCATCTTGTTTGCGACCATGCCAGAGAGGAGATCGCTTGTAACCAGGCACTTGAGGCGCGTTATCGGTCAGTCAGCAGAAAGGCAGCTAATCGAGAGGGAAGTCCTCCGTAGCTTCCAGTCTTACGCCCTTTACTGGATGGAGTCCGCCAAGTTGGAAGAGCTGGTGAAGAGGCATGAGTTAGAGGAATCCTTTCTGATCCTTGAAGGAGAGGATTATTTATTCGATGCAATGAGGCAAGAGAGAGGCGTGATACTGGCCCTTCCACATCTTGGCAGTTTTGATCATGGAGGTGCCTGGCTTGACCTCATGGGCCATCCGATGACCACAGTAGCAGAGGAGTTGAAGCCAATAGAGCTATTCGAATGGTTTCGCAAGCGACGTCAAGCAGTAGGAATTAAGGTATTCGGGCTCAACAGCGATGCAACCAGCCATTTGATCTCTGCTTTGGCCAAAGGCGAGGTGGTTGGTCTGATATGCGATCGCGACCTAGGAGGGAACGGGGTGGAGGTGGAGTTCTTCGACGAACGCACCACATTGCCAGCAGGCCCTGCAGCTCTGGCACTTCGCACCGGAGCCAAACTGATGACGGCTGCCGTATACAGAGGCCCAGGAAGAGTTTACTATGGGGTAGTCAACCCGCCCATTCCAACAGAACGCCAAGGCAAGTTCCGTGCCCAGGTAGCTGAGGTCACTCAGCTGATAGCAGACGAGTTGGAAGAGTTGATAAAACGAGCTCCCCACCAATGGCACTTGTTTCAACCCTTGTGGCCCTCGGATGGTTCGATGTTGTCGCGACAATCAAAATAGGCCTCTTATGTTCTTCTGTCGAAGCACTCTATCCGGCTGTCTTGCAGACCCTATCACCGTCAAGACCAGAGTAAGCCTGCAACGGTGTGCTACTTCTCTGATGGGTTCGATTTCTCTGATGGGTTCGATTTCTCTGATGGGTTCGATGCGCATTGAGAATGATCCTCGATGGATTGGCAGCATTTGCGCATAGCCATGGTTTGCCCCTATAGCTGGGACAGGCCAGGTGGAGTCAAGAATCAAGTGAAAGGACTGGCAGAAGGGCTGATTCGTCAGGGCCATGAGGTCGTGGTTGTATCTCCAGCATCCTCACCTCCAAAAGAGCCATGGGTGCTACCTGTCGGACGAGCAACTCCTCTACCGGCCAATGGATCGATTGCTCCAGTTGCCTTAGGACCCCGTGCAGCCTTGCTGACAGCTAAAGTACTTCATGAACATACGTTTGACATCGTACATCTGCATGAGCCGCTAGCCCCAGGACCCAACCAGGTCTTCCTGTTGACATCCAAAGTACCAATAATAGGTACCTACCACCGTGCTGGAGCAAGCATCCCTTATCGGTTATATGGTCGTCTTCTATCACCTCTGCTATGGCGAATGAAAAGGAGCGTAGCTGTTTCAGAGGCGGCAAAAGCTACGGCATTGGCAGTGTTGGGGCGGACAGCGGGCAACGTGTCAGTACTGTGGAATGGAATAGATCTAGACGAGATTGATAGAGCAGATCCTTGGCCTGTCGATGGCCCTACCGTCATCTTCGTGGGTCGTCATGAGATTCGCAAGGGATTGCAGGTGCTGTTGAATGCATTCAAACAACTTCCTTCGCATGTCAACTTGTGGGTGGTTGGTGACGGTCCCTTGAGCGAACAGGCTAAACGAACCACCACCTCGATGGATAATGTCTCTTTCCTCGGAGTCTTGGACCAACATGAACTGGCTTCTCGATTGAAAGCAGCTCATATCCTTTGTGCTCCTTCATTGGCAGGGGAGTCGTTCGGTATGGTGCTCCTTGAAGGAATGGCATCTCGTTGTGTGGTGGTGGCTAGTGATATATCCGGATACAGAGAGGTGTTGGATGGGTACGGAGTACTGGTCCCACCAGGAGATCCATCTGAACTTGCTGCAGCTATTGCAAATGCCATTGATGACTGGGAGTACTCTAGAGGTATGGCAGCACCATACAAGCTCGAAGAGGCTCACAGTTACGCCGCTTCGTTTTCTTTTACTAAGCTTTCCGAACGTTATGTGCAACAGTACAGATCGATGCTTCAGCAAGTCTGATAGTTCAGCTCGACAGATCCTATCCTCTCTGCTGTCCACCTATCGGGCTAGGCGTCTAACACTCATCGAGGAGGTCTGTCATGGCAGCTAGTCGACTAGCCTCCAATAAGTACGGTTATCGTTTTGGATGGCCTCCTAGCTCATCAGGAGAGATGGAAAGAGGAAGGTCGACTGCCCATCGTAGTGCAGTTGCCGTAGTTGCCTTATTGGCAGGTATTTGCGGTCTGATAGTAGCAACAATACTGCTTGCATTCGTTCCTCCATGGGTTAACTGGCCTGTCGGGGCCATCACGGCACTCCTTTGTGGGCTGGTCATGTGGTATAACGCAACTCCGTTTATCTTGCGCCAACTGGAGGCCAGGGCTGTCTCTCCAGCGGAAGAGCCTCGGGCCTACAACTTATTGGAGGCCCTCTGTACTACTTCGGGTATCGCCAAACCACAGCTAATGGTCTATGACAAGGATCTCTTGGGGGCGGGAACTCTGGGACGGAATCGCAAGCACGCCGTCATAGTACTCAGTACCAAGATGATTACCCTAATGAGCTTGGTTGAACTGGAGGGAGTGCTTGCCCATGAGCTCGCCCACATCAAACAAGGGGATAATGGATTGAATGCGGTCTCCGCTGCCCTCTCCACCTCTCTTAGCTGGATTTCTCCGAAGCTCGGATGGACGGTGTTCACCAGGTTACAAAGAGTGGAGAGAGAGATAGAGGCAGATCTGACAGGAGTTGCTATCACTAGGTACCCCCCGGCACTGTGCTCCGTATTGGACAAGGTGAGGACTACGAACGCCGAACTTATGCCATTGACAGAGGCACCGTGGAAGAACGCTTGGCCTATTTTGTGGTGCTGGACGAGGAAGAGCGGTCTAGAATTACGCCTCGCAGTACTTCGAGAACTTTGAGTTGTTCCTTCAGGTCCGCTCTCTACTCTCCATCCAATCCCTCTCCTTCCAATCCGGTTCTAGACGCACCTCGATATCTCCCTTTCTCTTTGTTACTTCCAAGGAGTGACGATTGTCAGCCTCACGCCTGACCTTCAAGTCGACAGCAGCATCCCCAACCGAGAGGTTTTCTACGCTCAGTTCGGTTAGCCAATTCGGTAGGGCAGGTTCAACCACGAGTGTGTGATTGGGTGCATCAGCACGGAGGCCGAGTAGTGAGGAGAGTAAGTGCACTACTGCACCTGCAGCCCAGGCCTGAGGAACATTGGCCCCTAGGTACTGTACAGGGAATGACCCCTCGTCACGAGAAAGACCTGCAAACAGCTCAGGTAATCGTCGAGAGAGAAATCGTTGAGCAGCATCGAATATAGCTCGTGCAACCTTGGCTGCTTGCTGATCCAAACCGTAACGGCGAAATCCTGCCACGGCAATGGCGTTGTCATGGGGCCATACGGAACCCAGCTGATAGGAGAATGGATTGTAGGAGGGGTGGGAACTCGACAGAGTGCGTATACCCCAGCCACTCCACATGTCGTCCATCAACAAACGTTCCGCTACTTCTCTAGCCCTCTCCATGGGCACTGCCCCAGCCCAGAGTAGATGAGCAGGGTTTGAACCAACCGATGCTATTGGTCGCTTGTCGCCATCAAGCCCTAAGTAATACGTATGTTCTTCTTCCCAGTAAAACTGTTTCTCTATGCGCTCCGCTAGGGCATCTGCATCCGATTGTAATTTGGACGCGGCCACACCGTCGTGGTAAGCCTCTTTCAGCACAGATGCCCATGCCCGCTTGGCTGCCACTACATATCCTTGCAGTTCACAAAGGGCGATAGGGAGAGAGGGCAGGGATCCGTCCGCATGCACGATCGCCTCCCCTGAGTCCTTCCATCCCTGGTTGAAGTAACCACCCACCTTGGCACGCGTCTTGTACTCCTGCAGCCCGTCTCCGTCGAGATCGCCATCACGATCTATCCAAGCAAGTGCTCGCTCTACGTGAGGACGAACTGCATTGAGCTCATCACGATCTCCGTGCCACCTCCATGCTTCCGCAGCAGTCCACACATACAGTGTCGTAGCATCGTGTGAACCATAGTATGGCGTATGAGGGATCAAGTGCAGTGAGGCTAGCTCGCCATGGCGGACTTCATGCTCGATCTTGCCTGGTTGCATGTCTCTGGAGTCGTCGTAGGCATCTGCTTGCAATGCAGCTAAGGCACGTAATGCTCCAAGGGCGAACCTTGGGGCCAAAGCAAGTGTCTGAAGGGACACCACTAAGGCATCACGTCCGAACAAGGAGACGAACCATGGTACCCCAGCTGATGGTACCCATGTGTCAGAAGGTAGACGAGAAGGGGCTTTGTCTGCCTTGACCCATGCTGCAGCCTCTTCATCGTGCAAGTGGATACGAAGACTGGATAGGTCGGAGATGGCTTGCGAGGCGACAGCCGTCACTTCGTGATCGTCGGTGGCGAAGCGAGTGGCATTAGCCACCCATTGGCGCCTGGCGCGCAAATGCATGGAGTCATGACCACCAAGCGCATGGCATTCCTGCCCTGGCTTACCGAACTTCCCTGTTCCGGTGTCCACAGCCCATAACAAGCAAGTGTGCCAACTCTCGGCTGGTTGAAGTCTGATTCGCCAGAGCAGTCCTCCATTGGCAAACTCAGTGGCTGATTGATTGCGATTGACTCGTAGTTCGATTGCACGGGTGAAATCCCCGTTGCGATACCTGGTGGTAAGCACCTGAGATCGTTCATCCCAAGTGCTTTGCAACAGTCCCCGTCGTATTAGTTGGTGTGACTTCACGTCGAATAGATCTGCGAAGTCAGATTCGATGCTCACTTCCAGGTCCACGTCTATAGGTGATGATGAGTAGTTGGTCAGGTCGTAGTCCTCGTGCACTCCTTTACCGAGGATCCTATCCAAGCGCAAGTGGAGCGACTGTCGCCTCAGGGGTCCTCTAGTGGTGACGAGGTCTGGGTTGGTGTACTCGAATCGTGCGGAACATGCCTCTACGGCCGCACTGTTCATCAGAACTGGATGTAGCCTACCGAGCTTGAGCCGATAACCGGATACGAAGCGCGTATCACTGGCAAAGTATCCTTGCTCGAGATTAGAGGATATCGATGCATCAGGATCGCAGACGATCACCTCGTCGTCGGTGTGAATCGTGATTGCTGCTGGACCTACTCGTATATCCATGAAAAGGGATTTGCCTTCCTGCTTAGACCTTCTTGTTTGGTAAACTACTTCTGTGAACGTGAACAGCCATGATGATACTACCAGTCAGAAGCGTAACGGGGATGCCCTAGCCCAGGAGAGAGCCACCGGTACTTACCTGGTAAAGCGCGGGTTGGCCGAGATGCTCAGAGGCGGGGTTATCATGGATGTAGTTACTGCCGAACACGCAAAGATTGCAGAGGACGCAGGGGCAGTGGCAGTGATGGCCCTCGAGAGAGTGCCAGCAGATATTCGACGTGACGGTGGGGTAGCGCGTATGAGCGACCCGGCGTTGATCGAGGAGATTCAGAGAGCCGTAACCATCCCGGTCATGGCCAAAGCGCGGATCGGACATTTCGTTGAAGCCCAGATTCTGCAGGCTCTAGGGGTGGATTACATAGACGAGAGCGAGGTGCTTACCCCCGCCGATGAAGAACACCATATAGACAAGTGGGCTTTCAAGATTCCCTTCGTGTGCGGTGCCAACAACTTAGGTGAGGCTCTCCGAAGAATTTCCGAAGGTGCAGCTCTCATTCGATCCAAGGGGGAGGCGGGAACGGGTAACGTAGTCGAGGCAGTACGCCATATCCGCTCCATAACCTCTGATATCCGCAGACTCTCCAGCGCTGACCATGCCGAGCTATATGCATTGGCCAAGCAGCATCAAGCACCTCTTCCTCTAGTAGAGGAGGTGGCCAACACTGGACATTTACCCGTTCCTCTATTCTGTGCCGGGGGTATAGCAACCCCTGCAGATGCTGCTTTGGTCATGCAGTTAGGTGCCGAGGCAGTATTTGTAGGCTCCGGTATTTTCAAGAGTGAGAATCCGTCACGAAGAGCAGCTGCCATCGTGGAGGCAACTGCGCACTACGATGATCCCGACTTGTTGGTTAAGGTCAGTAGAGGGTTGGGGGAGGCAATGTCAGGCAGCGAGATAGCATCTTTGAACCTCAAGTTGGCCGAACGTGGTTGGTGATCCAAGTTGGTCGACCGTAGTTGGCAAGCAGTCAACTCACTTCGTATACCTCAGGTAGTGCTCCCGTGCGTATAGGAGTCCTATCCCTCCAAGGAGATGTCTCCGAGCACCTCCAGATGTTTGCTCGACTAGGAGTCAGTGCCATGGAAGTTGCTTCCCCTGGAGAGCTCAGTCACATAGACGGTTTGGTAATTCCTGGAGGAGAGTCGACCACCATCTACATGTTGGCTGAGTCGTCTGGACTGTTCGAACCAATGACTCAAATGATCAAAGAGGGCATGCCAGTGTTCGGCACATGTGCAGGAGCTGTACTGTTGGCTCGACGTATATTGGATGGAAGAGCCGATCAACGTTCCTGTGAAGCCATGGATATAGCAGTGCGGAGGAACGGCTTTGGGAGGCAGATAGCCTCATTCGAAGCCGACCTCGACATAAGCGTGATCGACAAAGGCGGTGCACCACTGAGGGCTGTGTTCATTCGAGCACCAATAGTTGAATCGGTCGGACCCGAAGTGGAGACTCTTGCCACCTATAAAGATTCCGCTTTGACTGAGCCAACCCCCGTTCTGCTCAAGCAAGGTACTATGTTGGCTAGTTCGTTCCATCCTGAGCTATCGAACGATACCCGGCTGCATCAATTCTTCGTCGAGATGGTCAAAGAAGGGAGTAGTTAGGCCGTCAATGTCAGGACATTCCAAGTGGGCTACCACTAAGTATCGTAAAGGCGCGCAAGACAAAGCGAGAGGCAAACTATTTGCCAAATTGATCCGCCAGCTGGAAGTGGCTGCTCGGGATGGTGGAGGTGATCTCAGCTCGAACGCCACTTTGCGAACTATGTACGAGAAGGCCCGAGCAGCTTCTGTCCCCATGGACACTATAGAAAGGGCCATCAAACGGGGCACGGGTGAGCTCGAAGGGGTTCGTTACGAGGCTGTTACCTACGAAGGATATGCTCCGGATGGCGTAGCTGTAATAGTCGAGTGCCTCACCGATAACCGGAACAGGACTGCTGCAGAGATAAGGAATATATTCTCCCGCAATGGTGGCTCGACGGCAGAGCCAGGAGCTGTCTCTTGGCAGTTCGAGCGCAAAGGAGTTATCACTTTGCCGAAGAGTCTCTCCGAAGAGGAGATAATGGAAGTAGCGCTGGAAGAGGGAGGGGAGGATCTTGTCGACCAAGGAGATCATTGGATGCTTGTTTGTACTCCCAGTAGTCTCACCTCTCTTGAGGCAGCTTTGGACAGGGCAGGGCTGGCCAAGGACAGTGCTGAGATTTCCATGGTGCCTACTACCACCATCGAAATCACCGACCCGACTGAAGCCAAAAAGGTGTTGAAGCTTCTCGAAGCACTCGATGAACACGATGATGTCCAGAACATTCACTCCAACTTCGACATCCCTGACGAGGTGCTTGCTCTTGCCGAGTGAGCCACTCTCAGAGTGAGCAAGTCCTGCTAAGAAGGACACGAGGCCTAGAGGACGGCAACAAGGCTGAACGACACACCCTTCAGCTAGCTGATCGTTCTCCGGGCTACCAAAGGGCTTGGAGGACGGCAACAAGGCTGAACTATATTCGACAAGGCGCTATTTCCTATTCCACACATTTAGTTGATTTTGCGCTATTATAAAACAGATGTTCGTTATGGGAGTAGATCCAGGGCTTACCCGCTGTGGTTACGGAGTACTCGAATGGGAGGGTGACGAGAACCGATCGCTTCATACTTCGAGTACATCAACCGCATCCACTTCCTCCGGAGCCAAGGTAGTTGCAGCAGGAGTGATCAGCACCGATAGGGATCTGACCCTTCCTGCTCGATTGGCCCAGCTCCAAGAGGAGTTCTCTCAGCTCCTCAAGGAGTTTGTCCCGACGGTAGTTGTAGTCGAACGAGTCGTCTTCCAAACCAATGCACTTACGGCCATGGCAGTTGGTCAGGCCAGCGGGATAGCACTAGCGTGCGCTTACCGTGCTGGATGTCAAGTCGTGGAGTACTCGGCCAACGAGGTGAAAATGGCAGTTACTGGATATGGTGCTGCTGACAAAATATCTGTCCAATCAATGGTATCCAACTTGCTCAAATTGACGGTTGAGCCCAAACCACCCGACGTAGCTGATGCTCTAGCCCTGGCACTTTGTCATGTATTCACTCTTCCTTTCAGGAAAGCAGCAGATAGGGCTACCGGAATTGGGAGACGACATGGTATGTGATACTCATAACTACCTCTTTGTAAGTTGGTATTGTTAGTAGAGTCTCGAGTTGGTTCGTGATTTGAGCGAGAGCGTTGAGGGGCGTTGATGATTGGGTCATTGCGGGGAGTGCTGCTTGATAGAGAGGGTCCTCTATCTTTACTCCTCGATGTCGGTGGAGTTGGTTATAGACTAACTGTTCCAGCGACTTTGGCTGCAAACCTACAGGGGGTAGGAGATGAACTATTGCTGTATGTGCATACGCGTGTACGTGACGATTCTATAACTCTGTACGGCTTCGCAACACTTCAAGAAAGAAGGTACTTCGAGGTGCTCCTGGGTGTGCACGGCGTAGGGCCTTCCATGGCACTGGCAATCCTCTCATCTTATTCCGCAGACGAGTTAGCCGACATTGTAGACAGGGGTGATGCTCATGCGCTGACGAGCATACCTGGTATAGGGACGAGAACGGCAGAGAGGTTATTGGTGGAGTTGAAGACCGTCGTTCCCACTCTGGCATCCACCGGTACAGATGTATCTACTAAAGCATCAGGGAGGTTGACCACAGCCCAAGAGGAGGTGATCCAAGCGCTGATGAGCCTAGGGTATCGTTCTGACCAAGCACAGAGAGCACTTTCTTCTTTGGACAGCTCTTTGAGCATAGAGGAACTCCTGAGAGACGCCTTACGTGAACTGGCCAGGTGGAGATGAGAAAAGAACTGATCTCCTCGAACAGCTCGGAGGTAGAGAGCTACTCTGAAACGTCCAGTCGCTCCTTGGATCCTCTGCCCACGGCTGAAGATCTCGAAGGAGATTCTACTCTACGCCCGCGTCAGTTGACGCAGTTCATAGGACAGCCACAACTAACCGAGCATCTGCAGATACTCATAGAAGCTGCTCGTATCCGAGACAAACCAGTAGACCATCTGCTGTTTGCTGGACCACCAGGGTTGGGTAAGACCTCTTTAGCAGGGGTTGTGGCCAGAGAAATGGGGGTAGGGTTACGAATCACCTCTGGACCTGCGCTCACCAGAGGTGGAGACCTAGCTGCCATGCTCACTGACCTCAACGAAGGTGATGTCCTGTTCATTGACGAGATACATCGCATGGCGCGGGCAGTAGAAGAAATACTCTATCCAGCCATGGAGGACTTCAAGATGGACATCGTGATAGGCAAGGGCCCTACCGCCCGCTCGATAAGACTCGATATCCCACCGTTCACTCTAATAGGTGCTACTACCCGGACTGGCCTGGTTGCTGGGCCACTACGAGATAGATTTGGGTTTGTCGCTCGACTTGACTATTACGATACTCCTGACCTGGTTGCTATTATCATTCGCTCTGCACGGATACTAGGAGTAGAGATTGACCATGAGGGAGCCGCAGAGATAGCCAAGCGTTCTCGTGGAACTCCTAGGATTGCTAATCGCTTATTGAGGCGCGTCAGAGATTTCGTAGAGGTGAGAGGAGACGGACGCATAACTCATGCTAGCGCAGTCGAGGGTTTGGAACTGTTCGGTGTCGATGAGATAGGCTTGGACAAATTGGACAGGGCCATATTGGAAGCGCTTTGCACTAGGTTCGGCGGTAAACCTGTGGGGCTCAGCACCCTTGCTCAATGCGTAGGCGAGGAGATGGATACAATAGAAGACGCCTATGAACCATATCTAGTCAGACAGGGGCTTGTACTTCGAACTCCTCGTGGACGTCTGGCTACGGAAAAAGCATGGGCTCATCTGGGCATCCAACAACCGGCCTCCCAAGACAGTCGGTTGTTCTGAGGTTGCAGAAGAGTAGGTTTAGAGAGGTAGTACCGTGATCGAGTCATCGGACGGGTCTTTCAACGATAGGTTACCTGGGGTCGACCCTAGTCAAGGTGGATACCCTGGAAGAAGGCGAGCCAAGGAATACCCTAGTAGCGATCCCCTTTGGGGTATCGAAACCCGAGGAATCGAGCCAGTCCCCGCTTCTGATCGTCATGGGCGAGCAGTGGAGTTGTTTTGGTTGTGGTGCGGAGCCAACGTAGCAGTCATATCGGTAGTATATGGGGCCATCCTAGCGATCATGGGACTCAATCTCTGGCAAGCTGCTCTTGTTGCTCTGATCGGTACGGCTCTTTCTTTCTTTCTCGTAGGGGTGTTGAGCGTTTCCGGTAAGAAGCGAGGTACGCCGGCCCTGATCATCTCCCGAGCAGTGTTCGGGCGTTGGGGGAACATTCCACCTACCTTGATCAGTTGGATAAACCTCCTGGGGTGGGAGACCATTAACACTATCATTGTGGCTTATGCGTTAGCTGAGTTGGCCAGGATCACTCTGCATCTCCCAACCAGCGCACTACTGGAACTGGCCTGCACCTTTGTTGCGTGCATCTTAGCCTTGGTCCTCTCCGTTCTGGGTCATGCCACACTAGCCTGGATCCAGAGAGTAGTAACTATTTTGTTCGGGGGCATGACGCTAGTCTTACTGCCTTTCCTCCTCACGGAGGTGAACTGGCATGCAGTAGTAACTAAGTCTCCGGCGCCTTTTGCATCCGTACTGGGAGCTATCAGCATAGTAGGAGCAGCCACCGGCATCAGCTGGGTAAACGTGGCGGCTGACTACTCGCGTTATCTTCCTCGCTCGGAACGTTCCGGATCGGTAATTGGTTGGACGACTGCTGGAGCAACGTTCCCGGTGTTCTTGCTCATAGCAGTCGGTTTCCTCGTATCCACGAAAGTTAACGGCTTGGCCACTTCGACCAATCCGGTGGGTGTGCTGAGAACTGCCTTACCGGCATGGCTGTCAATCCCGTACCTCTTGACAGCAGTTGGGGGGTTGTTGGCAGAGACAGTACTAGGGCTCTACTCTTCCGGTCTCAATCTTCTAGCTCTTGGTGTCAAGGTCAAGAGGTACAAGACGGTGTTCGTGGATGCGTCCGTCATGACTCTTGGTAGTGCATACGTCTTGTTGATCAGTCACTCTTTCGTAGCCCCCTTCGAAAGCTTCTTGGAGCTTCTGGCAGACGGTCTAGCTCCTTGGGCCGCCATCTTAGTGGTCGACTTGCTCGTTCGTCGTTCGTACGACGTCCAAATTCTGGATGGAGCCAATCGACAATTTCAAGGTAGCTACAGCTACAGATCAGGTATCAACTGGGCGGGACTGATCTCTTGGCTTGTTGGCGTCCTCTTAGGCTTGTGCTTCACCGTCTCGCCTTGGTTCGCTGGTCCATTCGCCAAGGGAATATTCGCTCGAAGCAGCCTGGGTTACTTCATTGCTCTTCTTGCAGCAGGGATCATCTATGGGCTCTATAGTGCCAAAGATAAGCCCAGTGCTTCTGCCCACATTGCTTTCGAACCAGCTGAATAAACCTATGAACCACCTAAAGCAACTTGACAATCAAGAATTGTTGACTGACGAGCTCGATTACGAACTACCTCCGGATCGTATAGCACAAGCCCCTCTGCATCCCCGGGATCATGCCAGAATGTTGGTGGCCATTGACCCAGCAGGTGACGTAGCACATATGCAAGTAAAAGACCTTCCTTTGCTTCTTGGTCCGGGGGATTTGCTAGTCCTTAATGAGACAAAGGTTATGCCAGCTAGATTGGATTTGTTCAAGTCAACTGGAGGCAAGGTAGAGGTGCTCTTGTTGGAACCACTCTCCTCTGTTTTGGACGAATCGCGCATAGATATTCATGAGGATAAAGCTGCTTGGTTGGCTCTAATCCGTCCAGGTAGGCGAATTCGCGAAGGCATGACCCTCTACACCTCTAACCAAATACCATTGGTCACCGTAGGAAGTCATTACGAGCTACAGCCAGGCGTCAGAGTAGTGTACCTCCATGATGAACAAGTTGTCCACCAGCATGGCCGTATTGCTCTACCTCCTTACATACGCTCCCATGATATAGACCTGGATGACTATCAAACCGTGTATGCCAGGAGCTCCGGGTCTGTAGCCGCCCCAACTGCTGGACTTCACTTGAGCAAGGAGACTCTGGAACGAATCGTAGAGGCTGGCGCCAAAGTGGCTACGGTTGATCTCAAGATTGGCTTGGACACCTTCCGTCCCATCCTCACGGATCGAGTGGACGATCACGTCATCCACTCCGAGGTCTACAAGGTGGACGAATCCACTATGGAGCAGTGCCTTAACGCGCGCCGAGTGGTGGCTGTGGGAACCACTGTAGTGCGTGCATTGGAATCGGCAGCAGTCAGTGGAGTGTTGGAAGGAAGAACCTCTCTATTCATCAAACCAGGATACCAATTTCAACTAGTGGATCTTCTGCTGACCAACTTCCACATACCCCGTTCGACTCTATTGGCTCTAGTTCATGCGTTCGTTGGTCCTAGATGGAAAGAGCTCTACCGGTTGGCTCTGCAGGATGGCTATAGGTTCTTGAGTTTTGGTGATGCTATGCTCATTGCCAGGTCAGAACTGCCTATGCTCAATCACTCCTCTTTCATGTGCTAAAGGATCCATCATGACGTGGCCAGTCTCCTCCCCGATCATCTCACTTACCGACCAGTCCTTCTCTGAGGATCCATCATGACGTGGCCAGTCTCACTTCAAATAGATGCTGTCGATAATGGAGCACGCACCGCAAGGGCATTGACTGCATATAGGCAGTTCGAAACTCCTTGCTTCATGCCAGTTGGCACAAGAGGAACAGTCCGCGCTGTGTCCATGCAAGATCTCGAGGACATAGGTTTCCAGGTTATGTTGGCCAATGCTTACCACTTGGCTTTGAGGCCTGGGGCAGAGGTAATAGCGGCTATGGGAGGAATCCACTCTTTCAGTGGTTGGAACGGTGCTGTATTGACTGATTCGGGAGGCTACCAGACGCGATCCTTGGCACCTGTAGTCGATGACAATGGGGTGAACTTTCGTTCGGTTTACGATGGATCCATGATCCGACTGACCCCGGAAAGCGCTGTGGCTATTCAAGAGCTCATCGGAGCAGATATCCAGATGGTGCTTGATCAGTGTCCCTCTCTTCCTGCTCCGATAGAGGTGGTCAAAGAGGCCATGCTTCGTACAGTCGAGTGGGCCAGGAGAGCCAAGAAAGCTCATAAGCGTGAGGACCAAGCTCTCTTTGGCATTATCCAGGGAGGGATCGACCTCCCTATGAGGCTGGAAAGCGTGCAACGGACAGTGGAGTGTGATTTCAGTGGATATGCCATAGGAGGGCTGTCGGTCGGCGAGGCTCATAGCGAGATGCTCGAGGTCCTGGAGGCAACCGTATCCATGTTACCTGAAGGAAGGCCAAGATATCTTATGGGAGTAGGGGATCCAGTCAGTCTGCTGGAAGCTATATCCTTCGGAGTAGACATGTTCGACTGCGTATTCCCGACTCGTTTAGGGAGACATGGGACGGTGTTGAGCGAAACGGGTCGTTATCAGTTGCGTCGCAAGGAAAATGCCTTGGAGCAAGGTCCTCTAGATCCTTCCTGCCATTGTTCTACTTGCATGCGGTGGTCGCGAGGGTACTTGCGCCATCTGCTCATGGTAAAGGAGCCTACCGCATGGAGGTTGATCAGCATTCATAACCTTACTTGGACTAATAGGTTGATTATCCGGGCAAGAGAGGCCATCAGGCAGGGTGAGCTCAGTACTTTGATAAAAGAGGTAAAAGAGGTATGGGAGATGCGCGACAACGGTGAAGGTAACCCCAGGAATTCCTGATGCCACTACAGGTATCGTGGACTACGATAATGTAGGGATGTATTGGCCTCCGACTTAAGGACCTCGTAAATGATATTTAGTTTGACTATTCAACACCTGCCACACATGCTGAGCGCTACTGTTGTTCTAGGTTTGCTCAGTGCAGCAAAGGCTGCATCCAAGAGCACCTCGTCATCGTCGGGTGGGGTTAGCTTCATCCTGATCTTGCTGGCATTCTTCGCCTTGTTGTGGTTTATGTTCGTGCGGCCCCAACGGCAACGTGCCAGGGCACAACAAGATGTCCGCACCAGGCTTGAGGTTGGCCAGGAGGTGCTCACCCAAGGGGGTGTGGTCGGCGTAGTGGATAACATAGATGGTGAACGAGTTACCCTGGATATAGGCGAGGGAAATCATATCGTCGTGCTGCGCCAGTTCATACTCCATCGTATGGATCAAGTACCAGGAGGAACTGGTACCGTTAGGGCCGGGGCTGGGGTCAGCAATCCTCATGTAGCCGTCGATCCTGCTTCTGACACTCTCCACGACCAAGACGAGGACGAAGAGGACTACGAGGACGAAGAGGACTACGAGGACGAAGAGGACTACGAGGACGAAGAGGACTACGAGGACGAAGAGGACGAGAGCTATAGCGTTCCTCGAGAAGACGAAGTTGGTACCGGAACATCCTTACAGGAGATGGCATCCAGTAATGGGGGTATAACAGAAGACGATCACATAGCAGACGATGAGAGCACCTCGTCAATGAAGAGGGAGAATAAGGGCAATAAGTGATGAGACGTTCATTATCGATCAGCGTCATTGCCACTATCATCATCTCGGCAGCGGCGTTGGCAGCCTCTTTGGCGGCTGGATGGGCGCCCAAGCTTGGCCTTGACCTCGCTGGTGGCATCTCCATCGTGTATGCACCAGCGCATCCCACCACTACCGGCAAGCTCCATGAAGCAGTGGACATCATCAGGAACCGAGCCAATGCCTTAGGGGTGTCAGGGGCAAACGTCACTACCCAAGGAAGCGACGTAGTGGTGCAAATGCCTGGGGTATCCGATCCAGAGCAGGTAATCCATACTATTGGTGAGACCGCTCAACTTCTCTTCCGACCTGTCTTGTGCGCAGCTCCTCCGTATTCACCACCTCCCAAAGGTGCTGCTACGAAAGCTTCGAGCAAGCCGCTCCCGACCTCTTGTCCTGCTGCCAATGCATACACTGCAGCAAATCTCAACGTCAATACTGCTACAGGGAATTACTCTCCTCCTCCACCGGATCAAGCTCTAGCCTCTTATCCAACCACCAAGCCTTCTCAGGATGTAAAGAATAAGCCAGTTCTTCTCCCTGTCCCAGGAAGTGGTACAGGAGGGGAGAGGTACCTCTTGGGGCCGGCTCAACTAACTGGAACTGCCATTGCCTCAGCTACACCTCAGATCAATCCCAGCACAGGTACGTGGTTCGTTGCCTTCACTCTGACGAGCAAGGGCTCACCAGAGTGGGACAAGATGGCCAAGGCAAACTTTCATCAGTTGGTAGCTGCCGATCTTGACGGCAAGATCACCTCTGCTCCCATCATCCAAGCTACTCAATCGAGCTTCTCCTCATTTGGGGGGAGGGGAGAGATTACGGGCAACTTTACGCATGCAACCGCCAGTAACTTGGCACTTGTGCTCAACTACGGTGCTCTGCCAGTTCAACTGAACCGCCTGAGTACTGAAACAGTATCTCCTACCCTGGGCAAGTCGTCTTTGAAGGCCGGATTGATAGCTGGGTTGGTGGGCTTGGCCCTAGTGATGGCTTATACCATTTTTTATTATCGTGGTTTGGGTGTGGTGGTGGTACTCGGTTTGGCCACTACAGCGGCGTTGCTGTGGGTAATCATCTCTTTGCTGGGACGAGTCGAAGGACTTACCTTGGACCTGTCTGGCGTAACCGGCTTAATAGTGTCTGTGGGAATAACCGTCGACTCGTATGTCGTGTATTTCGAGCGCCTCAAGGACGAGGTGCGGGCAGGACGTTCGGTTAGATCTTCAGTGGACAAAGGCTTCAAGCGTGCATACCGTACTATCATTGCTGCTGATGCTGTCTCATTCCTGGGCGCCTTGATTCTTTGGCTTCTAAGCATTGGAGCTGTTAGAGGATTTGCCTTCTTCCTGGGACTTTCCACTCTTCTTGATGTTGCAACTGCTTACTTCTTCACTCGTCCTTTGGTCATCATCTTGGGACGCAGTGAGTTGTTCACCAAGGCTCGCTGGATAGGAGTGGGCAGGGGACTTGTGGCCGACACCGGAGGAATCGCATGAGCAAGGGGCAGTCATTGCAAGACAACGGGAAGACAACCACTACTGTCCGTAGGCTCAATGCTTTTCAGCGTTTGTATAGAGGAGAAACTTCTTTCGACTTTGTCCACCGGAGGAAGTGGTGGTTCCTCATCTCTTCCGTGGTTATTCTCGCGGGAGTCATCTCCCTGGCTACCCGAGGTCTCAATTTGGGTATTGACTTCAAAGGTGGGACTTCCTGGGAACTGACTGCTCCCGGGCTGTCATCCACAACAGTACGCAACTCCTTGCGTCCATTGGGATTGGGAGGAGCTACGATAATTACTTTGGGTGGGCGAACCGTCCAGGTGGAAGCCGATCTGGCTTCAGAATCCGCAACGGCACGACGCATTACCGAAGACAAAGTAACTTCGACCTTGGCCAAGCTAGCCAAGATACCCACCAACCAAGTAAGCGTAACAACCATCGGTCCTTCCTGGGGAAGTCAGATAACCCATAAAGCTGTTTTGGCCTTGATAGTGTTCTTCCTGGCTATCGCTGCTTACATCACGATACGGTTCGAGTGGAAGATGGCAATGGCGGCTATCGTGGCTGTCATCCACGATATCCTTGTCACAGTAGGAATTTACTCTTTAACTGGGTTTCAAGTTACTCCCGATACGGTAGTAGCAGTACTGACTATTCTAGGATACTCTCTTTACGATACTATTGTCGTATTTGATCGTGTACAGGAAAGTGTCAAAGGTCTGGGTGCATCTGGAAAGCTCACTTACGAAGATACCGTCAATTTGTCCATGAACCAAGTACTGGCACGATCGGTCAACACCTCCTTGGTAGCAGTGATTCCTATATTGGCAGTGCTACTCATAGGAGCACAACTGTTAGGTGCTACCACCCTGCAGTACTTTGGCCTTGCCTTACTGATCGGTCTTGTCTCCGGAGCTTACTCGTCTCTGTTTATTGCTTCACCTCTGTTAGCTGCTTGGAAGGAACGGGAGCCACGATATGCAACTATCCGCCAACGACTGCAGGCTCGAGGTGAAGGTAGTTTGCTCCTCACACCGGCGGCTGCTGCAGCCTCTGGATTCGGCACAAGCGTAGGTAGTCATGGTGGTTCTGGATTGTCCAAGGCAACTGTTACTTCGGTAGGATCGAAGGGAAGAATACTGCCAGGATCGAGTACAAGCGGTAGACGTGGACGTTCTAGCTCCATTGAACCGTCAAATGGAGCTAGAAAAGAAACTGCTCTCGCCAGTTCTACCCGGATGGACGAAGACATTGCGGAGAACAACTTGGAGCAGGTTGAGTACGAAGATACCCCTTCGACGAACTCGATCAGGGGAGAGAACGCTTCCTTGGAGAACGGGTCATCGCTGATCGGAGCCCCTCTGGATACCGAAGGATCTTCAGATACAGATGGGCGAACCATTGTGGATGGCTCACCCACTCCTCCACGCCAGCAGTCATCCTCTGCTGCTCAACTAAAAGCTACTTCGAGTAGTGGACGGAACAGAAGCCAAGCAAACAGGAGTCGTTCTCAGCAAGGAACAAAGTCTCGTCATCCTGCCAAGCGAAAAGGCAAGAGACGCTGAAGGAGCAGTGCTATTTGTTCCCACATGTCAGGGATGGCTTGATCTATCGCGTCCCGTAAGTCCCTGGCATCCATGGGAAGGATGTGAGGGACTAACTGTTGATCTTGGTATTCACCGCGGCTTGAGAGGAGAGAATGCTTCGTAGAGGTGGTGGTTGTTAACTAATATGTTGTTAACTAGTATTCGTTATTAGATTAGTTGTTCCTGGTTCGCACGATCTGTTGTCATTGCGAGTAATTTCTAAATATGAGCCGAATAGCACAGGAAGCAGTACCCGAAGAGGAGCTTCTCCCTGACAGTCCAGTAGGCGAACTCATATCTCGAGTAAGGTCGCACCGTGGCATTGACAGTGAGTGTGTCCGCGTTATCCATGAAGCCTATGCCATGGCTGAGTCGGCTCATCAAGGACAGTTCCGTTTATCCGGTGATCCGTACATAGTCCACCCTTTGGCAGTAGCGAGAATTGTAGCCGACCTCGGGTTGGATGGCCGTACTGTGGCCGCTGCTCTTCTGCATGACACCGTTGAGGATGCGGGCGTGAGCTTGGATCTCATAGCTGAACGATTTGGGGCGGACATCGCCTCCATGGTAGATGGAGTAACCAAGCTGGACCGTCTGCAATTCGATACCTCAGAGGCGCATCAAGCAGCAACCATTCGGAAGATGTTGGTGGCCATGGCCCAAGATTGGCGGGTGCTTGTCATCAAGTTGGCTGATCGACTCCACAACATGCGTACCATTAATGCCATGCCGGAGTGGAAGCGAACTCGAATAGCTCAGCAAACCTTGGACATATACGCTCCATTGGCTCATCGCTTAGGCATCGGTGAGATCAAGTGGCAGTTGGAAGATCTAGCTTTTGCTACTCTCCATCCAAAACGCTACGCAGAGATCGACAGGATGGTAGCTACTCGTTCACCGGAACGTGAAACCTACCTTGCCGGAGTAATCGACACCTTACGGAAACGTCTGACTGAACTCGGGATCGAGGCTGAGGTAACTGGTAGGCCAAAGCATCTTTGGAGCATATACGAGAAGATGGTGGTCAAGGGCAAGGAGTTCGCTGAGATATTCGATCTGGTCGGCATCCGGGTGATAGTCGAATCCGATAAGGAGTGTTGGGCCAGTTTAGGTGCCGTACATGCTCTTTGGAATCCAGTCCAAGGCAGGTTCAAGGACTATGTGAATGCTCCCAAGTTCAACCTCTATCAGTCCTTGCATACGACAGTTATAGGGCCAGGTGGAAAGCCAATGGAGGTACAGATACGTACTCGTGCCATGCACCAGCGTGCCGAGTATGGCATTGCTGCCCACTGGGGGTACAAGGAATCTCCCTCGGGCATTTCCTTGAGCGAGATGGCTTGGGTGCAGCGAGTCGCTGATTGGCAACAGACTGCAAGCGACCCCAACGAATTCCTCGAAGGATTGAAGCTCGACCTCGGTCAGGATGAAGTATACGTCTTCACTCCTAAAGGCAAGGTGGTAACTTTAGCTGCTGGGGCAACCCCAATTGACTTTGCCTATGCCATTCATACTGAAGTTGGTCATCGTTGCATCGGAGCTAAGGTGAATGGTCATCTCGTCCCCTTGGATTCGAAGCTCAAGTCGGCAGATACAGTAGAAATATTCACCTCTAAGTCTCCTACGGCGGGACCTTCGCGTGACTGGTTGTCAATTGTGGTCACCCCCCGAGCTCGTAACAAGATTCGTCAATGGTTCTCCCGAGAACGCAGGGAAGATGCCATCGAAAAGGGCAAGGAGGAGTTGACCAAGGCTCTCCGACGTGAAGGCCTGCCACTGGCCAAGATGATATCCTCGGAAGCACTGCTCTCTCTGGCGCGTTCGATGAACTACATGGATGTAGATGCTCTTACCGCGGCCATAGGAGAGGGCCATCTCTCTGCTCGTTCAGTTGTGCAGCGACTCTTGAGAGAGCTGAGGGGAGGAGAGCACGAGGAGCAGCTGCCAGCCACGGTGAAGCAGCCTCGTCGGCATAGAGACGGGATTGGAGCAGCTGTATACGTAGAGGGCCTGGACGATGTCATGGTTCGCCTCTCGCGTTGTTGTACCCCAATGCCTGGAGACGATATAGTTGGATTCGTTACTCGTGGTCGAGGGGTTTCTGTACACCGAGCCAACTGCGCCAATGCCATGTCCCTTGCCGAGCAGGCCAAGGAACGACTCATAGAGGTGGAGTGGGATCGCAACTGCGGTGACGTGTTCGTAGTCTCCATCGAGGTAAACGCGCTGGATAGATCCCGCCTACTTGCCGATGTAGCTAAGGTATTAGCTGAGCACCATTTCAATATCGTTTCCAGTTCGTCAAATACCACAGGAGATCGTATATCCAGGATGCGTTTCGATGTACAAATAGCAGACCCAGCTCACCTAAGCTCGTTGTTGGGTTCGCTCAAGCAAATTGACGGAGTGTTTGACGCCTATCGTTTACTACCCGGGCAGCGTAGTTCGTGAAAACCGAGACTACTACGACCAACTTGGTTGCTCCGGTTGGAATGCACGACGTACTTTATCCACACTCAGTTCGCTGGGAACAGGTTATTGCTACCTTTGCCAATTTGGTTGAGCGTGCTGGGTTTGGATTGGTCATCAGTCCTCTACTCGAGGATATTGCCGTATTCAATCGAGGAATTGGCTCCGAGAGCGACGTAGTCCGCAAGGAAATGTATGAATTGTCGGATCGTGGGGGTAGGCATCTTGCTCTTCGGCCAGAAGGTACAGCTTCAATAGTCCGAGCTTTTGTTCAGCACCGCCCCAACATCGTATGGAAAGCCTGGTACCTTACTCCAGCTTTTCGTTACGAACGGCCCCAAGCAGGGCGCTACAGACAACACCATCAGCTAGGTGTCGAACTACTAGGTACCCACGATCCCGAGGCAGATATAGAGATCATCTCACTCGCTGGCTCTTTCTACCGTAGCTTGGGCATAAAGAAGGTGAAGCTGTCCATCAACTCAATGGGTGATAGCCAATGCAGGCCGTCCTACATAGAGCTGCTCAAGAACCTTCTGAGTGAACGCAAGGAACAACTCTGCAAAGAACATGAACACAGAGTGGAGCTAAACCCACTACGGATTCTTGATTGCAAGAGGGAGGAGTGTATCCAGGCCACTGCTGACCTGCCTCACTTGATCGATCATCTCTGCTCCGACTGCGCTTCCCACTTTGCCACTGTTCAAGAGGGGCTGGCCGACCTAGGTTTCGAGGCAGAGGTGAACCATCGGCTAGTCAGGGGCCTGGACTACTACACTCGAACCACCTTTGAGTTCTCTGCCCTGATGCTGCAGAGTGCTCAGAATGCTATTGGGGGAGGTGGACGCTATGATGGACTCGTAGAGGCTCTTGGAGGTCCTCCTACTCCTGGAATTGGCTTCGGAATTGGCATAGAAAGGCTTCTGCTTGCGGCTGACGAGGAGGGAGTACTACCCCTGCCAGAAAGCTCCACGGATGTATTCGTGATAGACATTGTGGGAGGACATCGGGCTAGAACCCTAGTGCACGAGCTTCGTACCCATGGGATCAGGGCAATTCGCTCTTTTGACAACCGCTCGCTCAAGGCTCAGCTGAAGCTCGCCAATCGCTCTGGGGCTAGGTTCGCACTTATTGTTGGCCCTGACGAGGATAGAGCAGAGGCAGTGACTATCAAGGCACTTAGAGAAGATGAGTCGCAGGTTAGCATAAAGGCATCTCTGGTTACTGATTACATGAAAGGTCTTCTTGGATGAGCATTCAGGTATCCACCTCGATGAGAAGCAACTACTGTGGACAGCTCAACGAATCTGATATTGGTAGGAGAGTCAAGCTGGCTGGCTGGGTGGCTGCACTACGAGAGCATGGAGAACACCTGGCCTTCATTGACCTACGTGATCATACAGGAATAGTCCAGTGCGTAGTAGATGGCTTGGGTGATATCCATCCTGAGTATGTCCTGTCAGTTGCAGGTGTGGTGAGAGAGCGCCCTCAAGGAACTGAAAATGACGATCTGCCAACCGGTAGAGTAGAGGTAGCCGTAACGGAGCTCGAGGTATTGTCGACTGCAGATCCTCTGCCCATGCCGATAGACCGGAGAAGCGAAGTAGACGAAGCACTCCGATTGAAATTTCGCTATCTGGACTTGCGCAAGGAAAGGATGCAGGCCAATCTTCGATTAAGAGCTAAGGTCAATACCGCTCTAAGAAGGACCATGGAGAGCCATGGCTTTGTAGAGGTGGAGACCCCTTTACTGTGGACACCTACTCCCGAAGGCGCTAGAGAGTTTGCGGTGCCCTCTCGATTGCAGCCAGGCAACTTCTATGTGCTGCCCCAGAGTCCTCAGATAGCCAAACAACTGCTCATGGTAGGGGGTTTCGATCGCTACTACCAGATTGCCAGATGTCTCAGGGACGAAGATTTACGGGCTGATCGGCAGTTCGAGTTCACTCAACTGGACATAGAGGCCTCCTTTGCAACACAGGAAGAAATTCATTCCGTAGTCTCGGATGCTGTATTAGTTGCGACAGCTGAAGCCGTAGATCTAGATGTCGATTATCCAATCAAGATCAGCTGGACGGAGGCGATGGACCGATACGGCACCGACAAACCTGACTTACGCTTCGACATGCCCTTGGTGGATTTGACTTCACTGTTCTCCTCTACAACAGTCAACGTCCTGAAGGAAAAAGAGACCGTGAAGGCAATTTGCCTACCTGGTGGAGCAGATTGGAGTCGCTCCAGGATCGACGCACTGGTTTCTCGGGCAGTCGAGCTGGGTTCCAAGGGACTTCTGTGGATGAAAGCAGTGGGGTCTCCTGAGGGCATGCGTCTCGATTCTCCAGTGAGCAAGGCCTTGAGCAACTCCGAGATGGAGGGGGTCATCATGCTCACCAAAGCGCAACCAGGAGATTTAATTGCAGTAATTGCAGGTGAATATGGATCGAGCTGTCGTATTCTAGGGCAGCTTCGCTCAGAGCTCGGTAAAGAGTTGTTCGCACCAACCGGGTATCGCTATGTGTGGGTAGTGGACTTCCCTATGTTCGAAGGATATGACGAAGAGGGAAACCTAGTTCCTGCGCACCATCCGTTCACTATGCCCAATCCAGAGGATCTGGATAAGCTCGACTCTGACCCATTGGCCGTACGCTCTCAATCATACGACCTGGTCCTCAATGGATGGGAGCTTGGGTCAGGAAGCATTAGGATTCATCGTCGAGATATCCAGCAACGTGTATTTGCTGCGCTGGGTATATCCGATCAAGAGGCTGAAGCTCGCTTCGGCTTCCTTTTACAGGCATTCCGCTACGGGGCACCACCCCATGGCGGCTTTGCCCTTGGCATCGACCGCTTTGTGGCGATCTTGGCAGGGGAGGAGAGTATAAGGGAGGTAATTGCCTTCCCCAAAACACAGTCAGGTGCCGACCTGATGACTGGCGCTCCCAAGCCGCTATCCGATCGCTCTCTCAAGGAGTTGAATATCTCACTGCTTCCTCCAAGGAAACGGTAAGCTTTATTTATGTCCGTATTGGGCTGCATGGATCAGTCGTTCTTGTCATCATCTCGGACTCTCACCAATAGGCGAAACTTGTATGAGTGCTACATGCAAGCATGGATAGGTAGTAGTAGATATGGCCGAGGATCTCTTCTCCGCTGCATTCGTTGAACGCATCTCCGAACAAGCTCCCTTAGCAGTGAGAATGCGACCGAGAACCTTATCAGAAATCGTTGGTCAAAAGCATCTTCTGGCTCCAGGTGCTCCTTTCCGAACTTTGGTAGAGATGGACCGTCTCCCCTCCACTATCTTGTGGGGCCCTCCAGGTTGTGGGAAGACAACTCTGGCTGCCGTGATAGCTGCTTCGACCAGTCGGGAGTTCGTGGCGCTTTCAGCTGTTTCCGCAGGGGTAAAGGAGGTTAGAGACGTAATAGAAGGAGCCAAGAGACGCCTTGGCGAGTACGATAGAGGAACCATAGTGTTCATCGATGAAGTCCATCGCTTCAACAAAGGCCAGCAAGATGCACTTCTTCCAGCAGTCGAACAAGGAGTTGTGACCATGCTGGGAGCAACGACCGAAAACCCGTTCTTTGAGGTAAACGGATCTCTCCTCAGCAGAAGCACCCTATGGAGACTGGAGCCTCTCTCTGTGGCCGACCTAATGGAGATAGTAAGACGAGCATTGAGTCTTGAAGAGGTCGAGGCAGATGACGACGCGGTGCAGGCCATAGCCGAACTGGCAGGAGGTGATGGCAGATCAGCTATTGCTACTGTTGAAACGCTGGTGAATACCACAGAAATTCATCACAGGATAACACTGGAGGATGTACACAAGACTAGGGAGTGGGGAGCATTTTCTTACGGCAAAGATGACCACTATGATGTCATCAGTGCCTTCATAAAGTCGATTCGAGGCTCTGATCCTGATGCTGGACTTTACTGGTTGGCACGTATGCTCGATGGTGGCGAAGATCCCAAGTTCATTGCAAGACGGCTCATCATACTAGCTAGTGAAGACATCGGACTTGCTGATTCCAACGCTTTATCAGTGGCTGTAGCAGCTCAACGAGCTGTAGAGGTAGTTGGCCTTCCTGAAGCTGCCCTTAATCTTGCTCATGCAGTGGCCTACCTGTCCTCAGCACCGAAGTCCAACTCGGTAACGGTTGCCTTGTCAGCTGCCCGCAGTGATACAGCTCGTTTCCCGTCACTTCCGGTACCCAATCACCTCCGAGACCGGAGCTATGAAGGAGCACGTCAACTAGGACGAGGAGAGGGCTATCTCTACCCTCATAACAGTCCTGCTGGTTTCATAGATCAACCATACCGCCCCCCTCAAGTCCAAGGATCGGTTTACTACGTACCAAGTGAACACGGAGCCGAAAGAGCCTTTGGCGAATTCCTTTCCAAGCTATGGGGAAGATGGCCAAGGACTGCTTAGACATGGGCTACCCTATGGTGAAGGTGCATCCTTGTTGGAGGTACAGACATGTCGAGCATCAACGGAGTAGCACTTACGCTGGTAGCAGTAGCCACTTTGCTCGTGGTGCTGTTGGTGATTGTGCTTTCGCGCACGGTTAGAAAGGTCGAGAGGCTGCAGGAGTCAATGAGCAAGGTGGTTGCTGAGCTCGAACGGACCGCTGCCCAGCTCAAGAAGGTAACGGCTGAGGCCAACTCAGAAGTTTCCAGGGCTAACGCTACTCTCGGGACGGCACGTTCTCTCTCGCATACGGTAGATACGACCACCCAGCTTGCCTACAAAGCGGTAGCCAATCCTTTCGTCAAGGTTCTCGCGGTTGGTGCTGGCACCGGCAGTGCGCTCAAGAAATGGCGATCCCGAGATGAACGAGGCATAAAGAAATGAGACGCATGTTCTGGATGACCTTTGGTTTCGGGTTGGGAGTCTACCTGGCAACCTGGGCGATCAAGCGTGTCGAATCCACTCTGGACAAGCTGTTGCCAGGCAAAATCTCGTCTACACTTGATGGGATGATGAAGAGATGGTTGTCTGGCCTACAGGAGGCATTAGACGAAGGAAGGCGGGTCATGCGCGAACGAGAGACTGAGCTACACGCTCAGCTCCAACGGGGCCAAGTAATTACACGGTCAAAAATCAAGGTTCGTTAATCCATGCTATCTCGCACTGCTTTTGAGAGGTTTTATAGTGCTAGCCAATGATTTGAGGACAAGTTTCCTGCAATACTTTGCTTCCAAAGGTCATCGGATCGTTGAGTCAGCAAGTCTTGTACCGGACGACCCCACTGTCATGTTCACCATTGCCGGCATGGTACCGTTCAAACCATACTTCACCGGGGAGCAACCTGCACCCTTCCCTCGAGCAGCCAGCGTACAGAAGTGCTTTCGCACCTTAGACATCGATGTGGTCGGGACCACCAGTCGTCACTGCACCTTCTTCGAGATGCTAGGCAATTTCAGCTTCGGTGATTACTTCAAGGACGATGCAATTCCATTCGCTTGGGGGCTGGTGACTGAGGTTCTAGGGATGAAGCCAGAACGTCTGTGGGTGACTATCTATCAGGATGACGACGAAGCAGAGTCGATTTGGACGAAGAAGGTAGGACTTCCTACTGAGCGAGTTCAACGAATGGGCGATGAGAACTTCTGGAAGATGGGCGATCAAGGACCATGCGGACCATCATCGGAGATCTACTACGACAGAGGAGAGCACTTTGGAGCTGGTGGAGGACCGGCTCTTGGCGGATCTGAACGATACGTAGAGATTTGGAATCTGGTGTTCATGCAGTACAACCGTATGGAGGATGGGTCCCTCGCTCCTCTGCCACGGAAGTCAATTGACACAGGTGCAGGATTGGAGCGAATACTCCCAATCCTAGAGGGCAAAGAGTCCCTTTTCGATACCGAGCTGTTCTCCCCTTTGATCTCCAGGGCAGAGGAGATGTGTGGGTTGCAGTACGGTACCGATGAACAAGGGGATGTTACTCTCAGGATACTTGCAGATCATGCCAGAGCTGCCGCTTTTTTGATATCCGATGGAGTGCTGCCCTCCAACGAAGGGCGGGGGCATATCCTAAGGAGAGTTATGCGACGTGCTATACGACGTGCCTTCAACCTTGGAGTCGAACAACCTGTACTGAAGCCTATGGTTGAAACGGTGAGCAACATCATGGCTGAGGCATATCCTCAGTTGCTCAGGGATATCAAGCTGATCGAAGAGGTGGTCTCCAATGAAGAAGAGCAGTTCCGTAGAACCCTGTCGAACGGAGGAGCTATCCTGGAAGCTGCTCTTGCTGAACATCCGTCAGTTCTCTCTGGTGAAGTGGCTTTCCGTCTTCACGATACCTATGGGTTCCCCATCGAGCTGACCAAGGAGATAGCTGCTGAGCAAGGTGTATCTGTTGACATGGTTGGTTTCGAACAGGCTATGGCCGAACAGCGTAATCGTGCTAGATTGGCTGCCAAACAACACCTAGGAAGCACTAGAACTGTATCTGATAGCAGCCACATTACTCTATTGGATCACTTCGGCCCCACCTATTTCACCGGCTACAACGAGTATGTTTCCAACTGTCAAGTCATCGGAGTAGTACCCACCGAGGATCCTTCGTTAGCGGAGGTGTTCTTGGATCGTACACCTTTCTACCCAGAAGGTGGCGGACAGGTCGGTGATGTAGGAACTATAACCACTGAGACAGGTACAGCTCATGTGATTAA
Source organism: Actinomycetota bacterium (assembly GCA_023489235.1). Classification (GTDB taxonomy): domain Bacteria; phylum Actinomycetota; class Acidimicrobiia; order Acidimicrobiales; family JAMDDE01; genus JAMDDE01. The sequence goes on along the minus strand of JAMDDE010000076.1, from coordinate 7,406 downwards.
TACTACCTACGCCATTCCAGGACTTATTGCCCACCATGCACGCATAGAGGGACAACTCATGACCGGACAAAGTGGGGTAGCAGTCATAAACGGACCCCGGAGAGACGCCATCATGCGCAATCATACGGCAACCCACCTGTTGCATTGGGCCCTACGCCAAGTATTGGGCGAACATGTTCGGCAACAAGGATCCCTGGTTGCCGAAGACCATCTCCGATTCGACTTCAACCATGGCAATCAGCTTGTATCAGAGGAACTGGAAGCCATCTCTGACTTGATCAACTCCGAGGTACTCACAGATGCCAAAGTCCGCACCTTCGAGACGACCAAGCAAGAGGCTGACCGACTGGGGGCCATAGCATTCTTTGGAGAAAAGTACCATGATGTGGTCCGAGTAGTCGAAGCAGGAGAACATTCCATAGAACTTTGTGCAGGGACCCACGTCCCTGCATTGGGGATGATTGGCCCGGTAGCTATAGTCCAAGAAGGCTCGATTGGTTCAGGAACCCGTAGGGTCGAGGCCGTCTCCGGCACCGTGGCTATTTCTACCCTGCGCTCAGCAGCAGCGGCACTGGAGCGGGTAGCCTCTATGCTCCAAGTTGATGTTGACTCCCTACCCAATGCCATAGAGCGCATGCTAGAGCGTGAACGCGCCACTGCAGAGGAGTTGAAGAAGCTCAGGGAACGCTCCAGATTGGAGACAGTAGAGGCCTTGGCAAACAAGGCAGTGAATGGGGTGGTCATCGCGCGTCAAGACGGGGAGGATCAGGCCTCGCTGAGAGAGCTAGCCCTGCTCCTTCGCGACCGGCCAGGTATTCATACCGCCGTACTCATCGGTGTTCCCAGCTCCGGATCGGTCGTGTCTGTGGTGGCTACCAAGCCATCCAGCGGATTGGACGCTGCAAGCATCGTTAGAAAGATCGGAGTCGCCTTGGGAGGCGGCGGAGGTGGATCTCCACAGTTGGCAATGGCGGGTGGTAGGGATCCTTCCAAGATAGATCTCTCTATTGAGATTGCCAGTAAAGAAGTAGGACTTTAACGTTTCTTGGTTTTTACAGTCATCATTGGTCAATGCCAGTCTTCGATAATTTGAACAGAGAGCGACCGCAATCCCCGTCCGTAAAGGCGGGGAGGTTCACGTCAATATATTGTTTTCAACTAGTGGCCCTGGAGGTATTGCAGTATGCGCATACTCGGGGTTGATCTAGGATCCAAGCGCATAGGGCTGGCCATTAGCGACAAAGGTGAGGTTCTGGCTTCTCCCTATGGCACTTTGGAGAGGACCGGAAGCTATGAAAAAGATCATAGTAATATAGTTAACCTAGTTACCTCCTTGGAGGTAGGGCTCGTTGTCGTAGGCATACCCTTGTCCATGGATGGCACATTGCAAAAGGCTGCTCATGACGTTCTAGCAGAGGTTAACGAACTCAGAGCATCTCTTGGTGTTCCCGTGCAGGTATGGGATGAAAGGCTGAGCACAAGAGCGGCATCGAACGCTTTAGGACAGGCTGGACTCCGTGCACGCCAACAGCGTTCAAGAATAGACCAAGCTGCTGCTGCGGTCATCCTGCAATCTTTCTTGGATAAAAGAGCACACAGCAAGCGACAAAGAGCATCTGGGCTCGATATATAAGTTCGATGCATAAGCACAGAGCACCTAGCCTCACTCGACGAGCAATTCTTTTAGCTATTAGCTCGAGCATAGTTGTGGTAGTTGCTATCGGCGCTGTCTGGTTCTGGTCACAGGTTGAACCAGGAACAGTTGCTTCGCACTCAAAGCTCGTCTATGTCGAACCTGGTGGCGATCTAACAACGTTGACCAAGGAGTTGAGCAATGAGCATATTATCTCCAGTTCACTAGCGTTCCATATCTACCTGGATTTCCATAGTTCGTTCACTTTGTTGCCTGGCATATACTCCTTTCGACCTGGAGAAGGCTTTGCCAAAATAGTCGGCCTTTTATCCAAACCCCCTGTAAGATACCGTCTGACGGTCACCCCAGGAATGCGTCTTGAGACCATTGCTGAAGGGTTAAGCCGAGATCCAGGTAGATCTAGTAAAAATTTTCTGACGCTTGCCACCAGCGGAGAGGTTCGTTCTTTCATAGAACCTGTAGGGGTGAGAACGACGGAGGGATTGATATGGCCCGACACATATTACCTGACCCCTAGGGCGAACGACAGAGAAATATTGAAGTTCCTCCTGCGTTCATTCGATCGCATGGTCATGACTGATCAAATTGTGAAAAGAGCTGCTGAATTACACGAAAGCGCTTATCAAGCCGTCATTGTGGCCTCTATCGTACAGGCAGAGGCCAAATTTCCTGTTGACCAAGGAAAAGTGGCACGAGTGGTCTACAACCGATTGCAAAAAGCCATGCCACTGCAGATGGACTCCACAGTTCGTTATGCCACTGGCAACTACAGCTCGCCGCTCACCTATGCCCAACTGCACTTCAGATCGCCTTACAACACCTATGTAACTACTGGCTTACCCCCTACGCCAATTGACTCTCCTGGCCCTACTGCCATACAGGCAGCTCTCCACCCCCCCAAGGGCAACTGGCTTTATTTCGTGGTGACTAAATCTAATGGAGCTGAGTCATTCTCGAACACTTATCCTAAACAGCTGGCCAATGAACACAAGGCAAGAAAGTCTGGAGTCGCACGGTAAATCAAAAAATAAAATGAAGTTTGTACTGCATAAAGAGAGCTGATAAGCGTCGGTCAACGGTAGAACAGTAGGTATTGCAGTATCGTATAGTACCTTCAGTAGATGAACTGCTGCTTTGTGCCAAGGACACGACAGCACACTTATAGAAAAAATTTAAAAAAATTTATAAAACAGCACACCTATACGGATAATGGAGTGCTTGCATCAGCTAGACCAGTCGAAGTTGGTAGATGAGGTGAAGAAATTTGGCCAGGAAACAGCATACGCGCTATGACGAGCTCCCTACCTCTCTCCTGTCCTTTCGCGACAGAAGGTTGTGGCCAACGGCCAAGACCAGAGTTGGTGCCGTTATAGGTGACCCAATCTCTCAATCGCTGTCGCCAACTTTGTACAATGCTGCATTTGCTGCAGTCAATTTGGACTGGGTATATGTAGCCTTTCAAGTTCCAAAAGGATCTTCAGCCGCAGTAGTCAAGGCATTCCGTGAACTAGGGTTGGTAGCTTTCTCGGTGACCATGCCACATAAACAAGCGGTTGCACAAGTGGTGGATGAGCTGTCCGAAGAGGCCCGTTTGCTTGGTGCAGTCAATATCGTAGCTAACCGTGAAGGCAGGTTGATTGGGCATAATACAGACGGACCAGGACTTGTACGAGCACTGCAGCAAGAGGCCGGATACGATCCTGCCAACAAGCGCTGTATGGTAGTTGGTACAGGTGGGGCAGCTAGAGCAGCGGTTCTAGCTCTTTCCACAGCAGGGGCCAGAAGCGTAGCCGTCCTGGGAAGAAATCAAGTTGCTGCATTAGCGGTAGCTGAGTTGGCTGGATCGGTTGGACAGGTAGCTTCCTCAAAGGACATAGCAGAGCAGGAGCTGATAGTAAATGCTACCCCCGTTGGGATGAACAATTATCATACGAGTGGAGATCACCCAATTGCATTCTCTTCTCTTCATCCGGGACAGTTGGTTGTGGACATGGTTTACGATCCTCCAGAGACTCCTCTACTCGAAGCGGCCAAGGAACAGGGAGCTACTCCGTTGGGGGGACTAGCCATGCTGGTGCACCAAGCTGCCATTGCTTTCAGTATTTGGACGGACATGGATGCTCCGTTGGAGGTTATGTGGTCTGCAGTGGGAGGTAGGTCTCGATGATGAGAACTGACGATTATGGGCAAATGGGATTGTGGCTGTAGTTGTGAACGATATGTGTCTTACAAGTCCCTAGCCTTGGGCATGGATGGTGATGTCATCGTTGGTCGTTGCTGTGCACCAATGTCAAGGACGCTGATGCAAGAACTGAGGCTAGCACACTTGTAATACTTTATAGTTCGCCTAATACTTTATAGTTCGCCCAGTCCGTGGATGTAGCAACAGTATCTGGGATTAGAATCGTACACATATGTTACTGCAGCAAAAATCAGTAAAAGTTTTGCTACGGTTTGAGTAGTGCTACCTGATATTGAGGGACCAAGAGCGACTCAGACCAACTGAGACAAAGGAGATCCGTAGAGAAGTGGCACAACGTGTTCTAGATCTTAGACCAGTTAGGACAACTAATTCTCGGGCATCCCTGTGGTCCTTGATCAGTCGCGTTGACATACTCCTCGTTACCGTCACCATCGTGCTCTCTGGTATCGGCGCATTGATGGTTTACTCAGCTACTCGCTACAAACTAGAACTTGCAGGCATCCGCCCCACTTACTTGGTAGATCACCAAGCAGAGTACTTGATCGTGGCGTTGCTAGCCATGGGGGTAGTTGCCTTCTTCGACTACCATCACTACGAAGAACTCGGTCCTTTAGCTGCTATTGCAGTCTTCTTAGGCCTGCTGGCTGTATATACACCTCTGGGTTCGAGAGCCCTAGGTGCTCAACGTTGGCTCCAGGTTGGTCCAATCCAAATTCAACCATCGGCATTCGGAGCACTGGCGATGATACTTGCAGTAGGAACTTACTGCAACCGCCATCAAGAGGACTTATCCTTGCGACACCTCGTGATCATTTTAGGGGTTTCTGCAATCCCTGTATTCTTAGTATACAAACAGCCCGATCTTGGAAGCGCCATCGTTATGCTGATAACCCTGTTCGCCATGCTGGTCGGCGCGGGATTCCGGGCTAGATACTTATTTGGCCTTGTAGCAGTCGGGGTAATAATGGTCATTGCTGCCATAAAGTTAGGAGTTCTGCATCATTACCAAATGGAGAGGTTGATAACCTTTCTCAACCCGCACAGTTCGCAACAGGGAACAGCTTACAACTTGACTGAATCCAAGATTGCCATAGGTTCTGGCGGAATTCATGGTACTGGGCTGTTCCATGGTCCTCAGACGAACCTCGCCTATGTACCTTCGCAACAAACCGATTTTATATTCACTGCTGTAGGAGAACAGCTAGGGTTCATAGGCTCAGCTGCAGTCATCGCTTTGTATGGAATAATGATGTGGAGAATTTTCCGCATTGCGCGTACAGCCAGAGACTACTATGGACGCCTGATCTCCTATGGAGTTCTAGCTCTGATCAGCTTCAGCGTATTCGAGGGCATCGGCATGACCATAGGGCTTACCCCTGTAGCTGGCATCCCACTTCCTTTCATGAGCTACGGCGGATCAGGAGTACTAGCTTTTGGTATAGGAATAGGCCTGGCTCTCAATGTCTATGCCCGACGGTTCCGCTAGTTCCAACGGAGGATACTCCTCCTCACCTACGGACAGCACTTTCAATCCGTCCTTGCCCCCCGGCAATACGTTCAAAGTAGTAGTGGTTACGAATATTATAATGGAGCTGCCCTCCAGCTATCCTTCGCTATGGCTCAGGGAACTAGAACCTCCCTGGCGAGACCTGCGCATTCCAATTGGAATGGCGGAAGGGATTGCCATTGCTTATGCTTGGAAGCACATCGAGACGCCGCGTCCGCTTACTCATCAATTGTTTGCCCGTATCCAAGAGTTGTTCGACATTCAACTCGAGGTAGTACGAATCAAAGGCATGGAGGGCCAGAACTTTATTGCAGAACTAGTCATAGTTGGCCCAGATGGCAGGCAAGAGGTGGTGGACTGCCGGCCTTCGGATGCTATAGCTATGGCACTCAGACAGACCACTCCCACTCCTATTCTAGTTGCAGAGAGCATTTTGGCGCAGTCCAGGAGGTAGTTAAGAGGTACCCTCTTTGGGAAGGGAGAACGCCGTTTCATTGGATATGCGCATCAGCACAGCTATGAGTACGTAGTTGGCCACCAGAGCAGAGCCTCCATAGGATACGAACGGTAGAGTAACGCCCGTGAGAGGTAACAATCGGACTACTCCAGCCATGATGAAGAAGGATTGCACTCCAAGAACGGTGGTAAGCCCTACTGCAAGGAGTTTGGCGAAATCAGTAGTAGCAGATATAGCCGTGCGTATCCCTGCTGCTACCAAGAGGAGAAAAGCCATCACTACAGCACTTGTACCTAGCAGCCCAAGCTCTTCCCCTAGTGCAGCAAAGATGAAGTCCGAGGTAACCACGGGAATCAACTGGGGATGACCAAGACCGAGCCCACTTCCTGCAAGGCCACCGCTGCCCAGTGCATATTGACCCTGAATGATTTGGTATCCCCAAGTCTCGGCGTACTTCCAAGGATCCAACCAAATAACTACCCGTTCGTTAACCTGCCAAAACAGGTGAGCACCCACGAAGGCGCCTATGCTAAACAAAATAGCAGCAAGCAGCAGGTATGAAGTTTTCCCTGTTGCTACCCACAGCATAGCCACGAACAGCACGAAAATCATGAGAGAGAATCCAACGTTCCTCTCGGTCAACATGACCAACATTGAGAACCCCCAGGCCAGCAACAATGGTCCTAAAGCTCTCAAGTCCGCCAACAGGTGGTTGCCCACTCGAACAGTGGCTAACTTCAAAACTGCTCGCTTCTCAGCGAAGTACGAGGCGAAAAAGATACAGAGAACAACTTTTGCAGCTTCTACGGGTTGAAACGTGATAGGGCCTACTTTGATCCACAGACGTGCTCCATTAATATTGAGGCCGAAGTGGGGAACCAGAGGAAGCAACAACAAAGCAAGTCCTCCAAACAGCATGAGATAGCGATAGCGGTCCAACTCTCGCACACGGCGAAATAGCCATAGTGTAGCTATGTAAAACAAAACCCCTACTGCGCTCCAAACTGCTTGAAGGCGAGCTTCATGAGGATTGAGACCTGCTATGAGCACATATCCAAGCCCATTGAGAAATGCCACCAGAGGGAGCATGATTGGATTGGAGTAAGGGGCAAGCCACCTATTGGCCAGATGGGCGAGCAGAGCCAGGCAGACCATGAAGGCAAGGAACCAACCTAGGTTGGTGGGAATCTTCGATGTAGTCCCAAGCGAGGAGAGAGTGTATGCGAACACGACAATTACTAGGACTACTGTCAGTAGTCCTAGTTCGGTCCTACGTTGAGGCTTAGGTTGACGCCATGCGGATCGAGCTGTCCACCATGCCGCTGCCGGTAGTCTATGGCTCCCTCGAGCATCACTGCTCCCAGGCTGCCTCACTAAGGAACCGATAGATGCCTCACTGCTCATGTAAGGAGACCTTTTCAGAGCTCATGAGACATCCCACTTGACCTCGTCTAATATTTGCCTCCACGGCCGAAGTAGTAGTACCTGTTGGTTGCAGTAGCTCAACATCACCCACCACCTTGGAGAGAACCTCCTCCACGGCTGAAGTCGTGGACTTGCCGAGCAATATTTGTTCGAACTCACA
>JAMDDE010000036.1 GCA_023489235.1 Actinomycetota bacterium | reverse complement strand
ATCCGGGCTACTGGCGAGACAGCGATGGCAATACGTCGGAATCCCCCGGCTTTAGCCGTGGGGAGGATGTCAAAATTTGAATGATCCACAGAGTAAATCAAATAAACTATTACAAGAGAGAGATGCATGGCGACCTCTTGAGGAGTTGGGTACTGAACCAGTTGTATTCTATGGAGGGAAATACCCGCTTTATTTTTAAGCAGAATAATCGATTAGAAATAACTTTATTTAATATATACTAGCTCCATAATGTTAGAAGGATCTCAATAGCTTATAAAAGACTAGTTGTTTCGAGCAATAAATTTCTAGTTGGATACTAACCACGAGGTGAGTAGAGCTGATTAATTGCTATAGCTTTTTCAGGACGTTGAAGCAGGAACATTTTTTATCTCTTATTTTGCCAGGTCGATATCAGTATCTGCTATTGCACTGTTTATAGTAGGTATTTGGGAAAGCACTGCTCATCTACTATATCTGAACTGTTCAGAAAGATTCCTAACTGCTATTAGACAGCCTAAATGCTATTAGACAGTAGAGAACTTCTTGGATTACATGAGAGCTATTAGTTATGTCGCTATTCTTAACTTTTGGTGCAGTATATAAATTAAGATACCTTGGCTTAAGTATATCTAATATGTGAAAGATATACTTGATATTATTGCACTTATATTCTACCTAGTAGTCATAGTATATAACGGTTTTATCGTGATGGTAGTAAAGGCACATCTTTTTGGGGAATGCTTACTTTATCTACAGTAGCAATCGGATATTCAATTGTAGGTGGAGTCACTATCATACTTCTCGTACAATGAGCATATAGAGGAAAATTAAATGTTAGCTTTGATAGGCTACAGATAGCCTTTATTGCTTAGTTTTTATTGTTACCAATATACTTACTATTTTTTACTATTATTATAACTTCACTATGCAAAGGTGGTGTAGCAGGGGAAGTCTAGAGCTGTTGATGCAAGGGGATTTATGCTTTTCTTTTTTGGGTGTGGCAATAACTTTAGGACCAATTGTACTAGTAGTTCTCGTTGTTGTTACTGTAATTACTCAAGACAAAGGTACGTTCCTCATAGCAATCTGCTTAGACTTGATTGGTACTTTGCACTGTTCTTTGCCATCCTTTGTACAGACACTCATCCGGATAAGGCTTTCAGTAGCTAGGTTGGCCGGAGTAGGGGAGGGAGAGAGCGCATGGCCGATCTCGAGGTGATAGTGATATGATGGCCTGCAAGTGAACTTGCCTATAGGTATTCTTGTATAATCTCCCTTGTACATTTGCATATTGAGTTGGATTGTATGAAAATGAGCTATTTACTACAGGATGGGTTGGCTCCTTCTCCTTACTTGAGCAAAGAGGTCCAGGTAAGAGATATATCAGCACGGGATAGAGATTTCGATAAAATTGCTATAGAGGAGCCGCTTGAGATTCGTTGCAATGGACTACCCTTGGTTATCACGATGCGTACTCCTGGTCATGATGAGGAGTTAGTAAAAGGGTTCTGTATATCCGAAGGTATTCAAGTTATTGATCTAAAATTTTCAGATTACCTCGCATCAAATATCATAGAAGTCTCTGCTATGAATTTTAATTCTACCTCTTTGCAGAGGTATTCGTTCATGTCATCCGCGTGTGGTATATGCGGGAAGAAAACAATTGAAGAAATACGACAGCACCTACCCGCGATTGTCCTTTCTGATAAGGTAAGTTATGAGGTCATACTTCGACTTCCTGATACAATGCGTAATTACCAAGCTGGTTTCAACTCTACAGGGGGCCTACACGGAGTAAGCTTGTTCACACTTGATGGAGATTTACTGTGTGTGCGTGAAGACGTTGGGCGTCACAACGCTATGGACAAAGTAGTTGGATGGGCATCTATGCGTGACATGCTTCCATTGAGATCATATATTCTTTGTGTAAGTGGGCGTATCTCCTTTGAGCTCGTGCAAAAGGCTATAGCTGCTGGATGTCCGTTTATAGTTGGAGTCGGAAGCCCTTCCTCGCTAGCCTTGGAGCTAGCTAGTAGCTATGACGTGACCGTATGCGGTTTTGTTCGCGACGGGAAGGGAGTCGTTTACAGCGGTTTTGATAATATAATCCTTGCTTGATGATTGTTGTTACGATATGTTAATAGTTATTATGTGTTAGTGTTAACAATTATTACACATGTCAACACTAACACGTAATGTTCGCTAGTCCTCAAGTTGCAACGATATCCTCCTTGAGTTCAAAGATTTTGATCATGTCGATGGCTTATTTGGATTCATATTATTACTGAAGTATAGTTCTTACAAGAATCAAGCTATATATTATGGAAATATGGCATTACGTAGTTATGGAATATCTCTTGTATTTTTATTGACATCAGTAACTATATCCTCCGGCATTAGCAGTAATATCTATTTCAGTTAATCCTGGATAAACCTCGATAACTTCTTGGATATTAGCCACTATGCCATCTGGAGTGCCCATCCATACAGTTCCTTGACGGGTTATCTCATCATAATCCACTCTGGCCAGGTCTTCTATTATGCCGGATGCATAGAACCCATATCCGGTGATGAGTAGTTCCTCAGCAGGCGCTAGTTCATTGCCCTCTAGTAGTGGAGATGCGTTGCCAACCGAAAAACTTTTGCGCCAACTTTCTCCTTTCCGAATAGCTGTTTCACGATTTTCATCGAGATAACCAACGTGAATCCAGACTATGTGAGGAGCACAGCCATGGTCTGCACAGGACTATCGATAGATGTCCAGAGATGAAAGTGAATTTATACTTGAGTCCACCATATTATAGCGAGCACCACTCTAGGAGATTATAGTGAGCACTACTCTAGGAGAATTTTTCCTCACGCAATACTGTGAACCTCCCCGCCCTTACGGACAGATCTTCTGACCCATCCGCTCGGTTGGAGTTGCTTGACATCACCTTCCTCACGCCATCACGACTAACTGGTCTAGTCCCAAGGGACTGGTTAATGATTGGGCTTGTCTTTGCTTGCTCGTCGAGATCTCTCTCGACGAGGCCCGGTTCTGGGCACTACTCAGAGCTCTAGCCTTACGGCGTTGCACCTTGCGGTGTGCCAAACGTTGGTCTTTTGTCCAACGTTTGACAGCTCGGAGATATCTGACACAGATCTTGACATCCTGTCCTATCGGGACATAAGTCCCATGTATTGCCTTTTGTAGGATGTTGATTGCTCCTAGGGCATCGCGGTGACAAACAAACCCACAACTGGGATTCTTGCACCGGTAGTCCCGACCAGTAGGTCGGTTGCGTGCTCCACACGCTGGGCAGGTCTTTGTAGATCTAGCTTCGTCTAGATACTCTCCTTTAAAGCCTGTATTCTTATTTACATAACGTTCCTGTCGACCTCTTGACCACTTTGATAGTTGTTGGCGTTGGTGAGAACCAACCCTTCTGTGCTCCTTGGTCTTTTGTTCTATACCCCGTATATCTCCATATACGAGACGACCACTGTTGTGAGCAATGATGTGGTTGGCTGCTTTACGAGCTACCTGATGATCAAAGTCTTGGAGTCTGTATTTGGTCTTGGCCTGGATCTTCTTTTTTGCAGCCATCAACCTACGGTGATCTTTGGAGCCGTTCTTTGTTCTGGAGAGTTTTTTCTGGATGGAGCCGATCGACTTGTTCCGCAACCGCTTGATGGCTTTACCTTCCCTGCCGTTTATGACCGTAACGTCAACTGTGTGTTCATCCACCCAGGTAGCAAGAGTCATTGGGTTGATGATTCCTTCATCTACCAAGGGAAAGTTTTAGTTTGTTGTTGGTGATTCTCCAACCATACCCTTTCGAGAACGACAGTGGGCGGTAGTTCTTCTTACGCCAGAGAGCACGTAGCTTCATTCCATTTCTACGATTGGTTCTGGATGTCTTGATTGCCTCGTACAAATCATGAGAGATCATCTCAGTTGTATGAGCATGTAGTGGACGATGCTTCTTTGGCAAGGACATGAGATAAATTGAATATCGTACTTACCTGGTGACCTCTTGGCTTTCCATTCGGCATGGACCCAGTCCACGGCCTGGTTCCAGAGAATGGCTGAGTGATGGGCAGAGTGGTGTGCTATACGATAATCAGCACCGGATAGAGATATTGGCACAACTGCTGTTCTCACAGCACCCACAACAAAAATGTATCACATCGTTGTAATTTCGAGATGATAGTCCATAATAGAAGCTACGACAGTTATGGCAATGACAACACAGGGTTATGACACCACTGGCGACCTTGACCACGCCCTCACGGACGGGGGCTGCGGTCGCTGAGCGTTCAAAAGTATCTAAAGTGCCTCGTCATATATTCCATGACTTCTCCAGCAGGAAACCCTGCCTTTGGAGCAACTTCTAAAGCTGCTTTTTGCCTAGTAGTTCCTTAGCGATGATGATGCCAGATCCAGCACCTAGGCCAGGTCCTGGATGGGTACTGGCTCCTATATGATAAAGGGATTTGATGAAGGTCTTGTGACCTGTCAGTCGTGGTCGGGGTCTCCATATGAAGTTTTGATCCAAGGCACATGAGCCACTGTAGATGTCTCCCCCGCGCAAGTTGGGATTACTCGCTTCAATGTCTGCTGGAGAAAAAGCTACACGGGAGATGATCGAAGATTCGAAGTCCTTGATATGCATGGAGAGTATGGCTTGGATGCGGTCGGCATAACGTTCGCGCAATGACTCTGTCCAAACTCCGTTGTTCGTATCTATCTCGTCCCGACCATCCCCCTGGGGGATACTGGGCACCTCTTGAAGCTGGATCCATAGCATTGAGTTACCAGCTGGTACACGGGTAGGATCTACTGCTGCAGGTTGGCCACATACTATAGTTGGAATGGCTGGCAGGAGTCCTCGTTCAGCTTGGTTGACCGCTCTGGAGACACCATCAAGACCAGGGGTGAGATGGATGACAGGCACCTTCGCGAGTCTTTCGTCACCTTCCCATTGTGGTTCTCTGGAAAGAGCGTAGTGGACTTGCATCCCTGCTCTTGTGCTGAATCGGAAGCGCTTGGCCTCGGTTTGGAGGTGTTGAGGGACTGTGGTCTCACTCAGGAGTCGACCATAGAGATCCGGTGGGGTTACGTTGCATACCACAGCTCGTTTGGCCGTGATTATATCCTTGTTGTTCAAACGCACCCCCAAGGCTCTACCACCGCTTACGATAATTTGTTGCACTTCGCTGTTGGTCACACAGGCACCGTGGTGATCGGTTATCACTTGGACTAAAGCATCGACCAACTTCGATCCGCCTCCCAAAGGGACAGGCAAACCCGTGTTTTGCAGTACAGCGGCGATAGCGCGGTTCATGAATCCGGACGAAGCAGCATCTGGGCCAACTCCTGTATGCAGCACCCAAGGCGAGAACAGACCCCGTGTCTTAGGTGAGCTGAAGGTTTCCTGCAACCAATCTCGGCTCGTCTGCAAGAGCGAGGCTGCATAGGCAATTACACCACGAATACCGTGGAACTGTAGGCCTGCCCGTAATGCTAGCATCGCTCCTGCAGGTGATGCTAACTCTGCACTGAGCAGTTTAAATCCTATGGAGGATGCTCGTTCAAAATCATTCAAATCCTGCTGCCATGCACGCCCATCACCGAGAGCACACCTCTCCAGCTCGTTCATGGTTCTTTCTAGTGAACGTTGCATGATTACCGATTGTCCATCTGGATACAGAGTGGCAGTTACTAGGTCAGAGCTAGCGTAGGACAGACCTTGTTGTTGCAGCTCACTACCGAGCGCGGCATATGCTTCGGAGATGAAGAACAAAGGGTGCCAGCAGCTGAAGACTTCATGAAGGAACCCCTTTGTGGTTATCTCCGCTGTGCGTATAGCGCCGCCTAAGTAGTCATTGCGCTCCAGTACGCATACCTGCCATCCTTCATGAGCAAGCAGTGCAGCTCCTACCAAGGAGTTGATGCCACTGCCAATGAAGACGGCATCGTAATCGGATGACTGTCTCATAGCTTGTCCGAGCTTCTCCCCACTGTGCAACCGATCCTCAACCGACCATCAACCAATAAACCGCCAGCTACTTCGGTCAATCACTTCGTGGAGCCACTTCACGCAGCTGAAACGAGAGTTGCTGCTTTCGGTCGAGTTGTTTGCATCGGGTACTCCTTGTAAGATCGTTCTCCATCTTCGGGCCCAGGGTAGAGTGGCTACCTTTTCCATCGGCAGCGTTTCTTCAGCGAGATGTCGCAACTTAGCCCTACGCTCTTGCATTGAATAGGCCACTGTCTCTTGCATTGATGAACGACATGTGATCAAATATAACGCATGACTTCAGTAGTTAACAATAATGGCGGGAAAAGGTCTCCGGCATGTCAACTATGAACCTTCCCCTGCGCGTGGGAGTAATGCAGCTGACCATGGAGCCAGTCGAAGAAATTCTCGAACACGCTCGTGCTCTGGACAGAAACGGTTTCGACACTATTTGGCTGGCCGAAGCCTACCCTTGGTGGCGCAAGCACTCCATGGAGGCACGTTCGTCCACGGCTTTGTCTGCTTTGATAGCCAAGGAGACCAAGGATCTTACAGTGGGGTGGGGAATTATCTCACCTTACACAAGGCACCCTATTCAAGTGGCCATGGAGGTAAGGGTGACCCAAGAGTTAGTTGGTCCCGGTAGATTGCTAGTGGGTTTTGGCGCCTCCAAGATCTTCATGAAGGAAGTTGGCATAGGAGAAGAGAGGCCAGCTCGTCCCTTGAAGGCAATGTCCGAGAGTCTCGATATCGTGAGGGCTGTACTTAACGGTGATGAACTTGACTACCATGGCGAAGAGTTCACCGCGGTAGTTCCACCACTCAAGCCAGATGCTCGAGCACCGAGAGATACCGTACCTATTTATGTAGCCGGTACAGGGCCACGTCTACAGGCCATGGCCGGACAAAGGGCTGATGGGTTGCTTACTCCAAGCATAACCACTCCCTCCTTCGTCAAGTATGCAAGAGAGAACCTGGTCAAAGGGGCCGTAGAGGCAGGCAGGGATCCAGCGAGCATCGATCTTGGCTGTACTGTAGTGGCCTCGATCAGTGAAGATCGGGCAAAGGGCAGGGAAGGCGCTCGTGAGATTGCCGGCATGTACCTAGCTAACAAAGTAGAGAACATTCAGAGTTCAGCGGACATCCTCCTCGAGAGTGCTGGACTCAGCAGAGAGGAGATAACCCCTATTGCAGAAGCCATGAGAACAGGGGGCCGGTTGGCTGCTGCCGCAGCAGTTACCGATGACATCCTGGACAAGACCGTTCCCATTGCGGGAACTCCTGCGGATTGCATCGAAGCCATCGAGAAATATCGTGAGGCTGGTTGTACTCACGTGATGTTGGAACTGTGGGGCGAGAACCGAAGCGCTCAAATCGAGCTCTTCGGTTCCAAGGTACTGCCGTACTTGAGCCGATGACCAGGTCGCTCAGCAATATGGATAAAGAATTGCAGCAGAAGCTCGTCTCTCATGTCAACCAGGAGCGATTGGTGGATCTGGCTTGCAGCTTGGTGAACGTACCTAGTCCTACGGGTCAGGAATACGAGGTAGCCAACAAGGTACGCCAGATATGCGAGTCCATGGACCTAGCGGTGTCCTGGCAAGAAGTAGAGGAAGGACGTCCCAATGTCCTTGCAACGTATACCGGGACCGGCGGCGGGTCAACTTTGATGTTCAACGGCCATATGGATACCTCCTACTCTGGACAAGAACCCCATCTGCGGGACAAGCCTGGCTTCCAACCCGTTGCATCGGTCAGGGATGGGCGGATATGGGGTTTGGGCATCGCCAATATGAAAGGTGCTATTGCCTGCTACTTGGAGGCGGTTCATGCACTTCAAGATGCTGGTCTCCCGCTGAGGGGAGATATTCAAATTGCTGCAGTTGTGGGTGAGATAGAGACATCCCAGTGGGGTGATGAATACCGAGGATCCAGGTACCGAGGGTACTCTGCGGGGAGCCACTACTTGGTTTCTCACGGTGGGGCAGCTGCTGATATGTGCATACTCGGCGAGCCCACTGAGCAGCGAGTGGTTTTGGGCCATTATGGAACGGTTTGGGCACGCATATCCACTTATGGGCGTTTCGTTCATACAGCTTTTTCAGGGGGACTGCTTACCGAGAACTCCATAGTGCGTATGCAGGCGGTTCTAGAGGAAGTAGAGCAGTGGATACCCACCTGGGAGGAGCGCACCAGTTATGGGGGCAAGCCAGGGGTGGTGAACATCTCTGCAATACGTGGCGGGCATCCTTGGAGGCTCAGCCGCACCCCTAATCGAACCGATCTGTTCCTCGATATCAGAGTGCCACCCACGATGAGAATCCAGGAGGCAATCAAGGAGTTCAATGCTTTGGTGGCCAGGATCAGGGAGCACAATCCCGACGTGGCGTTCGACTCCGAAGTCTATGTGACCTCACCAGGAGCCGAGATAGCAGAGGACCATCTGCTCGTGCAGGCAGTAGATGCCGGTCACGAAGCTGTGTTCGGAGAGGTACCTGAACGTGACACGGTTCGTTGGAGTTCAGATGCATCGGTGCTGACTAGGTATGGAATAGAAACTCTCAACTATGGCGCATCTAGCGGGCTCCCCAGTCCGGACGGGGAGAACTTGTCCGTGGATGAGTTGTTTAGAACTGCTCAAGTTTACGTGTTGGCTGCCGCAAAGATTTGTGAATGAGGTAAGAAACGATGAAGCTTATTATGTTTACCGACCCTGCTGGACTTACTCATCCAGGAGTTATTCAAGGAGACGAGGCTGTGGTCATCGAAGAGGTGACCAATCTGCGCCAACTCTTCGAAATGGGCGAGAAGGGAATGGAAGCTGCTCGTCAAGCAAATGGAGCTCGTTACCCTCTCGAGGAGGTCAAGCTACGAGCGCCTATTGTTCCGAAGAAGCTTATCCATACCTCAGGAAATTTCCGTGAACACGAGGAAGAGTCCAAGAACGTCAACTGGTCCCACGAGATAGCTCCTTGGATAATCTTCTACCAGAATGTCGACGCAATAATTGGCCCAGGAGATCCAATCGTTTACCCGGAGCACCTGACCAAAGAGTTGGACTACGAGTTGGAGCTTGCGGTGGTCATGGCAAAGAGTGGCAGCAACTTCGACGAAGAGGAGGCCAGTGAGTACATAGGTGGTTTTTTGATCTTCAATGACATTACTGCTCGCGACATCCAACGCAGGGAGATGCGCTCTGGGGTGTTTTCGTTCTGCAAATCCATAGAGACCTTCTGTCCGCTCGGGCCTTGGATCGTTACCCCAGATGAGGTAGGTGATCCTCACTCGCTGCAGATGAGGCTTAGGGTCAATGGCGAACTCAGGCAAGAGTCGCACTCGGGTAAGATGGCAGTTACCCTGCCCCAGTTGATAGCCCACCACTCCCCATTGCACTACAGCGCTGGTGATGTGCTCACCACAGGCACAGTTTCCGGGGTGGCCGGTTTTAGGTCGGATGCCGAGAAGTGGTATCTCAAACCGGGAGATGTGGTCGAGTGCGACATAGAACGAGTGGGCAAGATGACCAATCCAGTTATTTCATGGCAAGAAGCGCATGGAACACCAGCACCTCCGTTTAGGAAGTGGTGAGGTTTCAAGGGAATTTCTAGGGAATTTCTAGGGGAATGGAGAGACACTCATGGCCTGGGAAGTAGATGTAGAGAAACTAGAACGGGTTAGAGCCAGGATGGCCGAGGAGGATCTCGACGCCATAGTGGCACGTGCTCCCGACAACGTGCTATACCTCACCAACTATTGGTGCATGAAAGGTTACGATGCCGTGGTCTTCCCTAGGGAAGGAGACCCGACTCTGATCGTCATTGCCCCTCAGTTGGCGGATGCAGAGAGGATGTCCTGGACGAAGGATATCCGGCTTTTCGACGGATACGATCCCAGTGACCCTAGACCTCCCACCGATCGCTCCTTGGATCTGTGCTTGTCTGTATTGAAAGAGAGAGGCCTAGATCGACGGATAGGTCTTGAACTTTCTCAAGGGGTTCAGGGTATAGATCGTATGGTTGGAGAGCCCACCGTTTACTCCAAGCCTTGGTTCGACGCATTTGCTGCAGGCTGTAGAGAGGTGGTGGATGCCTCGCCGCTTCTGGCTTCCACACGGATGATCAAGACCTCCCAGGAACTGGAGCGGATGAAACTGGCCAATGAGCTGGCCACCCTTGGCTTGCAACATGTCAAGGAACTACTCGTGCCGGGCATGCGTTGCAGCGAAGCAGGCGCTGCGTTCGAAGGATTCGTGCATGCCAATGGTGTCGGTTACAAGAACAAAGTGGAGATGGCCAGGGCATTCACTCTCGTGTGGTCTGGACCAGGTATCCGGACCTTCACTGCTACTAGTGATATGCCTGTATATGAACATGAACCTACCTTGTTCGAGATTTGGGTTTGTGCCGACGGATACTGGACGGACTTGACCAAGAACTTGTGCCCGGGTGAGCTGGATCCCCGTTATGACGAGCTACTGGACATGCTACTAGGGGTGTATCACGAAGCAGTGGGCATTGCACGAGCAGGTGCTCGTATCGGGGAGCTCGATAGGTTGATGCGACAACGCATAGCTGAAGCCGGATATCCGGGTCAGCCGTCTCATGCAGTTGCACATGGCGTCGGGGCCAGAGCTCATGAACCTCCCTTTGCCCACCAAGCAGCTGAAGGCGTTATGCAAGCAGGCATGGTATTTGCCATTGAACCTGGCGTGTACTGGGAAGGCGGAGGAGGGCTGCGCCTCGAGGACGATTATCTGATCACTGCTGACGAGCCAGAGCGTCTCTGTGAGTTTCCCGATGACTTCAGGACATTATGATCGACCCTCAGTTGCTCTGGACAGGTGAGCTCAACAAGGAGGCTATCGCTGAAGGCCTCGTCTCTTTACCCAACCAAGCGGTTCACTTCTATGACACCACCTTACGTGATGGGGAGCAAACGGTTGGGGTAGTCCTCAATCCTGAAGACAAGCTAGCAATTGCCCAAGCCTTGGATCTGCTTGGAGTGGAACGGATAGAAGCGGGCTTTCCGCGGGTTTCTCCTGAGGATGCTGAAGCGATGAGACTGATCGTGCATGGCGGCTTGAAAGCCGAGGTATGGGGATTCTGCAGGGCGGTGATGGAAGACGTCGACTCCGTGTTGGAGGCGGGTGCTCACTCTAGTGTGATCGAGGCTCCAGTTAGTGATCGCAAGATTGAGGCATACGGATTGACCAGGGAGGTGATCACCGATCGAGTGCTTAACGCTGTCTCCCATGCAGCAAATAGCGGGGTAAGGGTTTGCTTCTTTGGGGTGGACAGCACGAGAGCGGATATGGGGTTTTTGGAGTCGATCCTCAAGCGATCGCTCGAAGCAGGGGCTAGCGAAATTGCTGTCGTGGATACGTTAGGAATTGCCTCTCCCGAGTCGGCTTTTCTACTCATGAAGCGCGTAAGGCAGTGGGTAGGTGCAGATGTTCCCCTCCACTGGCATGGTCACAACGATTTCGGTTTGGCTACCGCCGTAGCTATCTCTGCACTGAACGCTGGGGCCACTTGGTTGCACTGCACCGTAAATGGTATGGGCGAACGTGCGGGGAATACCAACCTCGGTGAGCTAGCCATGGCTCTCGAGGCACTGTACGGAGTGGAAACTGGCTTGCACTTGGAGCACTTGAACGAAGTCTCTGCTCTAGTGCGCCAGCGTTCCCGCTACTGTCTCGAGCGATGGAAGCCGGTGACCGGAGAGGCTCTGTTCGATCGAGAGAGCGGTGCTGTCGCCAGTCAATTCCATGTCCCTTCCTCGATCGAACCGTATGCACCAGAGGTAGTGGGTGCCAGGCGCAGAGTGGTCCTGGGCAAGAAGAGCGGGCTTGATTCCATACGGATCAAGCTCGATGAACTGGGCTTGCAGCTGGATCGTTCGGAATGGCCAAGCCTGTTGGAGCAGGTGAAACAGCTTGGTGTACAGAAACGAGGTCTCGTGGATGACGATGAGTTTGCTGCTTTGGTGACGAGGATACGGGGGTAGCAGGGTGCAAAGGATGCAAAGAGCGTGAAGTGAAGCATCCTGTACTGATTGTTGGGCTGCTACAGGAGAGAGGCTCAAAAAGGTTCGAGAGAGTTTGAGGTTATCTACAGAAAGGAGTTCGATGCGGGTTTGCATCATAGGTTGTGGAGCAGTAGGAGGGCTTTTTGCGGCACACCTCGGTACTCTCGATGATGTCGAGGTATTTGCTTATGATCTTGTTCGGGACCATATAGACGCTATCAATGCGCACGGCCTTCGCTTGATCGGCAAGGCTGATTTACTTGCAAGAGTGGTAGCAACGGATGATCCCAAGACTATCCCACCATGCGACTTCGGTATCGTGGCAACCAAGTCATATGTGACACGATCTGCTATAGAGGCTGCCCTCCCGTGTTTACCTGATTCCGCAAGCGTGTGCAGCGTACAAAATGGGGTAGGGAACGAAGAGGTAATTGCAGAGTATGTACCGAGAGTGATCAGAGGTACTACTTTCCCAGCTGGCCATGTGGTTTCTCCTGGAGTAGTCGAGATGGATACCACGGGTGATACCTGGATAGGTCCCTTCGAAGAGCGTCCTGCTCCGATGGAGGAGGTGCAGCGTTTGGCTGATGCACTCAACAGAGCTGGCATGCCCACGCTAGCAATGGAGGATGCTCGGGGTGCTCAATGGACCAAGCTGATCTTCAATGCGGCAACTAACCCTCTAGGGGCTATAACGGGCTTGAGTCATGGTCGGTTGTGCGAGGTGTCCGAGACCCGTCAGCTCATCAGCAAGTTGGTGGCAGAAGGGGTGGCCGTTTCTACAGCACTCGGCATCACCTTGGACAGCGATCCGGAAGCACTCATTGATCACGCTGCAGTGGTTGCCTATGATCATCCTGCTAGCATGCTCCAGGATGTGATGGCCAAACGGCGTACGGAGATAGATGCTTTGAACGGTGGAGTAGCTGCGTTCGGAGCCAAAGTAGGGATACCCACCCCCATGAACGAGGCAATGGTGGCAATACTGCGAGGCATTGAGCATTCGTTCGAGGTGGGAGTAGCGGGAAGAGCATAAATGGCCATGCCCAGTGAAACAGAGATCGCACGTCGTTATGCGCAAGTGCGCAAAGCCATGGCGGAGGCATCCCTATCGGCAGTTGTCGTGTGTGGAAGCGAATACACCGGATTCGAGGGGGCTGTTCGCTATATGTGCGGTTTCAGGATCCTTCACCGGTATGCCTATGCAGTGCTTCTGGAATCAGGTGAACCCTGTGCGGTATTCCCGAGTGAAGCCCGCTATGTGGGAGCTCATTCGGAGGCTTGGGTCAAGGAGAAGGTGTTTGCCGATCACCCCGGTTCTTGGATACGCGATTATTTGTTGGCTAATGGGGTCAAACGTGTAGGGGTGTACGGCCTCAACTACATCATGCCTGTTCGGGACTGGATCGCCTTGGCTGATAGCGAAATCGAGGTCGTGGACTTCGATGACCAATTCGATCTAGCCAGATCGGTCAAGAGCTCCGAAGAACTCGTGGAGGTCAAGGATGCTATATCTATAAACGAGGCTGGATTCTGGGCTGTTCACGAAGCTTACCAGCCAGGTAAGTTGAGTCAGGCGGATTTGTTGGCCAGGGCAGAGGCTGAGTTCTTGCGCCTGGGCACGGGTAGACAGACTATGAACATGCTTCTTTGGGGCCACCATGGAGCGGCTGAGCCTGAGTTCCGTATTCCTGAGCACTCTCATCCCGTTGTAGATGACGATTTGTTGCTGTTCTCGCTAGAGATCGCAGGCCCAGGAGGATATTGGAGCGAGTCGGCAAGGCCGATGTGCCGTGGTCGACTCACCAGTGATACCCAATTGTTGTTGGAGGCCTATGCGGAGTACTTCGAAGCGGCCGAGAAGAGCATGAAGCTGGGGATGACCGCCCATGATGTGCATAGAGCGGTATCCAAGCCATTTCTCGAGCGTGGGTTCAAGTTGGGCCATGTGACTGGCCATTCGATCGGCACGACAATGATAGAGCATCCTCGCATAGGCGAGGGGGTGGAAGTAGAGTTGGCAGAAGGAATGGTCATATCCATGCATCCCCACGCCATCACTGCAGATGGGAAAGCCTGTATGTACATGCAGGATACTTGGTTGGTAACCGCTGACCAAGGTCAGAGGTTGTCCACCATACCTCCGGGAATATTCGATGGCAGTGAGGAAAGGCCTGTTCAGAAGGGTATCCAGTGACCAGGATGCCTGTTTCGTGCTTGTTCGCCGGCTTCCAGGGAATCTGCCTCCTCTCGAAGGGTACCCAGTGATGGGAATACCTGCTCTTCTGTCTTGTCCGAACATGAGTGAAGGTCTTTGATCCAGATGGATGCCGACTATGATGCCATCATCATAGGAGCAGGTCACAATGGGTTGGTAGCTGCTGTTGTGCTAGCCTCTTCTGGGTGGAAGGTATTGGTGGTAGAAGCCAATGATAGTCCTGGTGGAGCTCTGCTCAGTGGAGAGGTGACCCTTCCCGGTTATGTGCACGACTTGTTCGCTACGAACTTGAACTTGTTCCTTGGATCCAGGTTTTTTACGGAGTACTCTGGTCAACTGGCTGAACGGGGTTTCACCTATCGTACTTCTAGTTTTCCGTATGCCAATGCCTTTCCCGACAGGCGCTGGCTCGGGGTTAGCACCAATCTGGAGGATACCTTGGAACGACTACGTCGTCACCATCCAGATGACGCCAAGGGTTGGAGTGAGCTCTACGAGCTGTTCCAACGAGTATCCAAGGCATTGTTTACCCTGTACGGCTCTCCAATTCCCTCGTTGGATCTACTCAGGTCATTTGCTCTGGCTGCTCGTTCCCTGGGGAAGCAAGGGATGTTGGAGTTGTTCCAGTTGTTGAGCAGCTCCCCACGTGAACTGGTCGATACCTATCTCGTCACCGAGGAGGCCAAGGTTCTCATTGCTTCCTGGGGGCTACACCTTGACTTCGGGCCAGATGTGAGTGGTGGTGCGGTCTTCCCATTTCTCGAGGCCTTCAGTGATATGCAGGTTGGGATGTCAGTAGCCGAAGGAGGGGCATCACGACTGGTTTCCGCCTTGTGTTCGTTGATTACCGACAAAGGCGGGGAGATATTGTTAGGGGCGGAAGCGAGAAGGGTAATCGTTAAGGATGGACGGGCTGCTGGCATCGAGTTAGTTGATGGCAGGATACTTCTGGCTGACAAAGCAGTGATAGCCAATGTAGCGCCCACTGCACTGGTTGGTGGGCTTGTCGACCCAGAGGAGCTTCCGGGACAACTTCTGGGGGAGCTCCGGCGCTATAGGTATGGGCCAGCTACCATGATGATCCATTTGGCACTGTCCGATCCAGTTCCCTGGGCAGGAGGTGATGAACTGGGGAAATTTGCATATGTACACCTGGCCCCCTACCTTGATGATCTTGCTAGGACTTATGCTGATGCGTTAGCCGGCAGACTGCCACGAGAGCCCCTGTTGGTGGTGGGACAGACCAGTGCAGTCGATCCATCCCGTGCTCCAGGGGATGCTCAGGTGTTGTGGATTCAAGTAAGGGCTCTTCCATCGAAGATTAGAAGTGATCCAGAGGGCCAACTTGATGGATATGAGTGGGATAATGCTGCCGAGGCATTCGCCGATCGAGTGCTCAAAAAACTAGAGTCCCATGCTCCTGGCATTACCGATATTGTCCAGGATAGAGAAGTCCTGTCTCCCTCTGATTTGGAGAGGTACAATCGTAATTTAGTTGGAGGTGACAGTATTACTGGAAGCATGCATCTCAGACAAAATTTTGTATTCCGACCCTCACCCCGGCTGAGTAGATATAAGACTCCTATAGACAACTTGTTCATCGTTGGAGCAGGTACATGGCCGGGAGCAGGGTTGAATGCGGCTTCAGGATATCTAGCTGCTCACTCTCTGGTCATGAGGGAAAAACTAATCGGTACAAGCAAGCATTTAAGTAAGTATTTAAGTTTTGCGAGAAGAGGTTGAACTGTGTGTGGCAACCTCTACCCAAGTAGTTTTCATTCTCCAAGAGCTAAAACAATAGGTGCCTATTCAGCTGAAGCAGTAGATATGACTGAGGCAATGGATCTCTATAGGAGCGAGGGCCATAGGTATGAGAACGCATGAGTAGCATGAGAACGTATTAGTAGATGATGTGACCTATCATTATCATTATACGATCGATAGCAGTGAGGGATGAGACGCAAATGGATGAGACAATAGATCTGGATTGGACCCATAAAGGGCTTTACGACGAGCCGTTGAGTCCAGGGGAACACCGTACCTTGGCCGAGAAGGCGTTCATGCTGTTACGTCAAGCAATATTGACAGGAGTTCTCAAACCGGGAGCGCGTTTGCCTATCGAAGAACTGGGTGAGATGCTCGGCATGAGTCCAATGCCAGTACGTGAGGCGGTACGACGCTTGGATGCCATGGGGCTGGTGGAGAACATTCCACACAAGGGAGCTAGGATAACTGAACTTTCCGTCGAGGATCTCCGCGATGTCTACGAGGCTCGACTCGTTCTCGAACCTCTAGCTGTGTACAGAGCAGCAGCAAATTTCACCGAATCCAACTCCACCATGGCTCGGGCTGCCTTGGATGCCATGACCTTGAGCTCAACTGGCTCATCTGATCAATGGACTGCTCACAGTGCATTTCACCTGGGGCTTTACAAGGCTTCTGGATCCAAGTGGTTGATACGGCTGATCCAACCGTTGTGGGAGACTTCTGAGAGGTATCGCCATGCAGCCCCAATTCAACGCGAGATAGGTGTTCGACGAGAAGAACACGAGCGTGTGCTCAAAGGATGTGAAGATCACCAGCCAGCTCAAGCTGCAGGTGAGCTGTTCAATCACTTGGCCGAGACGGCCAACGCCACCTCTCAGGCGTTAGGTGGGGACAACCTTTTTATGTTGATAGATGATGGGAAATGGGTACCACCTCTACAGTTGAGCACTGATTTGGTTGAGCAACTCGCCAATGGGGTAATGAAGAAAGGTACGTTGAAGCGGAGATGAGAGTCTGTGTGGTTGGCGGCGGAGTCATAGGGAGTCTTTTCGCTGCTCATCTGGCTAGGGTATCAGAGGTTTGGGTTCTCACCAGACGTGAGGGTCATGCAGAGGCCCTCAACAGAGATGGACTGAGAGTATCTGGAAAATCTGAGTTCGTGGCTGAACTCAGCGCAACTGCGAATCCAGAAGAGCTACCCCCTTTCGAACTAGCCATAGTTTGCACCAAGGCAACTGATCTAGACAGCGCAATTGCCAGAATGGCCAGGAGCATTCCTCCTAGTGCAGTCATGATGACCACTCAGAATGGCCTTGGAGCGGAGACCATCATCCAGCGTCACGGATCGTGGGAGATCATTGCAGGGGTAACCTTCATGAGTGGGATCAGGCATTCCGATACATACGTGGAGTACGAACTGGATACACCCACTTGGATAGGTCCTGGAGAGCCGGCTCCTTCATGGGAAACCGTGGTAGAGGTGGCTGAACTTATCGAGAAGGCTGGACTGAAGGTTCAGGCCATGGAGGATGTACGGCCCGCTCAGTGGTCCAAGTTGATCTTCAACGCGACGGTCAACGTCGTGTCTGCCTTGACCGAGCTTTCGCACAATCGTCACTTTCGCGAGGAGGATCAACTTTGGAGCTTGGGCCATCTGGTGCATGAGCTCATGGAAGAAGGTAAGCAAGTAGCTGATGCGGCAGGAATTGCACTGTACGAGGATCCATGGGAGATGAACCTGCACGCTGTTCGACGAGGCGAAACCGACTCTGGTGCTTATCGGCATCTCCCCTCGATGCTGGAGGATGTTTTGGCTAGGCGACCTACCGAGGTCGACTTCATTACAGGTGAGCTGGTAAAAACGGGGATTCGCTACGGGGTGAGTACTCCACTGCACCTTGCCTTGTACCGCTTGATCAAGGCCAAGGAGTCTGCTTGGGTGGAGAAATCCTCACCAACTCTCAGCCTTGCCTGAGATCTCGAGATTGTCCCGGGCTCAAACCACCATCCTTACCTCGGCTTTGATCGTAGGCTCATAGAGGCAGACCCTGGTCTCTTCAAGGTTCTGCAATGCAGCCGGTGTCTTTATCTCGGCTTTGATCGTAGGGCTCTCAGGATCCCAGTGGATGGAGTTGAAGCTTCCTCCCTTGGCACCAGGGTGCTGTTCACGACTGCAAATTTAGAGTTGACAGTTGATCAAAAAAACGAGTAGCGTACTCTTGGTGACAGTGTTATTGATTCCCTCCGAGTGTTCAAGGCAGTTCTATCATGGGATTTCACTGTTGAAACTTTACTATGGGATTCCGCTATCTAAACTACTTACATAGTTATGTTTACGTAGGGTAATCTAGTATCATTTATTCAAAGCAAGTAGGGAAATCCATTGATGAACAAGTAAATGTGGAGAGCGGCAGAAGTAACAAAAGATCAAAGATCATATAGGACAGCGGCAGAAGTAACAAAAGTAACAAAGGTCCAAACAGGACGACAGGTAAAGAAATCCAACAGTGCTCAGAGGATAGGTCTTAGATGCGGTAGGTGGTCTTATAGGCATGAAAGGTCCGTGGTGAGGTAAATGGTAACGACAGACATGGTAAATGGAGGTGGTGTAACCGATGCTCTTGAAATCGGTTGAATATGTTCGTCCCGACTCCGTCGCTCAAGCAATTGAGATCCTTAACTCAAATGAAGGCGCTGCCCTTTTGGCGGGTGGACAAAGTTTGGTCAATATCCTGAAACATCGAGTGGCATCGGTGGATGTCTTGGTTGACATAGCTACTCTAGAGGAGCTCCGCTTCGTTGAATCCAGACCCGATGGATCCATCGAGATCGGTGCCTGTATCACCTATGACGAGCTGGATCATTCGGAGCTGATTCACTCCAGCCACGAGATGATAGCTTGGGTTGCCTCTCACATAGAGGACCAGCAAATTCGCAATCGAGGAACGATTGGTGGCAATTGCTGCTTATCCGATCCGACCAATAATTTTCCTCCGCTCCTGGTTGCCATGGATGCCACTATGAACATTCAGTCTTCGAGCGGCATGCGTCAAGTAAGGGCTGAAGAGTTCTTCAAGGGTTACTTGATGACGGCCATCCAGCCCGGGGAGATACTCAAGAGCATAACCGTACCCCCGGTTCCCGCCGATGTGGGCATAGGATATGTTTCCTTGAGCGTGGGAGAGGACTCAAAAGCCATAGTACGCTCCTCTGCCTGGGTGAAGCTCAATGGGGTGGTACAAGAGGCGAGAGTTGTGCTAGCGCGAGTATCGCCTATCCCGGTTCGCTATCAACCCATGGAGGAGGCGTTGAGAGGGTCATCTGCTACTCCAGAGGATATTGCCAGGGCTGCTTCCGTGATAGGAAGCGATTTCGAGCCGGTTGCCGATAGTCATGGCTCTAGCGAGTACAGGCGAGAGATGGCGCGTGTGGTTGCCAAAAGAGCAGTGTTGGAAGCGGTGGAGAAGGTCAGGGGAGAAGGAGGCAGCAAGTGATCACCCAAAGTGCCACCCAAGCAATTGAGGTCACCATCAATGGGAAGACCTACAGACGAGTCGTAGAGTCTCGACAGCTACTAGTTCACTTCATAAGGGACACCCTTGGGCTGACCGGTACCCATATTGGTTGTGACACAGGAAGCTGTGGAGCTTGTTCGATCATCATGAACGGCAAACTGGTCAAGAGTTGCATGTTGTTGGCCCCTCAGGCAGATGGGGCGGTTATCGAGACAGTCGAGGGTCTTGCCCACGACGGAGAGCTGAGTGCACTGCAGGAAAGCTTTCGCGACCATCATGGCCTACAATGCGGGTATTGCACTCCAGGGATGCTCATGGCCGCCACCTACCTGCTACGCAACAATCCCTCTCCATCCGAGGAAGAGATTCGTAGAGGAATCAAGGGCAATATCTGTCGCTGTACTGGATATGTGAACATCGTCCGCTCGATAAAGGCAGTTGCTGATGGCGCCCAGCTCGATATGGGCGATGGCGTGGCAAAGGAGGTATGAACAGATGAGTGCAGCTTCGAACGGGAGGACGGCCACTCGCGAGCGCGTCACTACCTGGACCGGCCAGGGAATTCCTCGCAAAGAGGATGATCGTTTGGTCCAAGG
Source organism: Actinomycetota bacterium (assembly GCA_023489235.1). Taxonomy (GTDB): domain Bacteria; phylum Actinomycetota; class Acidimicrobiia; order Acidimicrobiales; family JAMDDE01; genus JAMDDE01. Next base: position 20,223 of record JAMDDE010000036.1, on the reverse strand, counting down.
AGAAGGTTCTTTTATCGATGACATGGGCATGCAGGGACAAGGATATGCCTGGTTCGTGCGTTCTCCGCATGCCCATGCTCGAATTGTCTCCATTGATGTATCCCCTGCACTTGCTCTGGACGGTGTCTATGCAGTTCTGACTGGAGAAGAGGCGAAGTCGATGTGCCAGGAGCCCTTCTTCCGAATTGCGCCAGGTGCAGCATCGCACATAGAGGAGTGGCCACTTGCTGTGGGCAAGGTTCGCTACCAGGGTGACGCAGTTGCAGTCGTCCTGGCCGATACCCGGGAGAACGCACGGGATGCTGCTGAACTGATAGAGATCGAATATGATCCTCTCCCTGCAGTAGTTGACGGAGTGGAAGCTGCAGAGAGCAGTGCACCCATACTTCACGAAGAGGCGGGAACTAATGTGGCTTGGAATGGGGTGTTCAACTATGGGGACATAGACTGGGCGCTCGAGAATGCAGATCATGTAGTGAAGATCGATCGGCTGCACTTCCATCGTTTCTCCTCTACTCCTATAGAGGCCGCCGGTGCTGTAGTCGACTGGGATGTTGGCAGTGGAGTGGTAACCATTCATACCAACCACCAGATGCCGATGTTCGCGGCTATGTTCATGGGACCAACGCTTGGGGTTCCCATCAACAAATTCTCCTTCTCTTCTAGAGACATTGGAGGAGCATTCGGGACCAAGATTGGCTTTTACCCTCAGCTTGCAGCTTTGGCTCTTCTATCCAAGAAAGCTGGCCGACCTGTGAAGTGGACGGAGTATCGCACTGAAAACCTGCTTTCCTCCACTCATGGCAATGAGCGTACCTTCTTGGATATCGAAGTTCCTGTTATGGCTGATGGAACCATTCTCGGCTTCAAGACCAGAGCCTACGATGATGTTGGTGCTTACCTGCACTACGAACCACTTGGAGGGGTCATCTGGTCTCAAGTACTGCCAGGGTGTTACAAGCTGAAGCATATAAAGGTTGACTATTCGGCCACTTTGACCAACAAATGCCCTGTCTCTCCCAACCGGGGATACTCACGCATGCAGCATCTGTGGCTAATAGAGAGGATAGTTGATACTGTGGCGAGAGAGTTGGGATTTGACCCGATCGAGCTGCGCAAGCTCAACTTCGTCCAACCGGAAGACTACCCTTATGAGACTCCTAATGGCTGCGTTTACGACTCTGGTGATCTGCCTCGCTCGCTAGATATGGCTTTGGAGCTCGTAGAGGCGGATTACTGGAGAGCACGGCAAAAAGAGTTGGGCAAAGGGAAAGGAAAGCGCATCGGGATAGGCGTGGGAAGCACCTTGGACTCCGGGACGAACAACTTCGGTCAAGCCCGTATTATCAATCCTGAACTTCCTTTTTCAGGCAACGGCGAAGCTGCTATTGCCAAGCTCGACCTGTACGGTGAGGTCAACGTCAATTTGGGTACCTCACCTCAGGGGCAGGGGCATGAGACTACTGCAGCTCAAGTGGCGGCTGACATACTCAACGTCTCTCCAGACAAAGTGACGGTTAGCATCGGTTTCGAGCAAGCCAACAACTCTTATATCGGCTTCTCGGGCACGTATGCTAGTCAGTTTGCAGTGACTGGTCTGGGTGCAGTCATGGGTGCAGCTCAAAAGCTGAGAGATGAGATCTTGGAGGTTGGGGCTTATGCACTAGGTCTCAGCAAGGACGAGGTTGAGTTGAGTGATGGAGTCTGTGTGTCGAAAAACGACCCATCCAAGTCGATCCCCTTCATAGGCATAGCCAACCTCGTGTACACCAACAATGCTGTCCTCACCCCAGAGCTAAGGGAGAAAGTCTCTTTGACCTGCCGGTATGTGTACACTCCACCATTCCAGGTTCCAGATACCGACCGTAAGTGGGGGAATCTAACCCTTACTTATGCAAGCCAGATCCACGCTTGCGTAGTAGAGGTGGACGAGGAGACCGGGGAGGTGAAGATACTAGCTTATGCTGCAGTTGACGACTGCGGCAGAAGGATCAATCCGGCTATCGTGGAAGGACAAGTACATGGAGCAGCTGGGCTGGGAATTGCTGCAGCACTTTACGAGTCGTTCGACTACGACGAAGACGGCCAGTTGATGCAGCCTTCATTTTATGAGTATCACGTCGGGACCGCTCTTGACATACCGCACATAAGGACAAGCTACATAGAGTCGCCGAGTCCCTTTACCCCCAATGGAGCAAAAGGTATGGGAGAGGGTGGTGGCGGTGCCCTGCACGCAGTTTGCAACGCCATACAGGACACCTTGGACAAGGATGACGCCATAGTCTACGACAGCCACAACTCGTGGGAGCGCGTCTACGACCTCCTCAAGAGTGGAGAGCGGCAAGCTCCTCGGGGAGTAAGCGTGCTCAGTCGGGTTAGTGGTAGCTAGTTAGGACGAGCGATGATACTGCACAATGAGTTCACGGTTGCAAGCGATATTGCAACTGTATGGGCGCATATGACCGATCTGGAAGGCGTAGCCCAGTGCGTTCCAGGAGCCAAGGTGGACTCCTTCGAGCCCCCCAATGTGTTCAAGGGCACCATACGGTTGCGTATTGGGCCGATGACAGTTGACTACAAGGGCCAAGCTACTTTGGCGGAGGCAGATGAAGAAAGCAGATCCGCCACTATCCTGCTTCGCGCCAGGGAGACCAAGGGACAAGGATCTGCTGTTGCTACCGTACGTAGTCGACTAGAGCCGGTTGCAGAAGGAACCAAGGTAGTGGCCGAGACAGATCTGCAAATAACTGGGCCTCAAGCACAGTTCGGCAAAGGGGTGCTCGAGGACGTAGGGGCAAGAGTCATGGAGGAGTTCTCCAAAAGACTGGAAGAGCAGATACTGGCGGACAAGCAGGATCAGCAGAGTGAGTCACTTCCAGAGGGTAGTGCATCTGCTGGCAGTGACTACAGCAGATCGTCTGCTCCAGGAGGGTACGCTCGGCAGGGTCAGTTTCGTTCCGATGATGATGCTTTGGACATAGGGCGTATCCTGGTGCAGTCCAAGTTGGGGAATATCGCCAAAGTAGGTGGGGCAGTAGCTCTTTTGAGTGTTTTTTTGGTCCTGCTGTTCTTGAAGGGACGAAAGGGTTCTCGGGGGAGTTCCCGTTGTTTTTGAAGGTTCCTCGAAGTAAGAGGATGTGGACGGGCTGTCTCGGCAGACGAAAGAGTTCCCAGGGTCCCCGTCGTTTTTGAAGGGTGTTTTGGAAAGTTGAGACAACGGCAGTTACTGACAAGGAGGCAAGTTGACATCATTTACCCATGTTGATCTGGACATAGACGGGGATATAGCTACTATCCGTCTCAATCGTCCAGAGAAGAAGAACGCTCTCAGTCCGGAGATGCACCGCAACATGCACCAGGCCATCGATGAGATCGAAGCTCGCAAGGGAGTGAAGGTCGTAGTGGTGACGGGCACCGGCGATGCTTTCTGTGGTGGCATGGATCTAGAGCTGTGCTTTCTCGAGCCATTCAACGAGCCAGAACGGTTCGATGCCTCTAACCAACTGGCAGTATCCTGGTCTAGAAGGCTCAAGTTCATCTCCGCAGTGACCATAGCCAAAGTGAATGGCTGGTGCTTCGGGCATGGCTTTCAACTGGCAGGGATGTGCGACATCGTAATAGCGGCAGAGGAAGCAACCTTTGGTTTGTCCGAGATCAACTTCGGTATCTTTCCTGGTGGTGGGACCATGTGGATCGCTGCTCACAATATGGGCAGGAAGCAAGCTCTTTACTATGCACTCACCGGAGAGACCTTCACGGGCAAGGAGGCGGTGGCTCTTGGTATGGCTACTCGTGCCGTCCCAAGAAGTGAGCTGGACGAAACGGTGGACAAGATTGCTCAATCCCTGGCCAAGAAGAACGTTCATGCTTTGGCTAGTACCAAGCAAGTCTACGAGTCTGCAGTGGAGCTCGATTTCCCCAAGTCTATCGACATGGAGCTGGCCAAACTGTACGAACTCTCCTATCTCAGCGAGAACGAGTGGATTCGCTTGGGACTGGAGCAGTTCAAACGGAGGGCGTACCGCCCTGGCCTGGAAAGTTACAAGACGGATGCAGGCAAGGAGAGCTGATGGACTTCGAGCTGGACGAGGATCAAGTTGCTTTAGCAGAGTTGGCTAAAGGTTTGGGTGGAAGGCTCAAGGATGAGTACTGGCAGGACGTGGACGAGAACCACAAGTTTCCTGAAGAGTTCTGGAACGACTTGGCCAGTCACGACCTCCTAGGCATTGCCATTCCTGAAGAGTTCGGGGGGATAGGCAAGGGATTGCTGGAGATGGCCATCGCCGTAGAGGCTCTGTCCGAGGGTGGAGCCGGTATGGAGGGTGGTGCATTGTTCGTTAGCGGTCCTGTATTCGCAGGCTGCCTGATCACTAGACACGGCAGTCAGAAACAGAAAGAAACCTACCTTCCAGGACTAGTTGCGGGAGATCTGTGGGCTGGTGCCTTCACAGAACCGGACTCCGGGTCGAATATCTCGACAATCCGCACTCAAGCGACTCGTAGAGGTGACAGCTACTTCATCAATGGACAAAAGGTGTTCATCTCACAGATGGCCCACTCGAAGCACATAGTGGTCATGGCCAGGACGCAAGCTTATGACCCGGCTCATCGTACTCGAGGCATATCCTTGTTGTTGGGGGATCTGCCTAGCCCAGCAGTCGAAGCAAGGCCGTTCAAGAAGATGGGTAATCATTTCATGGACACCAATGCCGTATATTTCACCGACTACGAAGTACCTGTAGACAATGTTGTTGGCCCAGAAGGTGATGCCTGGTCTCCTATGTACGACGTATTGAACCCAGAGCGTATCATCTTAGCAGCCACAGCAGTTGGGACAGGGAATTTAGCAATTCGTAAGGCGGTGGAGTACGCAGCGAACCGAGAGGTGTGGGGCAGGCCCATCGGAGCTCATCAGGGGTTGCAGTTCCCCTTGGCTCATGCCCGTATAGAGCTAGCCTCTGCCAGGCTCAAAGTCTATGAAGCAGCGTGGCTGTACGATCATGGACTGGACTGCGGCATTCAAGCTGCCATGGCAAAATACTCTGCTACACACGCTTCTTTGGATGCAGCAGATGCAGCCATCCAAACTCTTGGTGGAGCAGGGTACATATCCGAATCCGGGATAGAGCGTCATTGGCGCAACCTGAGGCTCAATCGCATAGCTCCGGTCACTGACGAGATGACCCTCAACTATGTTGCTCAGCACGACCTTGGCATGCCGCGCTCGTACTGAATACTCTCTCTGAAACGTCTACAGTGGTGATAGTCGAGCAAATGGTAGGATCGCCTATGTCGGCGAGTGAAGATCTTCCCCAAGCGATGCGAGCTCTACGAGTTCATCAGTTCGGGGTTCCCCCTATACCTGAGGATGTCTCTCTTCCTCAGCCCAGCGAGGATGAAGTGCTGGTCAAGATGGTTGCAAGTGCTATCAACCACCATGACTTGGACGTCATGTCCGGCGAGTTCCCCATCCGCCCGTCCTTGCCGTACGTACCTGGGCTGGAAGGATCCGGCTACATAGTTGATGCTGGCGAGGAGGTCGACAAGGAGATGTTCGGCCAAGGTCGACCGGTGAGGGTCTATGGTGGTGGTTTAGGATTAGCCAGGCCAGGAACTTGGGCAGAGTACGTGGTTGCACCCAAACAAGCGGTTTTCCCTCTCCCTGATGGTTTGGATATGGCGGTTGGGGCTGGGTGTGGATCAGTGGCCGTAGCTGCTTATGCAGCCTTGCTCTTGGTTGGTTCATTGCAAGCAGGTGAACGCGTGGGGGTTACTGGAGCTACTGGATCCGTGGGTTATTTGGTTGCTCAGTTAGCCTTATCCCATGGAGCCAGTGCAATCGTAGGTTGGGTGCGCTCTCCTGACCAGCCCAAGAGATTTGCTGACGGCGTTGAGCTCATCTCTTACGATGCATCTCCGGATCCCGTGGACTTGTTGATTGATACTGTTGGTGGATCTCTTCTGAACAGGAGGATATTGGACGTAAAGCCGGGGGGTCGGGCGGTATTGGTGGGGTACACGGCAGGGAAGACGGCCTGCATCTCTCTGCCAGAGTTGATGGTACAGGATGTGTCGTTGTTGCCGTTGAACATGATGCGTCGGCGCGTTCCCAGGAAGGTGATGGAAGAGATGATGTTGCAGTTTGCCGATGGTAGTCTGCATCTCCCCATCGACCAAGTGAGCTGGCGTGATGCAGCAAAAGTTGTTACTGGGATTAGAAGAGGTGTGTTTTCGGGAAGAGCGGTAATCACTTGGTGAGTCATCTTCGCTGTTGCTGTGACTATGGGGACAGCAAGGATTACCAGGTGCTGTGTATGGGTTGGGAGATGTCATGAAGGACGAAGGAAGGTGAGGGACGGATGAGTGGGGATGATAAAGTATTGAACGGCGTATCCGTCGAGGTAGCCGAATCAGGCGTTGCCGTGGTCACGATGGAACATCCGCCGGTGAATGCAGTAACTCCGGAGATCATCTATGGGATGTTGGATACTGTAGACCAGTTGGCCGATGATGATCGAGTGAGAAGCGTATTGATTAAAGGCGCTGGTGGCAAGTATTGTGCTGGTGCCGATATCGAGGTCATGAGTGATCATTCCCGGTCCAACTATAGGGTGATGCGGCGCTGGGTCGAAGTAGAGGATGCTCTGGAACGTCTGGAGAAACCAGTAGTCTGCGCCATAGAACGGTTTGCACTTGGTGGAGGAGCAGAGCTTTCACTCGCTTGCGATGTGCGAATAATGGGTCAGGGTGCTGTGTTCGGTTTCCCAGAGGCATCACTGGGGCTGTTCCCTGGCGCTGGGGGGACCCAGCGTTTGACGAGGCTGGTAGGTACTGCTCGTGCATTTTGGCTCATGGCCACCGGGTCAAAGCTCAAGTCAGATGAGGCTCTGTCGTACGGGCTGGTGAATGAGGTTGTCGGCGATGGAGAGGTTCTGACGAGAGCCACTCAGATAGCTGAGCAGTTGGCGGTGGGCCCTACCCGTGCTATTGGGTTGATGAAGAGGTTGGTCTACGAGTGCTGGGGCCGTGAACTTTCCTCAGGTCTTTTGCATGAGGGGGATGCAGTGTTCGAAGTCCTTGAAACCGAGGACTTGCACGAGGGGTTCCAGGCATTCCACGAGAAGAGGGCGGCCCACTTCCAAGGAAAGTAGTTCTAGTGCTCGTAGTTTCATTTACTGCCGCAAATAATTACTGAAGTTTTGAGGAGGGCAGGAGAGTTCATGGACGGTATTGAAATATCAAATATACTATATTATGCTGGTTTTACGGGGTGGGAGAGTGATCGACAAGGTGCAACATGGTTGAGACACGTTCGGGGCTAACTTCTGTTTCGGGACTGACCTCTATCGAGGCGGCGCCTGCAAGGGGCATAGAGCAAAGTGAGCTGGATGCAGGAGTGAGGTGGAGTGTAGCTCATGCTGTCAATGGTTCTCCGTGGTGGCGTGCCCACTTTGCTGCTGCCGGAGTAGATCCGGCTTCAATTACTGGGGTAGCCGATCTTGTGCATCTGCCGTTTACCACCAAGCAGGACCTGAGGAATAGCTATCCATTGGGGTGGGCTTCCGTACCGGAGGAGTACTTGGTCAGGATCCATGCTTCCTCGGGGACCACCGGCAAGCGAACCGTATGTGCCTACACTGTCAGGGACATAGCTGATTGGGCTGACCAGTTTGCGCGGTGCTTCACTACAGCAGGGGTAACCTCCAAGGATCGGGTTCAAGTCATGGTCGGATACGGCCTTTGGACTGCAGGAGCTGGATTCCAGGCAGGAGCGGAGAGAGTAGGTGCGCTAGTCATACCCGCCGGTCCAGGCAATCTCGATCTGCAGTTGGAGTTGATCATGGATTTCGGCACTACCACTATATGTGCTACTTCTTCGTTCGCTCTCCTGTTGGCTGAGACAGTCGAGGCGCGTGGCCTCACAGGATCGCTTCCTATTAGCAAGGGGATATTTGGCTCGGAACGCTGGGGAGAGCGGATGCGGGAGCGTATCGAGTCCTTGCTAGGTATCGAGACTTTCGATATCTATGGTCTTACCGAGCTGTACGGGCCAGGGGTTGGCATTGAATGTACCGAGCACGATGGCATTCACTATTGGTCTGACTACTACTATATAGAGATAGTTGATCCGGTATCTGGTGTTCCCTTGCCCCCTGGAGAGGAGGGCGAGGTGGTGGTGACGACTCTTCGCAAAGAGGGCATGCCGCTCATTCGATACCGTACGAGAGACCTGTCGCGGCTTTGCACCACTGAGTGCAAGTGCGGTAGCCCGTTTCCTCGTTTGGCCCGTTTGTCAGGTAGGACGGACGACATGGTGAAGGTGAGGGGAGTAGCTGTGTTCCCCTCCCAAGTTGAGTCGATCATAGATCGAGTTGAGGGCGTGGGTCCTGAGTACCAACTCCACTTGCACTGGGATCCAGAACGGGGAGATGTGATGGTTGTCCGTATAGAGGCAAACGAGATGCCAGGGCTCAGGGAGAAGCTCATCCACGAGCTTCACGAGGGGCTCTCTCTTCATCCAGAGGTAGAGTTGCTCCCCTATGGGTCCTTGCCCAGGACAGAACGCAAAGCTAAGCGGGTATTTGATCATCGTAGCTGATCAAATATATATTTGTGTGCTGCTAAGGTGTGGGGGATGGTCGCTTGGTGATGGGGAAAGCCGATAGGTTCTGCGAGGCTCTATGAACAGTACTGAACAGTTGCTATCTTATCCAAGGCTAGATCCACTCGATCCGGTATCCCTGTGGCGAGGTATGGTGTGGCTACGGTCTTATGATGAACGAGCAGTAGCACTGCAACGACAGGGACGTATAGGTACTTATGCTACTTTCTGGGGTGAAGAGGCTGTCCAAGTAGGAGCGCTGTCAGCTATCCGCCATTCGGATTGGATGTTCCCGACCTATCGCGAGAATGGCATCGTCACTCTTAGAGGGTTACCGTTGGAAAGAGCGTGGTCTTATTTCCGTGGCGATCCAGGAGCGCTGTTCGACCCTAGAGAGTATGGATGCGCCCCCCAGTCCGTACCCTTGGCCTCTCACCTCTCTCATGCAGTTGGATGGGCCTGGAGCCGAATGGTTGGAGGCCACGACGATGTGGCTCTCGCATTCTTCGGTGACGGAGCCACATCGGAAGGAGAGGCTCATGAAGCGCTAAATGTCGCTGGGGTCATGAAAGCTCCAGTTGTATTCCTGTGCGTGAACAATCAGTGGGCCATATCCACCCCGGTGTCGCGCCAAACTGCTGCTAAACAGTTGGTGGACAAGGCTATAGGGTATGGGATTCCCGGGGAACGGGTGGACGGGTTCGATGTCATCGAGGTAGCGGAGAGCTTGGGGCGGGCTGTGGAGCGTGCTCGAAATGGCAATGGCCCTAGTTTCATTGAAGCCTTCTGTTACCGAATTGGTCCTCATGCAACTGCAGACGATCCTTCTTTGTACCGATCGTCGGTAGACGAGGAGCACTGGCGCTCCATGGAGCCCATTGGGCGGATGGAGGAGTCGTTGATCAGGGAGGGATTGCTTTCCTACTCCCAAGCCAAGGCCTATAAGGAGGCTGTACGTACTACGATGCTGGAGGCAGCCCGTCGACTTGATCGGCTGCCTCGTCCGGATAGGTCGTGGCTGGGAAAGGGGACATTTGCTTCGGAGGTGTTCATTGGCGGGCTTACCGGAGAGGAAGTGCTCAGTTGACCTCAGCAACCCCCACGCTGTCCAGCTCTCAGATGACCATGGTGGAGTCCCTCAACGCTGCATTGGATGCAGAGATGACCGCAGACGACCGAGTGGTGCTCCTCGGTGAGGACATAGGCACTACCGGGGGCGTCTTTCGGGTGACTGCCGATCTTCTCAAGCGGTATGGATCACTGAGGGTAATTGACATGCCTGTATCTGAAGCCGGCACCGTGGGAATGGCTGTAGGGATGTGTCTGGCAGGTTTGGTTCCAGTGGTAGAGATCCAGTTCGACAGCTTTGCATACCCGGCCTTTCAACAACTGGTCAGTCATTTGGCTCGTTATCGGTGGCGCACTGGTGGGTCGGTGTCCATGCAAGCAGTTGTCAGGTTGCCCTTCGGTGGAGGAATCCGAGCACCAGAGCTCCACAGTGATTCCCCTGAAGCACTTTTTTGTCATATGCCCGGTCTAAAAGTCGTATGTCCTTCTAATCCATTGGATGCTTATTCAATGCTGCGCTGGGCTATCCGCCACCCCGACCCAGTTGTCTTCATGGAGCCAAAGCGCTTGTATCGGTTGAATCGGGCTTGGTTCAACACAATGCCAGAAATTTGGGACGGGTGGAGTGCTGCCATAGCTCGTCAGGGCAGTGATGCAACGGTAGTTTCTTACGGGGCAAGCATGCACGAAAGTCTGGCTGCCGCCGAACTCTTGGAGCAGGATGGGATATCCGTCGAGGTCGTTGACCTCCGTTCCCTGTGGCCATTGGATAAGTCTGCCATTATCGGCTCTGTCCAGCGCACCCATCGGCTGGTAGTTGTTCACGAAGCTCCAAGGTCGTGCGGAGTCGGGGCTGAAGTAGTCGCTATGGTGGCTGAACAGGCATTCGAGTCGTTGAGATCCCCAGTGGTCCGAATTACCGGCTTGGACACACCATTCCCCATGTTCTCCTTGGAGAAGGAGTACATACCTAGTTCGGAACTAATTGCTTCCATCATCAGAAAGGCGCTGTTCAAGTGAGTGTGTACCAGTTTCGCCTACCTGACCTAGGTGAAGGGATTACCGAGGGGGAGGTGACGGAGTGGCTTGTATCGGTTGGTGACTGGATCAATGAAGACGATCCATTAGTGGAGATAACTACCGATAAAGCAACCGTTGAGATCCCTTCACCAGTTACTGGCCAAGTCGTTGCTCGTCCTGCAAGAGCAGGAGAACGCCTTGCAGTAGGTGAAACTTTAGTGGAAATCGAACTGGAGGATACCGAGCCCTCTGGTGTTGGAGCTGAGGCTGGTGAGGTGTCAGGGGCTGAGGATCAAAGGATGATCAAGGAACCACTATTAGACAACGGACCTCCCTCAGTTGAGAAGGAACCTATTCAACCAGGAACAACGCGTGATTCTCTCTCTAGTCGTCGTACTATCGCTGCTCGCCTGAGCGCTGCTGCATCTGTCCCTACGGTTACCAATGTTGAAGAATGTGAGTTCGACCGCATTTTGGATAGGGGGGTCTCTCCACTGCACGCGTTGGCTTACGCGTGTGTCAAGTCGCTCCTGGAGCACCCCATGCTCAATGCATGGGTCAAAGAAGACGTGTTTGTTCCGTGTGAATCGGTCAACTTAGGGATAGCTACCCAAACAGATGTTGGGTTGGTTGTGCCGGTAGTCTTTCATGCCGAGACACTTTCCATGCTGGAGTTGGCTGACCAGATAGATGAAGTCACTACTCTTGCCAAGGCCGGTCGCATTAGGAGCGAACAGCTCAGGGGATCGAGTTTTACCATCACCAGTGCTGGTCGTTTGGCTGGGCTTTGGTCGACTCCGCTATTGAACCTTCCTGAAGTAGCAATTCTTGGACTGTACAAGATAGCGGATAGGCCAGTCGTGCGCGATGGCGGAGTGGTGATCCGTAAGATGGGGAATCTTTCCATCACCTTCGACCATCGTTTCATAGACGGTATGCAAGCAGCGCAATTCCTTGCCAGCATAATTGCTCGGTTGGAGAGTTGAAGCCATCATGAGAAGATTACTGAGATTGCTGTTGATCAAATACATGATATTTGTTACTATGACGTTACGGGAGTCTGACGGTGGTAAGGGGAGCGCAATAATGGGTACCTCTATTTCACCAAGCTCTACTCATCTTTACTGGACAAGAGCCTGTATATAAGCAAGGGGAGTACAACGGTGGGCGAGTTCATAACTTTTCTCTTTGCTGGCTTGACCATTGGAGCAATCAATGCACTTACCGGACTTGGGCTTCTCATTATCTACAACGTCACCGGAGTGATCAATTTTGCTCAAGGAGACTTCGTAATGCTCGGAGCGATGGGGGCAGTGCTATTGGCAGGTGCAAAGGGGTATCCCCAAAGGCTTCCTCTACTGATCGCCATCGTATTGGTGGTCATAGCCGTTGCTATCCTCGGGGCAATTATCGAGCGTATGGCTTTTCATCCTCGTAGGCACAGTGGCCCCTTGCTCTTGTTGATAATCAGCATCGGAGTTTCCCTGGTGATCGAAGGTGTGGTATTGGTTATAACCACCTCCAAATCGTATGGACTTCGCAACTTCACCTCAGGGAAGCCCTTGTTAGTTCTTGGTGGCACAGTATCTCTGCAGTCCCTCTGGGTGTACGGGGTAACTGCTGCTATTTTGCTGGCACTTTATGTGTTCTTCTCTCACACCACTGTTGGCAAGGCGTTCCGTGCTTGCGAAATAAATCCACTAGCTGCTCGTTTGGTAGGGGTCAGGCCTTCCAGGTATTGGACATATGCGTTTGCCCTCTCGGCAGGACTGTCTGCACTTGCAGGTGCAGTCATAGCACCCATGACCACTGCCACTTACAATATGGGGCTTGCTTTGACCTTGGACGGCTTCGTTGCTTGGGTGCTCGGCGGACTCATCTCACCACTTGGGGTAGTAGCTGGTGGGATAGGTCTTGGGGTGGCCCAGTCGCTGCTCGACGGTTACTTGCCTTCTGTGTTAGTCAGCTATGCCAGTGTTTTCCCGTTCATAGTCCTCATTGCTGTGTTGGTTGCGCGTCCCACCGGGTTGATCCAGGCACTTCCGGATCGAAGGGTATGAGCATGAAGTCAGGATTCACGGACTGGCTGGGTAGCCCGTACCACTGTACTTCGGAGGCGAGGCGAGAGAGCATTGCCTCCGAGCAGTCCATGTCTGCCTCTGCATCCACCACCAGTGGCAACTTTACGTCGCCGTTGTCCGGATCGCCGTTGTCCGACAGTACCCCTACCAGTGCACCTGATCTCGACAGGAGTGCTCAGTCTGGAGTTGACGAGCAAAGCTGCATGGAGCCAACGAGTCCATGGTGGGTCAAGTTGAGCAGGTTTCGTTCTCTTGTCGGGGTGGCAGTTGTCATAGCCTTGGCGGCCACTATGCCTGCATGGTTGCCTGCCACCCATTTCCTGACTGTCACCGATGGAGTCCTAGCAGGGATATACACCTTGCTAGGACTGAGCATGGTGATCTTGATTGGCTACAGTGGCCAGTTGGTTCTCATGGTGAACGCCACCTATGGGCTTGGAGCATATGCGACAGCCATATTGGCCATTGACGACAAGTTCAATCTCTGGCTCACGATTCTCATTGGGATAGCTATCAACATAGCTTTGGCCTTGTTGATAGCAGTTCCACTATTTCGTTTGCAAGGGCACTTTCTGGCGGTAGCTACCCTTGGAGTGGGCCTGATTGCCTATGCAATATTTCAAGCGGCACCAATTACTGGCGGATCCAACGGGATCAACGGAGTTCCCTCCTTGAGTATAGGCGGTCTTCATTTCTCCAGTGAGAAAGCATTTCTATACCTTGTATGGTTGATCGCCCTGCTAGGCATTGTAGGATGTCGCAATTTGGTAACCGGCAAGTTCGGTAGGGCCATGCTGGCAATTAGCACTACCGAGTCGGCGGCTTCTTCATCGGGCATACGACCCTTGCGAGTGAAGATCGTAGTGTTCGTTATAGCCGCTGTGCTCACCAGCGTGGCCGGAAGCCTCTATGCAACGTATGCAGGGTTCGTATCCTCCAGCTCATTCAATGTTTCACTTACCTTGACCATCTTGGTCATGGTGGTAGTTGGCGGCTTGCGCTCCGTATGGGGAGTTCCATTTGGCGTGTTGGCCATCTTGATCATCCAAGGAGCGCTGCAGACGTATGGACCGAATATCATTCCAGCAAACGGTTCGGATATCCCAATCGTCGGTTACGGCGTGGTTCTTGTCTTGTTCTTGATGTTCTTACCCGGAGGACTTGCTGGCGGTGCCAAGCAACTGTGGAAGCTGGGTTCAGAACGCGCCACTGGACTGTTCAGAAGACCCGCTACCTTCAACGAGCAGCCTTCTTTGGAGGAGTCACCATGAGCTGGGTGGAGAGCTGCTCTCGTATCAACCAGGGGGTTATGTTCGTGGATGCATTGATGTGTCCTACTACAGAGGTTTGGGACTTGTTCGTCGGGGCATCCTCGAGAGTTGTCGGGAGGGTTGCAGATGGCAATTTTGGAGGTTACTAAGATCACCAAAGCTTTTGGAGGGGTAGCCGCTCTATCGAATGCGGACATATCAGTGGAGCAAGGGACGGTCAAGGCGCTTATCGGTCCAAATGGAGCTGGGAAAACCACTTTATTTAACTGCATCTCTGGCCATATACGTCCAGATGCTGGAGAGGTACGTGTAGGGGGTAAGAACTTGACCGGCGTTCCCCCGTTCGTCATGGCAGAGCATGGCTTGACTAGGACCTTTCAAAACCTCGAGCTGTTCGCTGACCTTAGCGTGATAGAGAATGTGCTAGTAGGTAGGCATATAAGGATGCCTGTTGGAGCTATTTCCGCCATGCTCAGGCTGCCTCGCTACGAACGCGAAGAGAGGCGAGCAAGGGATGGAGCTATGGTGGCTTTGGAGCGGGTGGGCATTGCTGAGTTGGCTGAATGTGCAGTCGGCTCACTTCCCTATGGCAAGCAACGGCTAGTGGAAATAGCTCGAGCACTGGCCACAGAACCAATCATTCTACTTCTCGACGAGCCTGCAGCAGGGCTTTCTGCCGGGGAAGCCGATGAGCTCAAAGAGCTCGTTCTGCAAATTATCGATGAAGGAGTAGCGGTCGTATTGGTAGAGCATGACATGCGAACGGTCATGTCTCTGGCCCATGAGATCACCGTATTGGATGCCGGACGAGTCATAGCTGTCGGTCCTCCGGAAAAGATACAGAACGATCCTGAGGTAATTGCTGCCTACCTAGGCACAGATGTAACAGATGTGAATAAGGGTGAACAAGTTCACCCAATTACCCAAAGCGTGACGATTAAAAAATGACCATGCTGAGGGTTTCCAATCTAGGGGTATCGTATGGCGCAGTCAAAGCCGTTGATAGTGTATCTTTTCAATTCGACTATGGGGAAAGCTTAGCTGTTCTTGGAGCTAATGGTGCGGGTAAAACTAGCTTACTGAGTGCTGTAATAGGACTTATCATACCTTCACAAGGAAGCGTATTCATTGACGATCATGATATGACCAAAAAAGGTCCAGAGGAGAAGCTTAAGTATGGCGTATGTTTGGTTCCCGAACGTCGGCAGGTATTCGATGCACTTAGCGTAGAAGACAACTTGATACTGGGAGCGTACTCTTGTAAAGGAGTTGGGAAAAGTAGAGTAGCTGAAAGATTTGGACATGTTTATGAGTTGTTTCCTGTTTTGAAACTACGCAGGAAACAAGCAGCTGGCACTCTGTCCGGTGGTGAACAGCAAATGTTGGCTATAGGGAGAGGTTTGATGAGTGCTCCGCGTCTTTTGATGGTGGATGAACCTTCCTTAGGTCTTTCTCCAGCAATGGTTTCTGCAGTTACAGACTCATTGTTACGCATGGCAAATGAGGGTATCTCACTCTTAGTAGTCGAACAAAATGCACGAATGGCTATGTCTCTCGCTAAGCAAGTAATAGTACTCGAACGAGGTAAATCCGTGGTGAATGGTTCAGTGGATGAAATACGTATGTCTGATCAACTGCGTCAGGCGTATTTAGGAGTTTGAGGAGGCTAATAACTTTACTCAAGTAATTAATAAATTAACTTATTAGAAGTCTAGGGGGATCAATACAACGTAATATAAGTGTAATCTTTTTCACCAATCCCGTCAAGGGGTGGGATTTCTAAATATATCGGGAGGTATTTACATAATGAAATTACGGCGGAGTCATTTTTCCAGATGGCTTACACGAAGCATAATTACTGCAATCGTAGGGTTATTGGCTGGCACATTGCTCGTAGCCTGTTCATCGAGTAGTAGTAGTAGTAGTAGTAAAGCTGTACCTAAAGGTCCTATCAATATCGGTATGGTTCCTGATTTGACCGGACCTTACTCTGCAATAGGACAACCTGACTACAAGATAGCTAAGATGTTGGTCAAGCTGCAGAACTCCAAGGGCGGCATAGATGGTCGCAAGATCAACTTGATTGTTCTTGACGGTCAAACCTCCGCAGCTACCGGCTTAGCCGATGTCAAGCAACTTGTCGAGCAGGATCACATAGTGGCGTTATTGGGTCCTGACTTCACCAGTACTGCTGAGGTGGTCTACCCTTACCTGGACAAGCACCATATCCCTGCATTGGCTGACGTAGGTGGAGGCAACTGGAACAACCCGGCCCCCCCTTATTTCTTTGCCATCCCCGAAACTCAGCAGGATGTAGCTGAAGTAACCTTTGGCTACATGTACCTGCACGGGATCAAAACTTTGTCCTGGCTAGACGTCCAAAGTGGATTTGGGGAGACAGGCTTGGCAGCTTTCCAGAAACTAGCTCCGCAGTTTCACATCCATATCTTGCCAGTGCAGTACGAGGCGACCAGCGCTACCAATGTGCTCCCTCAACTGACCAGGATGAAGCAGCAGAATGCCAATGCAGTGATGCTGTATGCATCAGCGGCTACTGCGGTAGTCAACCAGCAGGACGCCGCTCAACTAGGGTTCTCAGTGCCTGTTTGGCAGAGCAACGCAGCTGCTCTACCTCAGTTTGCCAAAGCAGTGGGTAGCGCTGGTAATGGCGTGTACATGGTTGGTGGCAACCTGCAGCTGGCCAATACTCTCTCGCCAAGCAGCCCGCAAGCGGCATCAATTCACCGTTTCTTGAGCATATATGGCTCTCCAGATCGGTTTGCCGGTGACATGTACGATGCTACGAACTTACTGTTCGATGCCATCAAGGCAGTTGGCCCCAACTCGGTGAAAATAGACTCCTGGCTCAATACGCATGTTCACAACTACCCGGGAGTTACAGGAGTCATAACCTTCACTCCCAACATTCATGCAGGCATCCTGCCCGGCTCCCTCTCTGTGCTCAGGTTGGAGAATGGGAAGTTCCAGCTAGTTCAGACCGGTACCAGTGTGATCAAGGCGGTGGAAAGTAAGTGTCCTTCTTGTCTCGCCGGCTTGCCGAAGTCTTGAGTTAGCTTGGTTTGGGTATCGAAATAACTTGGTTCAATGACCTAAGTTGAATGATTAGATTACCAAAATGAATAGAAAGCAATTATTAGAACAGTAGCAGTATCAATTATTGGGCAAGAGCCAGAGGTGCATGCCATTCCTCTGGCTCTTGTCGTTAAATATGCATGTCCAAAGGTTTCATCCATAAATTATCATTGAATGAATTAAGAAAGTAGAGGAAAGGAACTTCATGGAAGTTGCTATTTTAGGAGGAGGAAATGGAGCATATGCTACTGCTGCAGACCTAGTATTACGCGGAATGTCGGTACGCATGTGGCGTAGAAATGCACAGCAATTTTCAGCAGTACTAGCTACATCTGTTATATCTATTACTGATCGAGATGGAGTCCACAAAGCTCATATATCTCTTCCGACTACTCAACTTAGTGAAGCTATTTGTGGAGCCGAAGTAGTGATAATTCCTCTACCTGCTTTTGCTCAGGACGAGATGGTGATTGAGTTAGCTCCACTCTTGGAAGACGGACAGGTTATACTGCTTACTCCTGGTAGTTTTGGCGCATATATAATGGCTAATGACCTACGTAAAGCAGGATGTACAGCGGATCTTATCTTTGCAGAGTCAGCTACTCTTCCCTATCTTACGCGTAAACTTGGATCTGCTGAAGTAGGTATAACAGCTCGTGCAACCCTGCTTCCCTTTGGGGTATATCCATCCTCTACGGCTAGTAATGTGAAAGATAAGTTAGCGCAGCTTTTCCCTGGATCTATCATAGTTGATGACGTGCTCGATGCAGCTCTACTCAATGCTGGACCTATTATCCATCCTCCGCTGATCATACTCAATGCTGCAGCCTTGGAGCATTCCAGCTCATTCGATATACACAACGAAGGCACTCAGCCTTGTACACGCCTAGTCCAAGAAGCTTTGGATAATGAACGTATTATGTTAAGAGAAAAGCTTGGCTATAATGGACCTCATTATCCATTGTCAGATTACTATGAAGGTCGTGAATGGTTTTATGAAAATGCTGCACGTGAGCATTTAGTAGATAGTAGCTACTGGAGAGAGCCAGTAGACCTTAAACACCATCGCTATATAACAGAGGATATTGCTTTTGGCTTGGCGTTCATGGTGTCAGTAGCTGACTGGGCGAATGTCGATGTGCCAGTGGCTCGAAGTTTGTTGTCCTTGGCCTCCGTGATAGTAGGCAGAGACCTACGCAGTGATGGTCGGACCTTGGAGAGTACGGGCTTGTCCTCTATGGAACCCGTTCAGGTAAAGAGAGTGTTGAGAGAGGATGGATGACTGAAAAATCTCAATCCGAGACTTCTTTGAGCTCTTCGTCTACCCCTGGATCAACCCGTAATCTCAAAGAGAGCTTCCTTCACCGAAAGCTAGGAGATTCCTCTTCTTCAACACGCGGATCAATCCATGATTTCAAGGACGTATCAACAGCTGCAACTGTAGGTCCAGGTAGGATGGGTGTCGGTATTGCCATAGCCCTGCTACTAGCAGGAGTGAGGGTCTATATGCTCGATGCCAAAGAACGGGATCCAACAGAACAGGAGATACTTTGGGAACGAGTCACAGCCGAGCTGAGAGAGGGAGTGAATAGCTTAGCCGAACTGGGCTTGTTGTTGAAGGAAGATGTTGAAGGAGCGTTATCCAGGGTAAGCTTTCACCCTAATGAACAGCTGGAAGAGATCATCGGCTGCAGAGAAGTGGGTTTTGTTGTCGAGTCCGTACCGGAGATCATCACGGCCAAAGAGACCGTCTTGTCCCGAATTGGCCGCAGTGCACATGATGGTGCGATTATAACCTCTGCTACTTCAACCTTCCTCACCGATGATCTTGCGCGCTATCTAGAGCATCCCGAGCACTTCCTCAACGCGCACTGGCTTAATCCAGCTTTTCTCATCCCTCTAGTTGAGCTAAGTCCTGGAAGCGCTACCGATCCTGCGGTGACCACAGCAACTCGTGAGTTCCTGCAGTCGATCGGGAAGGTGCCCGTCGTCTGTGCTCCTTCGCCTGGTTTCATCGTTCCTCGCATACAGGCGTTAGCCATGAACGAGGCTGCTCGAATAGTCGAGGAGGGGATAGCTACGGCAGAGGACGTGGATATGGCTTGCAGGGTTGGCTTTGGAATTCGCTTTGCTGTCTTGGGTCTCTTGGAGTTCATAGACTGGGGAGGATGTGATGTGCTCTATCATGCCAGCAACTATCTCCAACGTGCCCTCTCTGCGGGGGAGCGCTATGCGCCTCCAGCCATTGTAGAGGAGCACGTCAATGCTGGACATAGTGGTGGACGTGGTCATGGACTGTTCTATCGATTTGAAGAGCACGAGCGGGTTGAATACCAGCGAGAAAAACTTACCGCTTACGTTGCTCTTCTCCGACATCTAGACTTGTTGCCTCATACGAGCGTTGGTTGATCGGTGTTTGCTTGTCTCGCTTTAAGGTTGCAGGCTGTTACACCTTTCTTTCTCGGCCGTCGATGATCATCACCTGACCCATTTCCTTGGCCGAACGGCTACATAGATAGACAAGAAGCACTCGTCTTCAACCGTGGGACGAACAAGGACCTTGCACTGTTACTGCATGTTGTTGGCAGCCTGGGGCATGCTGGTGCAGTTCTGGAAGGTTCGGACGAATAGAGAAGGGGGCTTTGCTCTGTCGTTCGTATTCGGGATCACAACTCTCGCAATGAGCGCTGCTTAGGTATCCTTCAGCTACGAATGCAGGTCGTCAGTAGCTTGGTCGGGCGTGTTGAGGTAGAGCAAATGCAAAATCTTACCTACTTTACTAACATAAGATGATGCATCTGGATCGCCACAGTGGACTGCTCGATCGATGTCTTTACGTTTCGAGAAAGTTTTTGCACAGAAAGCATCGAGTGATCTTGGTTATCCTCGTAGGCTCCTTGCTCAGTCTAGGACTGTTTAGCCATATAGGACAGATAGGGATGACAAGGAACCAGTTGACCGCTGCCTCCTCTCCTACCTCCTCCTCCATGCTCGCTTACACCCCTCTTCCCGCCCCCACCCGCATCTGCGACACCCGACCGGGCAATCCATCCGGACTCTCCGGCCTGGCTGCCCAGTGCAACGACAA
>JAMDDE010000064.1 GCA_023489235.1 Actinomycetota bacterium | reverse complement strand
TGGTGGATACGGCCAAGCCCGCATAGAACGAAGCCATGAGGTGAAAGCGGGTGAAGACATCTGGTTGAGCGTGGACACCAACCAGCTGTATTTCTTCGATGCGAAGACAGGACTGGCCATTACCTAAGTAGTCACCACCCAGAAGAGTCAACAGAGCCATTGCCTACCGACCGATCTCTTCGAGCAGGGTAGGCAATCCTTCGGTGAGCAGGCTCAAGCCGCAGTATGCTCAAGCACCTCACGTACCCACGCAGCTACTTTCTCCCCTCCATCAGTACTTCGAAGCGAGCACATGACCACCGGACGATCTCCCCTCTTGGATCTGGCATCAGCCATCATCACGGATAGATCTGCTCCTACCAATTCCGCCAGGTCAACCTTGTTTATCACCAATAGATCAGAGATTGTGACACCCGGGCCGCCCTTCCGGGGAACCTTGTCCCCACCAGCGACATCCAGCACAAAAATTTGGACGTGGACCAGCCCATAGCTGAACGTAGCCGTCAAGTTGTCCCCGCCGCTTTCTACAAAGACCAGGTCGAGATCGGGGAAGCGTTGTTCGAGCAGTTCAATTGCCTCCAAGTTGGCAGCTATGTCATCTCTAATTGCAGTATGCGGACAGCAGCCGGTCTCCACCGCCACAATTCTGTCCTGTTCCAGCACCCCTGCACGTTTCAAGAAGTCTGCGTCCTCAGTAGTGTAGATATCATTGGTTACTACTGCTAGATTCAGCTCGCTAGAGAGTTGCTGGCAGAGAGAGGCTACTAAAGCAGTCTTACCGCTACCAACAGGACCACCTATTCCCACACGCAAGGGTCTTCCCCAACCCCTGGTCTCTCGATCGAATAGCAGGTTGTCTACGGGGCACAGGCTTGTTGCATGATCATGGTTATGGTCATGATCATGGTGACGGTTACCAGGACCATGATCACAGTGATCGTAAGAACGACTGCTATTAGGAGTGCCGTCCTCCTGTTTCCACTGCTTTTGGATAGTTAGTTCAGTAATGAGTTCACGAGGCAAAAAGACGTACCTCCATCTCTGCGTGAGCTTCAGCATAAAAATCCAACCACGGTGAGGCCAATGCTGGGAGTCGGGACCATCTTCCTGATTCGGTTGCGCCTTGATCTACATCTCTTTTAACTGCATCTATAGCTATCGCTGCCACCCGGTCGATATCCTCTGCCAACTCAGCAATCACAGAGACAACCTGGGCCGGATCCAGAGCGAGTAACCTGAGTGCAGCAAAACCAGGCCCACTGACCGAGGCATAGGTTGCCATGAGGGCAGCATCGTCCATGCCAAGTCCAACAACAAAAACACAAGCTCCTATGGCAACCGGATAGTGAGGACCATTTAATATAGCAGCATTAAGCCCAGCGAATAAGGGAGATGGCCATGCAATGGTGCAGCTACGCAGCAGCTGGCGTCCCTGTGTTCTTGATGTACGCCGCAAAGAGGGAGACGAGATGCGGGCATCTGCTTCGGCATCGAGAAGGAGCCATTCCTCCCAAAGCGATACCTGGCTTGACCCCTCCTCCTCAGTGCTCAATCCGCGTGCAGCAAGACGTGACGCCACCATCCAAGCTGCAGAGGAAAGGGAAGCGGAAACGAGTCCAACTGTCCATAAACGGCCTCTTAGAAAGGTCCGTAGAGATACTATATCTTTGAGCGTCCCTTCGTTCACAGCTCCCTCCACTCCTCCTGAATGGGCATGGCTGCCCGCTGGAAATCTACCATCGGCCAATAGGAGCACCACAGCGCTTCGGGTCATAGGATTGCCTTGCCCCTCTTCAAACCAGTCCCCTAGAAACAGACTCCCAGTCAAAAAAGGAAGTACCGTTGAGTCATAGGCAGTGCCTCCATCGGAGCTACATCTACAGGCTCGCCATCAATCCTCACGGCAAAGCTATCCGGATCAACTGCTATCTTGGGCAGCGCGTCGTTATTGGGCATGTCGTGTTTGCCCCGTCCTCTGACATCTGCCACAGCAACCATCGGCTTGTCGAGCTCAAGCCTATCACTGATGCCGCTCTCCAAGGCTACCGGTGCTACAAAAAATATACCGGTATCAGCAGCAGCTCGAGGAGATGCTCCCCACATAGGGCGAGGTAGAACGGGTTGAGGTGTTGGTATCGAAGCATTAGCATCACCCATGGCGGCCCAGGCAATCATGCCACCCTTCAAGACAACATGAGGTCTCACCGCGAAGAAAGCTGGATCCCACAACACCAGGTCGGCTAACTTTCCGACCTCGACTGAGCCTATCTCGCTCTCCAGACCATGGGCCACAGCGGGGCAGATCGTGTACTTGGCTACATATCTCTTTGCCCTGTTGTTATCGGCAGGACCATCTCCTGGCAACGAGCCTCGACGCACCTTGTTGGCATGGGCAGTCTGCCAGGTTCTCATGACCACTTCACCAATGCGACCCATTGCTTGTGAATCTGAGCCAATCATAGATATAGCCCCTAGATCGTGAAGAACATCTTCAGCAGCGATGGTAGACGGCCTTATGCGGCTCTCTGCAAATGCAAGATCTTCAGGCACTGTTGGATTCAGGTGGTGACATACCATCAACATGTCCAGGTGCTCGTCTATGGTATTGACCGTGTAGGGACGAGTAGGGTTAGTGGAAGACGGCAACACATTAGGCAGTCCTGCCACCACAATGATATCCGGAGCATGACCTCCACCTGCTCCTTCAGTATGGTAGGCATGTATGGTTCGTCCTGCAATCGCTGATATCGTGCTTTCCACGAAACCAGCTTCGTTCAAGGTATCCGAGTGCAAAGCTACCTGGACCCCTGAATCATCTGCAACTTGTAGGCATGTATCCAAGGCGGCGGGGGTAGCTCCCCAGTCTTCATGAACCTTGAAACCTCCGGCACCAGCTCTCAACTGCTCCCATAAAGCATCACGGGAGACCGTGTTTCCCTTGCCGAGAAGAAGCACATTGACAGGCAAGGGATCCATTGCCTTCAACATCATCGCTATGCTCCACTCCCCCGGAGTTACAGTGGTAGCCTTGGTTCCTTCTGCAGGCCCAGTGCCACCTCCAATAAGAGTGGTGATTCCCGTGCTGAGTGCCTCTTCTACAAGCTGTGGACAGACGAGGTGCACGTGGCAGTCGATGGCACCAGCAGTCAGGATCTTGCCATTCCCGGAAAGGATCTCGGTAGAGGGTCCGATGACTAGGTTTGGATCCACCCCATCCATGGTGTCAGGATTACCCGCCTTGCCAATAGCACTGATCCGACCGTCACGGATACCCACATCTGCTTTGATAACGCCCCAGTGGTCGAGAACGACAGCGCCGGTGATGACAAGGTCAGGAGCTCTCTGGGCTCTGGTGGCTGTGGCCTGCCCCATGGACTCCCGTATCACCTTACCGCCACCGAAGACAGCCTCATCGCCCTTGCCGCACAGATCAGAAGTTACCTCAATGAACAGGTCTGTATCCGCAAGTCGTATTCTGTCTCCTGTCGTAGGACCATAGAGCAAGCGGTACCGCTCTCTGTCCAGCTCAGCCATTGCTTACCCTACCTCTCATCCGTCTCCATCCAATGGTCCAGCAGCTACTCGGCGCAACCCCGGGACGACTCTTCTACCAGCCAAAGGAATTAGCTCTACCTCTTTGGCTACCCCTGGTTCAAAGCGCACCGAGGTACCAGCAGGTATGTTGAGACGCTTCCCCCAAGAAGCGTCTCGATCAAAATCCAAGGCGGGATTTACCTCGCTGAAATGGTAGTGCGATCCTACCTGGACAGGGCGATCACCAGTATTATGCACAATCAGGCTGATCACAGGACGCCCTTCGTTGATTACAACAGAACCGTTACCTAACAAAATTTCACCAGGTATCATGCTTCACCACTTTTCTCCAGCCCCTTCCAACAAATGGGTTTCATTGGCAACTACTGAATCGGCTGGTGAATAGTGACCAGCTTAGTGCCATCAGGAAATGTCGCTTCGATCTGTATTTCTGGAATCATCTCCGCAACCCCTTCCATTACGTCGTGACGAGTCAATACATGCCTGCCGCTCTCCATTAAAGAGGTCACCGATTGCCCCTCGCGAGCTCCCTCCATCACAAAGGAGGAGAGCAGCGCAACCGCCTCAGGATGGTTGAGCTTGAGACCTCGTTCACGACGATCTCGCGCTAACATCGCCGCGAGATAGATCATTAGCTTTTCCTGTTCATGAGGGCTAAGTCTCATCGTACCTGCCTCTTGTAGTGGCTCATTGCTCCAATCGCATGACCTAACCGTATCTTAAGCATTTCCAGGAGTTTACCCCTTGACGCTATCGGAATAAACTAAAGCTGGCTTATCGAGAGAGGGCGCAGCTCCATCATCCGTGTCCAGGCCAAGCTTGGCTATGAGCACTTTCAGGGCTGCACGGCCCTCAGTATCCATGGAAATACGCTTGGATACATAAAACACCGTACCTATGGCTAAACCAATCAGAAATACTACTGGACCCCATATGAGCGGCACTACTACTGGGAAGAAGGTGTAGAAGATTCCGATGCCAATAGTCACTAAAGAAAGCATGGGCAGTACGATATGTACTACGACACGTACTACTTGCCTACTGTGAGCAAAGAATGGCAGAGCCAGATTGCCGAGGATATGACCTACGAACTCCCCCATCGTGGCAACCAGTATCAGCACGGTGAAGGCAGTCACAGGACCCCAGATCACTCCTGCCCCAATTGCTCCTGCTGCAGCTGTCCCGAGGCAGGCTAGTACAGCCACTCTCGGTGTGCCGCTCCTGGGATCAACGTCACGAAAGCTCTTCGGGAACAATCCAGCAACTGACATGACATGCGTCACCCTGCTCACTACCAACGTAGATGCAATGATGGCGCTAACTATGCTGTTGGCCATGAACACTGCAACCAGCAACTCCATCCCAGTACCCATAAACTTGTGGATCACCAACAAACCAGGGATACTGGAGTTGGCAAATGTACCCATGTGGGCTGGGCCCCATCCAATAGTAAGTGCATAAGCAACAAAGACCATGATCACTGCCACAGCCGCAGTGGAAAGTACTAGCCCTCGACGCACGGCACGATGAGGAAGCTTGGCTTCATGACCCAGAAAGATGGTTGCTGTAGAACCGGACATCCCAAAGGCTGCGAGCAACAGTCCTACCCCTATCCCGGATATACCTCCTCTCGCATAAGTGGGCGTAAACACGCTCGTAGTATTGCTATGTCCAGCTAACACTACAATAACGATGCTCGTGATCAGCATCAACAGGATCTCTATCAGCCCGGCAATTATTCCGTACCGCAAGGAAGGCAGTACCCCTCTGTAAACGAGCACGGCAGGAGGTACTATGATCGCCAAGATTAACGGCACCCACAGCCACTCGGGAACAGAGCGCATCCCGAACTGCACCAGCATCGACTGTACCATCACGGAGAAGTAAACTGCTCCACCAGCAAGAAATGCTGTGTAATAAAGTGCATAACATAGCCCCGCCAAAAAACCAAGATAAGTGCCAACGCCCCTGCTTACATAGTAAAACATCCCTCCTGAGCTGGCTAACTTCTTGGAGTACTGCATCGGGGTATTGACCCATAGCCATACCAGTACTGCACCGAGCAGATAGGCAAGTGGAAGAGCTCCTTGGGCATAGATTGCTGCTGAGGTCAACACTGCCCCCATGCATAGAAGAGGGCCGTTGGCTATTATTCCTTGAGCAACCACATGGCCGTTGCCAGCCTTGTTTCGATGCAGTTTCACGTGCCCACCATCAAGATGCTGTTCGATAGCACCCATGCCAAGCTCACCTCCAACTTGAGGAGAGCTATTGTTGTTGGTCGCTGCCATCGTTCAGTCTCTCCTCCTAGGCAGGTGCCCTGCTCTTGCTAGACAGCCGAGAGTGTCGCAGATGACCCTGGTAGCCATGAGTGAAGTGATTTCCGCACTGTCATAAGGTGGGGAGCACTCTACGACCTCCATCCCTGCCAGAGGCTCCTGAGCGATCAGCTGGATCAGCTTGAGAACCTCTCGAGGAAGGAATCCACCCGGTTCCGGCCAACCGGTACCTGGAACAAAGGCCGCGTCCAAACAGTCGACATCGAAGGAGAGCCATACTGCTTTCGCTCCATCCCAGGCAACCTCAAGGGCTCGTTCGGCTGCCTCCTCAATGCCCATTTCCACGCAGTCGTTTACCGTCATGATCGTGGTCCCTCTCTCCCTGCCTACCTTTACCCCGGGACGCGGAGCCTGCCACCCTCCAATACCCAACTGGACAAGGTTCTTAGGCGGGACATTGGGAAGATTTGTTGCATGGAACCACGGAGTGGTATGCATCCGTTCGTCCAGATCCGTATCCTGAGTGTCTACATGCCGGTCGAAATGGATAATTCCCAAATTTCCATTGAGGTGCTGAGCAACACCTCTGGTTGTAGGAAAGCCAATAGAATGGTCACCTCCTAGCACTACCGGGAAAGCGCCCGACTCATAGACATGAGCAACTGCTTTGGTGATCTGATCGAAAGTCTTCTCGATATTTGCGGGGATGGTGAATACATCACCAAGATCGCACATGGTTATGGACTCCCTCAGATCCACACCGAGCTCGAAACTATAAGGCCCATACAGTGCAGATATCTTGCGGATACCCTGAGGACCGAAACGAGTGCCTGATCTATAGGTAGTACCTCCATCAAAGGGAGCCCCAAGGACGGCCACGTCATATTCCCCACATGCATGAACATCTTCTAGGTACGGAGCTTTTAGGAAGGTATTGATCCCTGCAAAGTGGGGGAGCTCCCCTCTGGAGAAGGTGGGTATTCTCTTATCGACCAAGCTGTCTGCTCCAGGAAGCCCCAGCCGTAATCCTCGTTCCACCTCTAACTCGTATTGGGCACTGGGCAAGTGACCTTCTGCTTCCACCGCTCTCGCTGCTTCAGGTCCATACCTGTTGTGTAATAGTTCTGGCACCGTTTACCTCCACCAATCGGACTGCCCGGTATATCGCCGAGCAGTGGCTGCTCTCAACGATCTCCCGGGTTTTTATCCCGCCGTGGAGTGAGGATGGAGAACCATCGATCACCTGTACCTCTTGGACCAGTCCTGCATAAAGAACCTTGCAGCGGAACCCTAGGTACGCCTCTACACTGAGTCGATACTCATCAAACCATGCAAAAGTTTCAGATAGGTTGCCTGAGAGTTGCTTTCGTGTAAAAAGGATATTTCATGAATGTTTCCAGTTGCTTTATCGACCAACATGGCTTTCCATTCTGCTGATTTGATTGCCAGTGGCCTCATTCAGGAGATTCATCCATCATCGACAGTTTCAACCTGACCAAGGTTGCTGTTGATCTTGCATATAAGGCATATAAGGATCGACTGCGGCCACCCGTTAGTATCTTCTGCTAATGAAAGCATATGCAGGAGTATCGGTCAGCGTATCTGCCAATGGAGACATCCTCTACAATAGGCTTAGATCTCAAGCCCCACTGTTGCTCAGACCTACCTCTTGGGGTTTGTATCTAGTCGGCGGAGCCGCTAACCCCCTAGGTGGAGACTACTTGAGTCTAGAGATCGAAGTGGCAAACGGTACTTCTCTAGTTGTCCGATCGACAGCGGCAAGTATGGCACGGCGAGGACCTGGAGAACTTCCATCTGAGCTTCGCATCGATGTGCAGCTAGCCGAAGGGGCAGTCCTCTATTGGCAGCCAGAACCTACGATTGCATGTGCTGGCTGCAACCACCGTATAGAAGCGCTGGTGGACATGGCCACAGGTGCAGCTCTCTATTGGAGAGACGAGCTCGTGCTTGGCAGATATGCTGAGAGTACAGGCTCAATAACCTCTTTGCTCTCCGTCGACTATGGTGGCAAACCTCTAGTTAGACACGAGTTGTCCACTAGACTACCTGGCTGGGATGGTCCATCCGTTCTTGGAGGCAGTGGAGCAGTGGGCTCGATCTTAGCAGTGAACCTTGCATCACCTATCCAAGCCTCTCCTCTCACGGTTGCCTCAGCTAAGCTACTCCCTTCGATGGTACACGGTGACCCAAGGGAGCACCTACCCTCTAGCAAGGCAAAAATAGTCAAGTTAATACAGTCTGAAGAGGTAGTGGCCAGGGGAACAGCCATGCCCTTGAATGGACCGGCGATAATGATTAGTGCCACCGGTCGAGACTTCATCGCCTTGAGGCGCGCAGAAGAGATGTTGACACATAGCTGAAACACAGTAGTTATTTAGCTGAAACACAGTAGTGACCTTAAGTTAACAATGAGGATACCTATCTGAAACATTTCATTGGTACAGTGCCCTACGACGGTGTGCGAGTACAGCAATTGCACATCAAAGAATAGTGTGTCACTCAGACAGTGAATGGGGTACTATAACGTGACTCAGGTAGGTGATATTCGACCCAAGGTCAACGAGGCAACTATTGATGAATTGCCAAAAATACGTCGACGGTTTAGCGGATTAGTCAATAACGAAGTGATGGAGGACTACTCTCTTCGCTATGCGCCACGATCATTCCGGCGATGGAGTGAGTACATGGTAGCATCTACAGCGTTAGGTGGAATAGCTTACCTCGCTGATTATGCCATTGGTGGGTCAATCTTTGTCACTCATGGTTTTGCAAGTGCTATCTGGGCAATTATCGCAGCTGCAGTTGTAATATTTCTTACTGGTATTCCAGTAGCATACTACGCAGCAAAATACTCAATTGACATGGATCTGCTCACCCGTGGAGCTGGATTCGGCTATCTAGGCTCTACCATTACTTCACTTGTATACGCAAGTTTCACATTTATATTCTTCTCTCTAGAGGGTTCAGTAATGGCGCAAGCTCTCAACCTGTCCCTAGGCATACCTTTAGCAATAGGATATCTTATAGTTGCCTTGGTCATCATACCTCTTGTCGTATATGGCATGACATTGCTCTCTAAGTTGCAGGCATGGACCCAACCTTTTTGGTTGATACTGATGGCAGCTCCTTTGATAGGTGTCATTGTTACCCATGCCAAAGCTTTTGGTTCATGGACCCACTTTGCAGGAATATCTCCGCATGGATCTTCATTCGATCTAATCGGATTCGGTCTTGGTGCTGGTGTTGCCCTATCTTTGATCGGCCAGATAGGAGAACAGGTAGATTATCTAAGATTTATGCCCCCGAAGACT
Organism: Actinomycetota bacterium; assembly: GCA_023489235.1. GTDB lineage: Bacteria > Actinomycetota > Acidimicrobiia > Acidimicrobiales > JAMDDE01 > JAMDDE01. Next base: position 1,212 of record JAMDDE010000064.1, on the reverse strand, counting down.
AGGCAGAACAGTAAAAAATGGTGGGCTGCAGTCATATCAGCTGGTCCTGGCTGGGTAGTACTAGGTGCATTCAAACAAATGGTGGGCGGCTTTCTAGCTTTCTATGTTTTCTCTACAGTTGGTTCAACTAAGGCAGTAGAACCAATCCAGCAAATCTTGGGTGGATTCAAGACCTTCTTATCTCCTGGACTTGCCATTACAATAGCGACAATATTCGTAATTTTGTCCCAGATAAAGATTAATGTAACTAACGCCTATTCTGGTTCTCTTTCTTGGTCTAATTTCTTCTCACGTGTACTTCACTCGCATCCAGGAAGGGTCGTATGGATCTTTTTTAATGTAGGTATTGCTCTTACCTTGATGGAACTTGGCGTATTCGGCTTCTTGAATACCGTCCTTGGATTTTACTCGAATGTGGGAATCGCATGGATGGGAGCTGTCGTAGCTGATCTAGTGATAAATAAACCTCTGTTGAAGATCAGCCCTTCATATATAGAGTTCAAACGAGCTCATCTCTACAAGATAAACCCGGTTGGATTCGGTTCGATGATAGTGGCCTCAGCGATCTCCATATTCGCGTTCTTTGGTGGCATGGGATCGTACTTGCAGGCATTCTCTCCATTCCTGGCGCTCGCCATAGCAATGTTGCTTTCTCCAATAATTGCTATCCTCACCAAGGGGAAGTACTACATTGCACGAGAGAATCCTTACGCAGAGGTTATAGCCAAAGGTCAAAAGCTGCCCAACGATACCTGTGTAGTATGTAATGAAGAGTACGAAATAGCCGATCTCGCCTATTGCCCAGCCGTCCATGAGGGCATCATCTGCTCGCTCTGCTGCACGCTCGAGAAACAGTGCCATGACAACTGCAAACTCGACGTTGCTTCAGCAAGCATTAGATGAACATAGGCTCAAAGCTGCTTGACCACCTTGCTCTGTCTTCGTAATGTACAGCAACCGTTCCCGTACACGAGAGGGTCGCCCTATACTGTCCCGCTTGAGTACCTCCAAGCATCTAGATATAGACCGGGCAGTATAGGATAGTGCAGCTATGAGGACGAGCCGTCCGCTGTGCTTGGTTGCACCCTCTCCTTGCCGATAGCCTTTTCCTGGTCAACGGCGCTCCGGTCCAGCAAGGCAAGCACTGCGTCTCGGGCGGCATCGGCATCGCCCTTCTTCACCGCCTCCAATACAGCGAGATGATCAGGAACA
>JAMDDE010000009.1:73350-110956 GCA_023489235.1 Actinomycetota bacterium | reverse complement strand
GGTGTGAAGCTCAAGGAGGTATACGGGGGAAGCGACAACGCCTTGTTGCTACGCCTTTACGAAGAGGTATTCCTTGGATCTTTCCCGGAAGACGAGCTTGGTCCTCCTTGGTGGGATCCATCGAGCGAGATGGATACGACGACAATCGATACGCGAACATGGACTCTAGTTGCCTTGGATGATGCCGATGAGGTGCTAGGTGGCCTGGTCACCGAGTGGTTCCCTGCATCGGAGGTACTGTTGCTCTCCTATCTTGCCGTCAGCAAGGATCATCGTGGGCAGGGAGTTGGGAGTTACTTGCTGAAAACAGCCACCGAACGACACTACGGACATCCAGGGTATCAACTGGTCCTGGGAGAACTCGAGGATCCTCGCCACTGGAGTGCAGCAGGTCAAGACCCTCTGGCTAGACTCCAGTTCTACAAACCTTTTGGGGTACTAGTCCTGACAATACCCTACTTCCAACCTCCGGTTGCCCCAGGACGCCCTCCTGCATATCACATGCTGCTTGCCTCCTTCGACCCAGTCGCTCCAGGTATCTTGCCTGGCCCAGTTGCTGACGGGATGAGGGTGCGTAAGTTCATCGAAGAGTACCTACATGAAACATCGATGGCAACTAGCGCAACTGAGGTCATGGTGCCCGATGCAACATGGCTTCTTTCCTACTACGACGGGCAAGATATACCTCTGATCCCGTTGCTCGATTACAGAGCAGTTCCCGACCCTGATCCTCCAGGGTATACGCCTGGACTATCCACAGTAGAAGCAACGGTTGATCAGTCCACAGGAAAGGAGGGAAGGGAACCTCACTCGAACTCTTCCGACTCATCAAGGTGATCAACCACATTGCAAGGGGAGGGAGAAGAAATCGGAGTCAAGCAGTAAGCTTAGAGTGAGCAATTTGATTCACTGCCGACGAGTACTTAGGGGATCCAGGGGAGGACAAGATCGGTGCTTTTGGCTGGATTGACAGTTGGGGATTGGGTCGGCATCGCCTCTGGCATCGTAGGCATCGTAGGTACCGTCCTGGCGGTGTGGGCGCTTTTGTTAGCTCAAGAGCACCGAAAAGCACTGGAAGAGAGCAACCAGGAGAATAAAAGGCTACACGAGAAAAACCAAGAGCTACAGCAACGTTATGACGAGGTAGACAAAGAACGACATGATCACTTGGTTAAAGAGGTAAAAGAGCACGGTCATTTGCGACCTGTCTTCTGTCCACCGATGAAGAGATATGACGAAAGGCTCTTCGTAGGTAGAGGCAAATTATTAAGCGAGATCCTCTCTTCGTTCATGTTCGAAGATGTCCAAATTATTGTACTGCTAGGTCCCCCTGGATATGGCAAATCCAAACTGGCTCTGCATTTTACAAAATTATTTGAAGAGAAATCAGTTACTCCTTTCCACAGTGATGGCTTGCTTTGGGCCACCCTTGGTAACGACCCTGAGCATGTTCGTATCCTAATAGACTGGTTAAAAGCTATCCTTGCAGGTGCTGACTCCATAACTCCCGAGTCGTTGCCTAGCGTAACGATGAAGGACCAAGAAAAGCTTGTACAAGACATCAGCAACAGACTCGGTGGCCGATATCCACTTGTTGTGCTAGACGATGTCTGGGTCTCTACTGATGTAAGACCTTTTGTCGAAGCTGCATATGGCTGTCCCATTCTCGTTACTACAACCGATAAAGATGTGGCACGGCAGATTAAAACTGACTATGGAGGAAAAGTCTGCTATATGCCTACTTTGGAGGAGAACGAAGCAATAGAACTGGTGGAGCAATTAGCTAGATCCAACGGTAGAGCAGTACTGTCACGAGAATCGATAGAACGACTCATGAAGTATGTAGACCTGGATCCATTTTCCATCGTTCAATTGGGTGCTTGGATCAACGACAAACTCAGCTCAGGAGAAGATCCCGAGCATAACAAGCGTGACTTAACTGAACTAATGCTCTCCTCGTTGCACGATATGGCACGGCGTCCACTCGGACAGCTAGCCCATGAAGGAGATCCATGCTCAGGAGTGGATCTATACAGACAACGCCTCGGGGATACGCTGCCGGAACCCCTACTAACTCTTGGACTTTTACGTCCACATCCGGCGCGGTTCACTGTTGAAGAGATAGTAGAGATAGCCAACCATGTCAGTGCTTCTGTGAATATCGACACTCCTGTGCACATAGGAGATCTACAAGAACGTATCGCTGAATTCACTAAGATACTAGACGATTTGACAAAGAAATCTTTTCTGGAACGCTATGACCCAGAGAGCGACAAAGATATCGATGAACATAGGGTCCTAAATAGCAGTAGTCGTCCTCTTAGCTACTACAGTCTCCACAGACTAGCAGCCCTAGCAGTTCGGTCGATGATCGACAATGATCATTTGGAAGCATTCAACAAGAAGGCCTCTGAGTATTGGGAACGCATTGTGGATCCTAACCATCCGGAGACTCGTTTCCCAAAAGGCCTCAACTCTTATCAAGCAGCTTTCCACAAAGAAAGCTGGACTTGGCTTCGCGCAGCCAAGAACTTGATCTATCACTTGAACCAACTGAACGATCGCAGTTATGCCAGGATTGTTTTTGACAAGGTATATTTCGAGCTGTTCTGGTGGTGGGGATACTTCTACAAATTTGACTTTCTGGAAGAACTCATCGACGAGTGGACTATAACAAGTTCTGAGAGGTTGTCCTTCAATGACAGCTCGGAAAGGGATAAAAGTTGGCTATCCTCGATAAAGAGCTTCCATCAAGAGTACAAGCCAGCTCATCCGGGTGGATTCCTTCAGCGCCCAAACTGGGTAAACAAGGGATGGGGAACCATCTCTGAGGCACTATTGGATATATTGAGTGCTGATGGACTCAACTTAGACAATCCAGTAGTAGAACTGGATGATCACTCCAAATGGCATGTAAGAGCTTTGATCGATATTTTTCTTGCTCAATCCTACCGCTACCGTGCTCTGAATCCCCAAAGAACTCTCCAGTACTACGAAGAAGCTAGAGACCTTTTCCATAAATGCAGTGAGTTAGCTGTTCGAGAGGAAATCAGCGATGACGGGGCATGGAATATACCGTGGATAGACTATGAAGAGGCGGATTGGGCTTTGGCCCAAATGGATAATGATGCTGCCATTATTGCTGCAGCAAAGGCAGTACAGGATATTCTAAGGGAAAAGGGTTCATCTCCAAACATCCCCTGTAAATCTCGCTCAGATATAGATGATTGGGAGGTATTAGCACTGAGCTGTATTATATGGGGAGATACCTCTTTTAACACAGGTAACCCAAGAAGCTCATTCACAGCTTATGAGTATGCACTAGTTCTATCGTATGCGTGGCAGTTCCTCCCACAGTCCGACTCCTACACTCAAGCATTTTATGGATCTATTATCCTACATGTGCTCGACAAGTTGAACCAACTGAGAGAGATGAAAGTGCCAAGAGATGAGCTACAAGCGATAATAAAGCAATTACTGGTCAAGAGAAGCATTTTCGGAGGAGAATCAGAAGAGAGAACGATCGATTTGGATCCCTTGATCAAAAGCGGTAAGACGCTTCACGACACATTACTCACGGAGGTATTCGGTTGTCAGCTCGACCCCGATCCATCCTATGTTCACCATGAACCTACCGAAGAACTGTTCGCTCACCTAGATCAAACCATCCAGTGGCTATGGAACAAATCAGAATACATCCTTTCCAGTGCTACGCCGTCTCTTGATAGCTCCATCGAGCAATAAATCGATGTCAGACAATGAGTGATGAGCAACGAGCAAGGTGTCAAGCTATACGCATGAACCAACTCGGAGCTCTCCATAAAGGTGACGTAGCAGTCACTTAAGTACAATTACTGCCCATATATCCGTATATCCACGCTTCTTCCTATTGAACAGATCTATCAAGATAAAGACGATGGTCGTATTGATATGCTGCTCTCCAAATAGCGGAACGTGGCAGTGTTGAGTGTCACCGTCCGTCTGAACTCAGTGAGAACGCTGCGTTCAGCTTTGGTAGAGGTGCTCAGCTCCCCTGGTCGCATAGTTGGCTTCACGGCGACAGCTGTGGGGGTGACGCTGCTATACAGCATCCTGTTGCCTTTCGACTACACAGAGCACTTCGAGTTAGCCAATTGGCAATATCTCAATACCTACTTGATCGCCTGGGCAATAATCCTTGGGGTTGGCATGAGCCTGGTGGTGAGCATACAGGTGTATGCCATGCGCCGAATTGCCGTTACAAAGGCTGCAGGTGGGTCAGTAGGAGGAATAGCCTTCATCACTAGTTTGCTGCCGAGTTTTCTATGCTGCACACCAATCATCTCCACCTTGCTCGCCTTCGTTGGGGTATCGGGGATGAGCCTGTACAGCACTACCGGCGTTCTGCAGCACTTCTTTGCCACTCATCAAAGCGAATTCCTCGTCGCCAGCGTAGTTTTGCTTGTCCTGACTGCTTGGAGAGGCCTGCACAAAGTAGCAACCGCGAGCTGCCTTTCCGGAAATAGTTGCGACATTGAACCGTTTCATCTCGAAACTCTCAGAGCTGCATACAACGACAGCCACCCAACGACCGAGGAAATCGAGGAAGAAGCCTTACGATGAGCCAAGCAGACTCTGCATCGCACAGCAAGCAAAACCACTCCAAGTACCAGCCCGAGATAACCTCGGGTCACTGGAGGAAGCGGACTTTCGGCGGTACCGGCATAGCTATCCTCCTTGTCGTCGCGATCATCCTTGGACTGCACTATGCCAACGGATCATCAGGCTCTACTGCAGCAGATCGATCGGGGAAGACCTCGGCTGGTTCATTCCTTCAGCCTCCTCAGCCTGGCCAGAGAGCACCGGGAGGAACCTTCATTACCTCTACCGGTTCTACAGCTACGATAGCCTCGTTGCGAGGCAAGCCAACCATGGTATGGTTCGTTGCTGACAGCTGTGCGGGTTGTGCAGCGAGCATCTCTGTAGTTGCCTCCAATCTGGAACGAATCACCAATGAAGGTATTCAGATCCTTACTCTCGGCCTTTACGGCGCCTTCCCACCGGGTAAAACCGGAATCGCCAAGCTATTGAAGTTTGGACGTGCTCACGGAGGGCAGACAAACACGAGCACCTGGCGGTGGGGCATGGCAACCAGGAAACTAAGCATCACCTACGATCCTCTCCACACCCCTGACGAGTATCTGCTCATTGGACCCAACGGACATATTCGCTACCGAAATGACACGCCAAGCTTCACTATGCCCCAGTTGCTCGCTGCTGGGGCTCACCTGAAATGAAAACTGACCTATGGCAGAGTTGTGAGAGTTGTCAAGTCTACACTTGTATCCACAAGTTTCTCTGCTTCCACTGGGGTCTTTGATCGCACCAGCGTCTCCAAGGCGTCACCCTGATCCCAGATATTCACATTCATAGCTGCCAGTACCTTACCTTGGTGCAACCAGAAAGCAATGAACTCGCCTTGCTCGTACTCTCCACGCAATAGAACCTCATCGAAGGAGGGTGCCCAACCACGATACTCCATACCAAAGTCATATTGATCCGAAAAAAAATAAGGGACCTTGTCATAGGCCTCTGGCATACCAAGCATATTTCGAGCTGCCACGACCCCTTGATCCAATGCGGCTGACCAGTGCTCTAAACGAATATGAGTCCCATAAAGCGGATAGAAGACATCAGCTACATCACCTGCCGCGAATACTCCTGGTGCACTAGTAGACAGGTGCTCATCGACTAGGATACCGTTGTCGATCTCCAAATTGGCATGACGAGCAAGTTCTATTCGTGGCAGCACGCCAACCCCCACTACCACTACTCCAGCTGGCAGGAGAGTGCCATCGCTCAAGCGCACCTCCTCTACCCTGTCGGCGCCCCGTAATGAGTCAACTCCTACACCAAAGTGAAGGTCGACACCGTGAGATGCATGGAGGTTTCTGTAGATTTCCCCAACCCGAGCACCGAGGACCCGATCCAAGGGAAGCGGGGCTGTCTCTACAAGAGCGACATCGGCGCCAAGTTGGCGAGCCGAGGCAGCTACCTCTGTCCCAATCCATCCTGCTCCTATCACCACCAAAGGGAGAGAGGTGCTGATTGCCTGGCGCAAGGCATCTGCATCCGAAAGACTACGCAAGTAGTGTACTCCCTCCAAATCGACGCCCGGCACTTCTAGGCGCCGTGGAAGAGCCCCTGTGGCAAGTAACAATTGGTCATAGGCAAGTTGCTTTCCTGAAGCCAGCTCTATCTTGGAAGTGGAAACATCTATCGAGGTGACTTTAGTGGAAGTCAGTAGTTCGATCTCGTTCTCGTCATAGAAGTCTTCTCCATGAACTGCTAAGTCATCAAAGCTCTTTTCGCCACGTAAATATTCCTTGGACAATGGTGGGCGCTCATAGGGTCGCACCTCTTCCTCGCCTACCAGCACTATTTCTCCGTCGAATCCCTCCATGCGTAAAGTCTCGGCAGCTTTAGCCCCTGCAAGACTGGCACCTACAATGACGAACCTGCGACTTCCTGGCATGACACCTCCCCGAACGACTCCTAAGTATCACGTTAGCGGAGGCATCCTTGGATGTGTCCTTCCGCATGTTCCAGGGAGAACGAGAGACGACATCCTTCCTGTAGCCAAACAGTAGGCAACCGTCATCACAATATAAGAGATCGGTTAAGAACGACCTACCCCATCAGGGATGTTCAAGCACAACTGAACTCCAGGTAGCTTGGTTTGGACCCTCCGTTGCTGGATTTCCCTCCCACTGAGCCAGGACGACATAAAATGGGCCTTTCCCAACTTGTATGTTGTCAGCAGAACCCAGGACCGCTCCGGAAGGACCCTTTACCACTGCAGTCACCGTACCAGATGAGTCAACCTTCAATGAAAGAGTGTAGGTCTCATGCACCTGCGGTTTTCCAACCAGTACGGTATTCCCGAGGTAGCCAGGAACACCGTTCTGTGTATCCATCCTGATACCGTAGGCACCATTTCCTGGATTGAGGTTACCGGCTATATCCACGTACTCTGTCCTAGTAGGGTTGACGAGGAACAAGCCAAAGGGATTACCTGAAGAGACATCTCCAGTTACCTTGGCCACGACCGTAAAGGCTGGGACGAAAGCTTTGGTGGTCTGTATGCCAGTGAACAGATCGGGACCGGTAACTGCGGACATCACTAGTCCTGATTTGTCAAAGTTAGGTTCGGTGGGAGTAAATGATTCATTCCCACCTGTTGCCATCCCTGAGAGGAACAATGAGTTAGTTGTCCACTCCGAAGGGGAAAGCTCGTGAACAGAGGAAAAGTCGTCGGTCAAACTGCTACCTAACAGCACCTTAGGTGGAGACGAAGAAGGAATAGTAGAGGACCCAACAGGGCCAGGTGATGGAATAGTAATGTGAGGCATGGTTATGGTTGGAACCTGCACGGATGTCACTTTGGCAACTTTGTGCTCTTCGTGGTTGACCAAGACAATCAATAAGACAATACCAACAACAAGAACAACCAATCCAGCAACGAGCCCACCCAGATTACTGCGTAGTCGGAACCACAAACTACTTTGACTTGTTGATTGAGCTCCGAATCCGAAAGGCTGCGACCCGGTAAAGCCTTGCGTGGATGCACCTTCTGCAATACCTGCGGGAGTTGTTCCTGTGCCAACTAGATCAACGACCAGGCTCCCAACTGCTTTGTCATGCCAGCACTGGCGCTTTGTATCCCACAGAGGCCAGAGAACATCGAGTAGCCAAGGGATGAAGAACAAGAAAGGCAAGGCCAATATATCCATAATGAATATGCGTGTAGCTGCTCTGAACGTTCCGATTGGACCCCCATTGGAAACATCACGGGTAGAGATGTTGACTGCTCTTTTACCCAAAGTCTGCCCACGGTTGCTGCCGTCCGTGACGCCAAAGTAAGTCAGTGTTACCAATAGAGCTATGAACCAGAAAATGATCATCCGGCCCATGGGAAGTCCGCTAGTCGTGCATGAAGTAGAGATCGGCGTTCCACCTCCAATACTGATACTGGTGCAGGTTTGATGAACGCCAGCGAGGACGAGCAAGAACCCTATGATACCCAGTGGTATGCCTAAGATGACAGAGTCTATGAGGTAGGCTACGACTCGTTTCCACCAGCTGGCCAATGGCCTACCCCAAGGATCAAGTGGCACCTGAGGTATTAACCGATATTGGCCCGGTCCACTGCTCCCAAATGGACCTAGATATGGGGGTGGAGTGGGGTTTTGCATCACGCTTCTCCTTGCAGATCTTTGCTCTGACGATTACCTATTGCATTTCTTGTTCTTGGTTCATGTACATGAGGGTTCCTGGAAAATCTCTCTACCGAATACATAGACGCCGTCGCTGGCAAGATGTTACATCCATTGAATAAATTGCACCAGAAAAGGTAGGGAAGCTACCGGATGATTCAATAGGTCCCTCAAACTAAATTCCTCTCCCTGATTACTTCTCAGGCAGAGAGGATATCGGATGGAGGATGGACGTATATTTGAAGAGGGACATTTAGCTAAATAACTTAGCGTCCCTATATGTTACTTTGTGCATATTTCACCGCGTCTGCCAAGCATAATGATGCTCCGCCTCACGCACTGCATCGAGGTTCGGGCTTGGATCAGGAGCACAAGATCCAAAGGTCGTTAACGACACGGATCCCAGTCACGGATCACCGTGTGGGGTCACGGCTCAGATCGCTAGCCCAGTTCACCGACCCCCAACGGCAATTTATACAATGTAATACATTGACAATACATGAGATATATTGTAATATTCTGTTATGTGCTCTAGTCCACCTGAGGATCCAAATGGCTACGAAACCGTTATAACTAGGCTGCTCATAGACGTGCCTGAGTTCTGCTCCCGTTACCTCGAGCTTGCTGAAGCATACAGCGATGATCCCCCAGCTCATGCTGTCTACGAAGAGCTTGCATCCTTCATCAACGAAGCGATCTCGTCAAGTGATGAACGTATCCAGACGGTAAAGCGCTGTCTGGAGAATATCGAACTCTTAGCAGAACAAACAACCGATGAGCACTCTCACGAGATCATCGTCAACTTCGTTGACAGCCTCTCCCCGAGCACCCTGCAATCCGTCGTGGACTTTTTAGGGCCAGTAACAGCTGAGCTCATTGCTTGCTCACACAAAGAATCCCCATCGTAGAGTGCGAAGGCCTTATGTGTGCCCTTCGGCACCTCTCCAGCTTCAACTTGCCAGTCCCTTGGCTCACATGAATACATGAATGAATACATGCCCCTAAAAGGTATCGATAACAAGGATTGTCAAGACAAGCTACTAAGACAAACAGAGATGCACATGCGCCTTTTGTCCTCTTCTGCTCAGGGTGATTGACAAAGTGTTGAATTTCGCTTGTACTCTATGGTGATGAGCATAAATCGGCCCACTTCGTTAGAGGAAGCGCTTCAAATACTCGCCGACAATCCTGAGATGGAAATACTAGGTGGTGGCACGGACTTTATGGTAGAAGTCAACTACGGACACAGACGGCCGGTATCCATTCTCTCCCTATCGCGCATAGCCGAGCTGCGGGACTTCGAAGTGAGTGGGTCTGAACTCTATCTGGGATCAGGTATAACCTTCAGCAAGCTCGTTGCACCACCCTTAGCCGAACTAGTTCCCGGCCTTGCACAAGCAGCTCGCACGGTAGGTTCCCCGCAAATACGCAATGCTGGCACCATAGGCGGCAACCTGGCTACAGCCTCTCCGGCGGGCGATACCTTGCCAATACTGTTAGCCTTAGATGCCAGAGTAGAAATTTCCTCTTTGAACTCGGTTCGCAGTCTTCGTATAAACGAGTTCATAACTGGCCCCAAGCAAACAGTTCTCCAGCCTCAAGAGCTCATCACCGGGATACGGGTTCCTCTGCATGACTCCTCACAAGAGTTCTTGAAGGTAGGGACCAGAAATGCCATGGTAATCTCTGTCGCCACTGTCGCTCTAGTAATTGATTGGGATAGCTACCGAGTTGGTTGTGGTTTGGGTTCAGTAGGGCCAGGACCCATGGAAGCCTTGGAAGCAGAGAGATGGCTCGCTGCAAAGATTGACTGGGGCAATCGACGCATACCTCTGGAGGAAAGCGCCTTGCGATCTTTCAGCGAGTTAGTAGCAAGAGCAGCTAGGCCTATAGACGACCATCGCTCTACTGCAGAGTACCGAAGACATGCTGTTGCAGTTTGTGCTAGACGAGCGTTGGAACGAGCAAGTCATGCATATGAGTGACAAATAGAACTATAATATTATATATGGAGAAAATATGGTAGCTACACTTGACATCAACCTAAAGGTAAATGGAAGGGACTACCCGCTCAAAGACGTCTGGATAGGAGAAAGCCTTCTATACGTCCTGCGAGAGCGCCTAGGTCTATCAGGATCCAAGAATGCCTGCGAACAAGGCGAGTGCGGATCATGCTCAGTTCTGCTCGATGATACCCTTGTATGCTCGTGTCTCGTCCTTGCTGCTGATGCCGAAGGTGTCGAGGTCACCACAGTCGAGGGCATTGAAGGAACAGATATGCCCTCCCAGACAGAGACTGCCACACCGTCGTCGCGGCCAGTCGGAGACGACTTGCTAGCGGCACCTGGATCAGTACCTCACCGACATGATGCACTACATAGCTCTTACCAGAACCCAGTAGACACTGAACGAATCGAAGGAGAGCTTCTCCAAGCTACTCCACCTGACATGCATCCAGTAAAAAGAGCCTTTGCCGCAGCTGGAGCAGTACAGTGTGGCTTTTGCACTCCTGGACTCGTCATGGCGGTTACAGACTTACTCAGGCACAACCCACACCCCTCCGAGTTGGATGCCAGAGAGGCGATATCTGGCAACTTGTGCAGGTGTACCGGGTACGGACGCATCTTTGCTGCTATCCGACTTGCTGAAGAGCTTGTCCAACAGTCCCCGAACCTAAGAGCTCCGAGTCGAAGAGCACAGTGATGACAGCTACTGAAGTGATGACAACAACTATTGAAACAGGTACAAATAGGCAAGAACTTACTACTCCTACAATAGGAGCGAACATACTGCGACCAGACGCAGTGGACAAGACAGAGGGTCGCTTCGCATTCTCCTCAGATCTTTGGGCAGAAAGCATGTTATGGGGGAAGATACTGCGCTCCCCCCACCCCCATGCGCGAATCGTCTCCATCGATACCACCAAAGCTCTGAACATGCCCGGCGTCAAAGCAGTCCTCACCTGGGATGACATACCTGGTAATCACTTCTTTGGCCTAGAGAAAAAAGATCAGCCTGTATTCGCCCATGATGTAGTTCGTTACGTAGGAGAACCAATTGCTGCGGTTGCCGCTACCCACCCTGAAATAGCAAGGCAAGCTGCAGAGGCAATTGAGGTAAGCTATGACCCTCTTCCGGCTTTCCTGGATCCAGAAGAGATAGCACCAGCTGACCCTACCGTTGATAGTACCAGGCGCTCCAGGAGAGATAGCGAACAAGACATCTTCCGTCACATCTCCATACGCCACGGCAACCTTGATGTCCAAGGTGAAGTCCAAGTAGAAGGCAGCTACGAGGTTGGCATGCAAGATCAGGCATTCATGGGTCCCGAGTCAGGACTGGCCATACCTGCATCGGACGGAGGAGTGGACTTGTACATATCCACCCAATGGTTACATGTTGATCGCGATCAAATAGCCGCTTGCCTGGCTTTACCTCCGGAGTTGGTTAGACTACATCTTGCTGGCGTAGGAGGCGCCTTCGGAGCCAGAGAAGATATTACTTTGCAAATTCACCTATGCCTCCTAGCCCTAAGCTCTGGACAACCGGTAAAGATAGTATTCAATCGTCAAGAGTCATTCCTTGGACACGTACATCGTCACCCCGCTCGAATGTGGTACCGCCACCATGCTCTGAAAGATGGCACCTTGGTCAAGGTGGAAGCGAGAATCATCTTGGATGGTGGTGCCTATGCTTCTTCTTCTCCAGCAGTAATTGCCAATGCTGCTTGTTTTGCAGCTGGTCCGTACCGAGTGCCCTCTGCGGCAATCGATGGATTTGCAGTAAGAACCAATAATCCACCATGTGGAGCAATGCGAGGGTTTGGAGCTGTACAAGCTTGCTTTGGGTACGAGACCCAGATGGACAAACTCGCCTCTGCTTTGGACATGGATCCCATAGAGCTTCGCTTAAAAAATGCTTTGCGTACGGGTGACACCTTCGTAACTGGTCAAGTGTTGCAAGGATCCATACCAGTTGCAGAGGTGATAAAAGAAGCAGCAAGCGCTCCACTACCACCACACCTCCTCGACAATCCTCTGGCCATGCCGGGAGGAGCTGGTAGATGTAGCGACACCACCAAGCTACGCCGGGGCATCGGCTTTGCGGTAGGTTTCAAGAATTTGCTGTACTCCGAGGGTTTTGACGATTACTCCACAGCCAAATGTCGACTTGACGGTGACACCATCACCGTCATATGTGCAGCTGTCGAGGTAGGACAAGGATTCATAACTTTAGCTCACCAAATCGCTAGAGATGTGTTCGATACAGACAAGATCGTCTTCTCTGCAGGAGACACCAATGAAGTTGGGTCTGCCGGATCCACATCGGCTAGTCGTCAAACCTGGATGTCCGGGGGAGCAGTTCAGGCAGCATGCAACAGGCTACGTGACCGCCTCTTGACTATGGCCGCAGAGGAATTGGAGGTTTCCCCGCATCAGTTGTACATCAAAAACGGGCGCATAGTATCCTCTGGGACCTCTGTAGAGATACCCTTCGAGGCTCTCAGCGTTAATGGTCCTATAGAAGAATTCGTGGAATACCACCATGAGCCCACTTACCTATTGGACGATAACGGTCAAGGAGATGCCCATGTCTCTTTTGCATTTGCTGCCCATAAAGCAATTGTAGATGTAGATCCAGAGCTTGGCTTGGTGCGCGTAACTCACATCTCTACGGCTCAAGATGTGGGTAAGGTACTAAACCCTATACAACTTATTGGCCAGATCGAGGGTGGCACAATGCAAGGAGTTGGGCTAGCAACCATGGAGGAGCTCATAGTAGAGAATGGTGTAGTGAAAAATCCATCTTTCACCGATTATCTGATACCAACCGCCTTGGATGCTCCTGATATATACATAGCATCATTGATTGAACAACCCGAACCTGGTGCACCCTTTGGTGCCAAGGGGGTTGGTGAACCCCCAGCTATATCCTCGGTACCAGCAGTAGTCTCTGCTATAAGACAAGCCACTGGCGCACCTCTCACCAGAGTGCCTGTACGGCCGCAGGACATAGTCTTCTCGGCCGACAACAAACGACCAACAGCAGATGGCGTGCTCAAATGAGAGTCATGAGATGAGAGACCCTATGGATTTGCCATAAATGAATGTCCAACTACCAGTTCAAGCTGGTCCATGGCATAACCTGCCCAAGATAGAACTACATGTGCACTTAGAAGGAGGTTTCTCCTTGGAGCAAGTGGCACATCTGGCAAAAGCTGCTGGAGAGCCACTGCCTAAACCTCTTGATGAGTTGTACGACTTCACAGATCTCGATTCTTTCCTAAGTTTACTCGACTGGTGGTGCGGACTGGTTCGTAACCCAGAACAGGCTAGCGGACTAGCCTACGACTTCGCTAAGTTCTTGAGCACCGACAACGTTGTCTACGCTGAGGTCATCGTAAATCCAACTCATTGGAGAGGTCTGAAGCGCCCCGATCTACTGCAAGCGGTATCGGATGGGTTCGACCAAGCACAAGCCGACGGATTCTGCGACTGTAGGATATCACCGTCCCTCCTACGTCAACAGTCAGCCGAAGAGGCAATGGAACTGGTAGAAGAGCTCGATCATGGAAGACCAAAGCGAGTGGTTGCTCTCTCCATCGACGGCAACCAGGCAGTGCCTTCAGCAGGTAATGCGCGCTTTATCACGGCATTCAAGGCTGCACGTGAAAGTGGGTTAGGCACTACAGCACATGCTGGTGAGTCATCTGGACCGGAAGGGGTACGCTCTGCCCTAGACGAACTCGGGGTACAGCGTATCGATCATGGAGTACGTGCCGTTGAGGATCCTGCTCTGCTGAGAAGACTGGCAGAAGAACAGATCACTCTGAACGTATGCTTGAGCTCCAATACTGCCCTTTTGTACCATGACATCAACCGTCATCCCCTGCCTCGCTTGTTGGAAGCATCGGTTCCCGTAACCATCAATACCGATGATCCCATGCTGTTGGCTACCACAATGAGCAGAGAGATCGAGCTAGCAACCAGCCTCTGTCGCTTAGGGATAAACGAGGTTGTCGCCATCATGCATCAAGCAGCTACCGCAGCATTTTGTGAGCCACGGCGATCCAACGAGCTGCACAGCCTCATAGACCAATGGGCGACCAACATCAAGAGACACCATGAACACCCCAGCAAGGATTCGACCTCTTGACCCCCACCGCTAGCTCGGCCTGAAAGCCAAGAGATACTCACAAGACACTACAGAGCGTCATCCTGGAAGCTGCTACAAGCCTAAACAGACTAGCCACTAGTTGAAGGAGCATGAACCGATGCACCGGGATGCCATAGAGTAAACAGCAAAGAGTAAACCAAGCCTCAAGAGACCACCACCGGTACGATGGAGAACTGACGGACATCTACAAGGCCTTTATCGGTCAATCGGGCCTCAGGGATCACCGAGAGCCCCAAAAAACTCAGCTGCATGAACGGAGCTTCAATGCTGACACCAAGAGCAGATGCAACAATCTCCTCCAAGGAGGCTATCTCCCTGGCAACTTCTTGTGCGGGCTTCCTGCTCATCAAGCCACCTATAGGTAGAGCTACCTCCCCTATCACTCGCCCATCGAACACCGCAACCTGTCCACCGCCTATCTCGCTCAATCGAGCTACGGCAACAGCCATATCCCGAGGCCCACTCTCCTCCAAGGATCCAAGGACTACAATGTTGTGAGCATCGTGAGAGACACTAGAGGCTATAGCTCCTTTCAACAGTCCAAATCCTTTGACGAACCCAAGCCCCACTCTTCCGGAACCATGGTGTCTCTCCACAATAGCCCCTCGCGCGATGTCCCCTTTCCCCTCCACGATCCTCTGTGCTTCCAACCGGGTAGTAAGCGAACGTTCCTCTACCGCTACCACTCTGACCACATCTTCAGCATCTACCTTGAGTTCAAAGGCCGCTGCTGAAGGGACATCCCCCAAGTGAACAGAGTCGAGCATCCATCCAGGCGGAGGCGAGTCAGGCACTACTCCTTCCAAGATCTCACCGCTAACAGCAACGAGCTTACCGGCCTGCCACACCTGCACCGGCTCAAAGTCGGCCAGGCGATCAAAACAACAGATATCCGCCTGCATCCCAGGGGCAAGAGAGCCCAACGTCGAGAGGCCAAAATAAGAGGCTGGGTTGGCCGTTGCCATGATGATTGCATCTGCCTCATCCACTCCGTAGCTGACCGCCAACCTGACGCAGTCATTCACATGGCCCGACTCAACCAAGGTATCCGGTTCACGATCATCCGTACACAGTGCTAGGTGATCAACGCCATGCTCCTTGACCAGCCCAATTAAGCTAGCCAAGTCCTGACTGGCCGTTCCTTGTCGGATGAATACCCACATTCCCTTGCGGCGCTTCTCTCTAGCTTCTTCGATCGTAGTACACTCATGATCCGACTCCACCCCCGCTACTAGATAAGCATCCAATAATTGCCCACTTAGTCCAGGAGCATGCCCGTCTACTCTACGTTGACCCGAAGCAGCAATCTTGGCCATTACCTCGGGGTCACCTGCTATTACGCCAGGAAAGTTCATCATCTCGGCAACTCCAATAGCCCCTTGGGAGATCAAAGTGGCTATTTCGCTAGAGCTAACTGTTCCACCTGAGCTCTCGAACTCCGAAGCAGGAACACAGCTGGAGGCTAGAACTCCAAAAGTGAAAGGTAGGTCTTTGACTGCCTCCATCAAAGCCAAAACTCCCCTTGTCCCAAAGACGTTGGCTATCTCATGGGGGTCAGCTGCAACAGCAGTAGTTCCTCTGGGCAATACCGTGCGTACGAACTCATCCACCCACAGCTTGGTGGACTCCAGGTGCATGTGGGCATCGATGAAGCCTGCCGTGAGGGCAGCTCCATCAAGATCGACTACCTGAAGAGCATCACGTTTACCCCAGCCAGCTACCACTCCGTCAGCAATGGCTAGTTCTGTGGAGACCCACTCCTTGGTAGTGGGCACGAAAACCTTCCCACCCGTAATAAGTAGATCAGCAGGGGCTTCTCCTCGTGCTACTGCCAATACCCTACTACTAGCCGGTCTTCTGCCCATCAGCCCTCCCCTGCAACTCCTATGTGCTCCAACAGCTTGCCATCCTTGGCAACGAGCTTACCGCCGACAAACACCATTTCTATCCCGATGGGAGGTATCCTAGGCTCTTCCCAAGTGGCCTGGTCAGCTACGGTATCGGGATCGAAGACAACTATATCTGCCCTATCCCCTACGGAAAGAGTTCCTACCCCTGGCCATCCTGCAGCTTGAGCAGCTTTCCACGTCATGGAGGCCACTGCCTCGTAGAGATCGATAGCCTTCAGCTCGCGTACGAAACGACCGAGCACTCGTGGGAAGGTGCCGTACAAGCGTGGATGGGGATGACCATGCGGATTGACCAGAGCATCGCTGCCCACTCCCGTGTATGGTTGGGACAGGAACATGGCGATGTTCTCTTCGATGTTGTTGAAGGAGATGAGCGATACAGAGAAATTCTCAGAAGCAAGTAGGTTGAAAACCAGGTCGAAGGCGGGTTGTGAGTTGAGATCGCTGATCCCCTGAGTATGAATGACATCAGCAAAGCTACGGCCTTGCAAATCGGGATTGCTGGCTTGGGCCACCCACAACCCCTCGAAACCACCGGAGAAGGCCCACCAGTTGTCGAAGCTAGTGGTATCCGAAAGCATCTGAGCCCGAATCCGTTGCCTGACCACAGGATCGGATAGTCGCTGGCGAGCAGCCTCTTCACCGCCATCGAACACCCAAGGAGGCAACAAGACCGCCGCGGTCGTGGACCCGGCCACATAGGGATGGACATCCGCAGTCACTTGCACTCCACGTGTTCTGTAGTCCTCGACCATCTCCACCAGCTTTGGGGCAAGCGGCCAGTTGGACTTGCCTGCTGCCTTGATGTGGCTGTAATGAAGGTGGACTCCTGAACGGTAGGCGACCTCTAGAACTTCCTCCGTAGCTTCTACAACTCGATCACTTTCCGATCGAACATGGACAAAAAAACGGCCTTCGTGCTTTGCCACTACTTTGGCCAAGGAAATAAGCTCATCCGTCTCGGCATAGGCAGCCGGTATGTAAACAAGTCCTGTTGACAAGCCCAGTGCTCCCTCGGTCATGGCTTCATCGATTAGACGACACATGTGCTCCAGTTCATCTTCACGAGGAGGACGCATCTCCACCCCCATAGCCATCCTGCGAATAGTGGAGTGTCCTACCAACCCTGCCACACGAGTTGCTGAACTTCGTCGAACAGCAGAGATGTACTCCCCAAAGCTTCGCCAGCTCCAAAGGGACTCCTCGATACTGCCGTCAAGCCCCGTCATCGAATGGGCTAGTTCAAGGCGCTTGTCCTCGTCTACGGGAGCAGCCGAGATCCCATCCTGACCGAATATTTGAGCGGTGCACCCTTGCAAGAGCTTGGGAACATCACCTATTGGTGCAGGAGAGCCATCACGGCTCAGACTGTAAAGATCGGAGTGCGAGTGCAGGTCCACAAACCCAGGAGCAACCACCATGCCATCAACTCTTATGAGCATCTCCGATTGGTCAACGGTCAAAGCATCCCCGATCTCGATCACTCTTCCACGGCTATCGACCCTTATATCAGCTCTCCTCGGTGGAGCAAACGGCTCGTTTATCAGAGTTCCCCCTTGGAGAACAAATGGCACAACTGTGTTCATAACGTCATCATACTTGACATTTTGTTGAAGCACACTTGACATTTTGTTGAAATAGAGAAACGATGGAGATATGGCTGTTACATCATTTCTCTCTGCAGCCGAACGCCGTCGGAGAGCTGTCGTGGACCTACTCGGTGATTTGGTACATACTCCATCTCTATCCTCCAACGAGGAGATGGTGGTAGAAAGACTACGCCATGAAATGACAGAAACCGGTTTCGACGAGGTATTCATCGAGCCATTTGGTTCAATCGTGGGCAGAATTGGTACCGGACCTGTCAACATTGTTTACGACAGCCATATAGACACGGTGGCAGTTGGAAGCCGTGACGAATGGGAGACTGACCCGTTCGAACCAGTCATAAGACCAGATGCAGGTGGAGGGGTGATGTGGGGACGAGGCGCTAGCGATGACAAAGGAGGCATAGCCTCCATGGTGCAAGGAGCTGCCCTCTACAATGAACTTGGCCGAAGCGAAGAGGTAACCTTGTGGGTCATTGGATCGGTCCAGGAGGAGGACTGCGATGGCTTGGCTTTGGAGCACATACTCACCGAGGTGATACCCAGGCCAGATATTGTCGTACTTGGTGAAGCAACTCGCTGCCAGGTATACAGAGGGAACCGTGGTCGCATAGAGGTGCTCATACGGTTACATGGGTCTTCGTGTCATGCATCAGCTCCAGAAAGAGGCATCAATCCTGTCTATCAACTCGTCCCAGTAATAAGCGAAGTAGAAGAGCTCAACTCCAAGTTGGGCATGGACAGTTTTCTCGGTCCTGGGACAGTAGCTCTTACAAAGATCGAATGCGAGACTCCCAGTCTCAACGCCGTCCCCTCGACAGCTACCATCTATCTCGATCGCCGACTGACAGCAGGCGAATCACCAGATGAGGCTCTCGAAGAGATCCGTCAGTTGCCATCGGTGAAAGCCGTCGGAGGTACTGTCGAACTGCTCCACTACCAACGAACTTCATTCACTGGCATGACCCTGTCCCAGCCCAAATCGTACAACACCTGGGTCACTCCTCTCGACCACTATGGAATTACTGCCGGCATCGAAACGGGAAGGATCGCTCTTGATCAGGAGTTGACCACGGGGCACTGGGTCTTCTCCACGAATGGGGTGGCGTCCATGGGGAAACTGGGCATACCCACCATTGGTTTTGGACCTGGGGATGAAGTTCATGCTCACACTGCGCATGACCAATGCCCAATAGATGACCTGGTAACCGCTATGGCTTGGTACGCTGCTTTCCCTAGCCTCTTTGCTTCTAGGCATCTCCAGATGCTCTCCCACCAAGAGGCTATGTCCAACTAACCAGTGGGCATCCACTTCTAACTAGAACCAATGAGAGCAAAGATCGAGTATTGAAGGGCAATGGGTATCACATTCACATTGAACGGGAAGACTGTCCAAGTCGAAAAGGAGCATCCTCACCTCCTTGGTGCCTTGAGAGAGGAACTGGGTATTACCTCTCCCAAGGATGGATGCTCCCCATCCGGTCAATGCGGTGCATGTACGGTGCTGATAGACAACAAAGCTACAGTAAGCTGTCAGATACCTGTAGCGGGAGTTGAGGGTCGTTCAGTTGTCACCTTGGAGGGACTTCCCCCTAATGAACTGGAGCTCCTGGCTGGAACATTCGCTGAGGTAGGTGCTTTGCAATGCGGATTCTGCACACCTGGCATTCTCTTGCGTACCAAGAGCCTGCTGGACAGGAAGGGGGCTTCGCTCACTAGAGAGGATGCAGCCCGTTTACTGGGCTCTCACCTCTGCCGCTGCACTGGATATACCAAGGTACTGGATGCTGTAGAGCAGTTAGCCAAACAAGCAACTGGGAATGACAACTTTACCAGTACCAACCACGACCGGAGCACGAACGGTCGTGCACTGAGCCTGGGTAATAAGATAGGCGAACGAGGCGTTCGCTATGAAGCACTAAAACTTGCCACTGGCTCCAGGGGTTACATCGACGACCTAGTTGTACCGGGCATGTTGCATGCTGCCCTTCGGCTCGCTGATCATGCCAGAGCGAAGGTCCTTTCCATAGACACCAAGGCTGCTGAAGAGGTAGAGGGAGTCATGGCGGTTTTCACTGCCCAGGACATCCCTGGTGAGCTGCGGGTAGGTATCATCGATCGCGACTGGCCGGTTATGATCCCTGTAGGTGGTCGTACCTCGTACTTGGGAGATGTTCTGGCCATAGTAGTAGCCAAGGACAAATACACAGCTAGAAGAGCAGCCGCTCTGGTGTCGGTGGAGTACGAAGTATTGAGGACCATCTGTGATCCGGTTGAGGCTATCGACGACCCCGAGGATGCTACCTGGGGGCTATCAGGAAACGTTCTCTCTGTCTCCCGCTACAGCCGGGGAGATATAGAGAACGCTCTTGCCTCTTCTGCCCATCTCGTTCATGAGGTGTTCCAGACTCAAAGGGTGGAACATGCATTCCTAGAGCCGGAGTCAACCTTGGCAGTCCCAGACGGTTCCAACCATATTCATGTGTACTCCGGTAGCCAAGGAATATTCGACGATAGGGATCAAATAGCCTCTGTACTGGATATACACCCCGAACAAGTAGTAGTTGAACTGATCTCCAACGGTGGTGCCTTCGGGGGGAAAGAGGACCTCTCCAACCAAGCACATACAGCACTTGCTGCATGGCTACTTGGAGTCCCTGTGCGTTGCACCTTGAGCCGTACTGAGTCGTTGCTCATGCATCCCAAACGTCACCCCATGCGACTCGAGTACTGGGCCGGTTGTGACCACGAAGGACATCTGACCGCCCTCCGTGCACGAATAATTGGCGATTCGGGTCCCTATGCTTCAGTGGGAGCAAAGGTGCTCGAACGAGCGGCTGGCCATGCTGGTGGACCCTACGAGATAGGAGCTATCGATGTAGAGGCCATTGCAGTTCGCACGAACAACCCGGTGTGCGGAGCGTTCCGGGGATTTGGCTCAAATCAAGCCCAGTTTGCCATGGAAGGAATCATGGACAGGTTGGCCGCGGCTGTGGGTCTGAGCGGGTTGGAGATACGCAAGCGTAACCTGGTGCATCCCGGAAGCATTTGGGGCCCTGGGCAGATCTTGGATGATGGTGCTCTTGGAGCCGCAGAGTGTCTGGAAAAAGTAACTCCCGCCTATGAAGAGGCAAAAGCGGCTGGCAAGGCTGTCGGGTTGGGTATAGGAATCAAGAACTCCGGGTTGGGCAACGGGGTCGTCGAGGAATCGAAAGCAGTGGTGCGCTTCATGGACGACGGCACTGTAGAGGTGCGCCATGGCTGGACGGAGATGGGACAGGGAATAAACACAGTTGCCGTCCAAGTAGCCGCTCAAGAACTAGGTGTGGAGCCAGGAAGGATACGGGTTGTGGTGGATACCACCAGGGAACTGGGCGCAGGCCAGACCACTGGCTCGAGGGCGACACTCATGGGGGCAGGGGCCATAGCGGACGCTTGTCGTAAGGCGATGAAGGGTGGAAGGCTCCCTGGGATTGATTACGTGGGTACATATACAGTGGACTGGACCAACTCCATAGAAGAAGGGCTGGAGCACCCCTTGGTCCACTCCGCCCTTTCCTATGCAGCCCAAGTTGTGGTCATTGACCGGACGACCAAGAAGATCGAGCGGGTCATAGCCGCACATGACGTAGGCAGAGCCATGAACCCGTTATTAGTAGAGGGCCAGATTCAAGGTGCCGTACACATGGGACTTGGCTTTGCCCTAAGTGAGGAGTTCCCCACCGACGAAGAAGGGCGCCCTACCCACATGACCCTGCGCAGTCTTGGAATTCTACGAGCAAAGGACATGCCCGAGATAGAAGTGCACATCGTAGAGTGTCCCCAGCCCCGCTCCCCTTATGGAATAAAAGGCGTAGGTGAGATTGGTCTGGTCCCCACAGCAGGAGCCGTGGCAGCTGCTCTGTACGACCTCGATGGATATTGGCGCAACCAGTTACCGATGATGCGCTCCTCCAACAAGGACAACAAGGAGACGACCGATCGCCAAGGGGTCTTGGGCTCACAGGACTAGGTTTAAGATGTACGCCACCACTCCAGGTCTTGTCTGCGCACACCACCACCTATACTCCTCCTTGGCCAGAGGAATGCCTGCTCCTCCACGAACACCAACCAACTTTTCAGAGATACTCGAACTAATCTGGTGGCGACTGGACAAAGCATTGGACTTAGAGATGATTCGGTGGTCAGCAATGCTAGGAGCTCTGGAAGCATTGCTTGCTGGAACTACAGCTATAGTCGACCACCACTCCTCGCCAAACGCTATCGAGGGTTCCCTGGACGTCATATCCAACGCTTGTGCAGAGGTAGGGGTAAGGGTCAACTGTTGCTACGAGATAACCGACCGTAATGGTCCAGCAGCCAAGGCAGCCGGGCTAGCAGAGAACGAACGATTCGTGAAAGCTGGGGGGGTTGGCATGGTTGGAGCACATGCTTGCTTCACGCTATCGCAGGAGAGCTTGGAGGAGGTAGCCGGCTTGGCCAAAGATCTGGGGTGCGGCGTACACATCCACGTAGGCGAAGACCGTGTGGATGCTGACGCCGGTGAGCGCTTGGAAGAACTCGCCCAACCGAACTGGCTATTGGCTCACTGCGTACATCTGGATAGAGGCTTGGAGGGGATAATCGCCCACAACCCTCGTTCTAATCAGAACAACGGCGTGGGATACGCTCACCCAACCAGGTTCTCCAATACCGTAGTGCTTGGCACTGATGGAATTGGGGCCGATATGCTGGAAGAATTCAGAATTGCTTATGCTCGGCTTCGTGAGGACGATGTCACTGCCACCCCGTCGACCCCTTGGCAGTGGCTGGAGAACGGCTGGAAACTAATGCCAGAGGCTCTCTCGGATCAAGTGCTCTGGAGCTACGCTCCCATGGACCCCTGGCATTTAGCCTTCACTCCAGGAGTACGAGCTGTCCAGGTAAGAGTAGGTGGCGAGATAGTGCTCGACAATGGGCGTCCCACCAAAGTAGATGAGCACGAGGTTCGCTCTAAAGCTGCCGAACAGCAAAGAAGGCTATGGGCGGCCCTTTCGGAACAATAACAGCTGTATGCATGACCCATACGCACCATACCTCGATATCTGGTCCGGGACCATGGTTGCAAGGAGCAACTTTGAAACAACAAAGGGAAGGAGGTCCACTTGGTTTCCAGGGTGGCACTATATCTACAAGATGCCCATTCCATACGTGAAGGGATCGCCATAGCCGCTTACGCAGAGCAGCAAGGCTTCGATGCAGTGTGGCAAGCAGAGAGCAGGCTGGTGAGAGAGGCGACGGTACCTATGGCCGCTTATTTGGCATCTACAAGCCGCATACTGGTCGGATCGGGGGTCGTCAACAACTGGACGAGAAACACTGCCTTGCTGGCCTCCACCTTTTCTACACTTGACGATCTCGCCCCTGGACGAGTGCTGCTTGGCATAGGAGCATGGTGGGATCCTCTCGCTAGCAAGGTAGGGATCCACAGAAACAAGCCGTTACAGGCAATGCGTGAAACGGTAGAGGCGGTTCGTGCTCTTTTCAGTTGCGAACCGGTAACCTACAACGGAGAGTTCGTTCATCTGAACGGAGCACAGCTTGACTATGTACACAGTGAACGCCGGACTAAGCACATTCCCATCTACATTGGCGCCACAGGCATGAAGATGATGGAACTTGCAGGTGAGATAGCCGATGGAGTACTGCTCAACTATCTTGTTTCCCCTTCCTACAACGAGATGGCCATGGAGCACCTCGCCATTGGAGGAAAACGCGTCGGGCGAGACTTGGAAGAACTGGATCGACCTCAACTAATCGTATGTTCATTGGACGAAGACCGTCAACGAGCCATAGATGCTGCCAGATTGCTGGTTACTCAATACCTGGGTCAACAACCTCACATAATGGCCGCCTCAGGAGTACCCAAGGCATTGATAGAAGAGATCGGGGAGAAGTTGTCCTGGCCAGCTACTCATGAGCAAATAGAAAAGGCCAGCAGGTTGGTGCCTGACGAGGTCGTGCAATCGATAACTGCTTCGGGGAATGTCGAGGATTGCAGAGCTAAAGTGGACGAGTACATAGAGAAAGGTTGCACATGCCCCATACTCTATCCTCTTGGATCAAATGTGCAAGCAATGATAGACGCCTTTTCACCAAATGCAGCTTAGAATCCTTCTGGATTAACTCTCTTAACTCTGCCGGGCACGAACTGACCTACTCCTCTTTCTCCCATGAATCTCCCCCGGTGGACAACTACCCTACCTCTGGACAAAACCAACTCCGGCCAGCCTTCTACTCTCCATCCTTGATAGGGAGAGTGGTCAGTGGCCATATGTAGGGATTGGTAATCCAGCGATGCAGGTCTATTGGGGTCCCATACCACTAGATCCGCATCGGCACCGACAGCCAGTGACCCCTTCTTCGGCCACAAGCCAAAGATCTTGGCTGGCTGTTCGCAACAGGTTCGTACCCAATCCATAGGTGTGATTAGTCCAGCTCGTACACCCTGCCACATGAGAGCCATCCTGGTCTCGATGCCGGGTAGACCTCCAGGCATCTCCGAGAAGTTGTCTGCCGGATGTGATTTACCAAATATTCCCGCCTTGCGATCGGCCGTCCAGAACGGACAGTGATCCGTAGCCACCGTATCCAACATGCCACTGGCAAGTGCATTCCATAGCTGATCTTGATCGGACTTGTCCCGAAGAGGGGGGCTGCACATGAAGCAGATCCCCTCCTCCCCTTCCAGCTTTCTGCGATCCAGCCAAAGGTAGTGAGGACAGGTCTCTCCCAATACATGCACACCTCGATCTTTAGCGCGCATCATATTCTCCAAAGCAAGAGCAGAGGATAGGTGAACCAAGTAAACCGTTGCCTCGGTTATCTCCGCGAAACTACAAACTCGGTTGACTGCCTCTGCCTCCAGTATGGCCGGCCTCGTAGAGGCATGTTCAGGAACGCCCTTCCTTCCTTCTGCCAGTGCACGGGCAATCAAGACATCTATCGCTCCACCATTCTCGCAGTGAAAGCAGACCACCGCCCCATGCTCTTTGGCGGCAAAGAGCATTTGGACAGCTTCACGATCACTTATCGCAAGCTGGGAGTAAGCAAGGTATAACTTGAAAGAAGTTATGCCACCCTCCACCAAGGAAGCAACAACAGAGGATGATACTGCACTAGTAAAGGTGGCATGCAACGACCAGTCTATGCACGCCGATTCGCCTAGGCTTCGCCAGTACTCGACTGCTGCAAGAGGATCCTCTCCCTGGCGAGGAGTTACATACTCAATGACACAAGTAGTTCCTCCCATGACAGCAGCCATGGTACCGCTGGCAAAGTCATCAGAGGTGCGGAGGTCACCAACCTCTAGATGCAAATGAGTGTGCGCATCCACTCCTCCAGGAATGACTAGTTTAGAGGTGGCATCGTAGACCTCTTCACCGCTCATGGCGACAAGTCCAGGGGCAACCTCCCGTACTGTACCGTCCTCTCCAACCCTGACATCAGTCTTGTGCATACCAGTAGAGTCAACTACGGTTCCTCCACGAATAAGCCTTCCGTTGCTCATCGATCAAACAACCGCTTCGATCTCTGGGCTAGTCCTTCATGAACTGCCTGCATATCCACTCCCAGGGGAAGACCATCCTCTACCACTGGCCTACCTGCTACAAGTAAATGCTTGACTCGCCGTTCCGGGCCGAAGACCAAAGCAGTTACCGGATCCTCTATGTCCGCTAGATCGTCTGCACCCCAAACTGCCAAGTCGGCAGGGGAACCTGGGGCCAGCGAACCAAGATCTAGCCTCCCAATGCACCTTGCTCCTCCCTCTGTAGCCATGGCCAGGCCATCTGCAGCGGACAGGGCATCAGCCCTCATCTCACGTAACCGAGCGAGGTAGACTGCTTGGCGCATCTCGGAAAAAAGAACCCCTGCTTCATTGGAGGCTGCACCATCTACCCCTAAACCAACAGGAGCCCCAGCCTTCCTCAGATCCACTACTGGGCAAATTCCTGAAGCCAAGCGAGCATTGGAAGAAGGGCAGTGAGCAATACCGGTTCTCGTGCTTCCTATACGCCTGATCTCTGAGTCGTTGAAGTGGATTCCATGAGCGAACCATACGTCCTCTCCAATCCACCCGAATTCTTCTAGCACATCAAGTGGCCTACGGCCGAAGCGAGCTAGACAGTCTCGTTCCTCTGCAAGGGTTTCAGCTAGATGGGTGTGTAGTCGAAGTCCCAAGTGACGAGCCAGTGTTGCAGATTCTTTCATAAGCTCTGCGCTCACCGAAAACGGACTGCAAGGGGCCACCACCACCGATACCAGATCTCCATCGTGCAAACGGGAAGCAACTGCCTCGGTGGAGTAAAGGACTGTCTCTGTATCCTCCACGATCTCGTCAGGAGGGAGTCCACCCTTGGACTCCCCTAAATCCATGGACCCCCTGGAGAGAACCAATCGCACTCCAATCGTTCTAGCGGCATCTGCAATAGCATCGAATACACTGTCATCACCCCTGGGCACCACATAGTGATGATCAGCAACGCAGGTAGCTCCCGAGGTGGCCAACTCTGCCAACCCAACCACGGCAGCGAGGTGTACGTCCTCTACGCTCATCTTCGACCACACGGGGTACAAGGTCCTCAACCAGCCGAACAGATCGCATCCAGTAGCCCTTCCTCGGGTCATCCATTGATACAAATGATGATGGGTATTCACCAGCCCAGGAGTGATGATATCCCCATCACAGCGCAGCTCTCGATCCTTGCTGGTTACCTCAAGGCTACCCACAGCCTTGATGCGACCGTCCTCAATAGCTATGTCACCTGGCCAACGAGCCCCCTTCAACACCAAGCGCTTGCTCATGCCCTGCTTCTCGTCGTTCAGCATCCTCCGCTCCTCTTCCCCTACAACACCAAGCGCTTACCCATGCCCTGTGTTATCTTGTTTTTCAACGATTTGTCAACTCAAGGAACCGATCAGTGAGCAACTCAACAGAAT
This sequence comes from Actinomycetota bacterium, assembly GCA_023489235.1. Taxonomy (GTDB): domain Bacteria; phylum Actinomycetota; class Acidimicrobiia; order Acidimicrobiales; family JAMDDE01; genus JAMDDE01. The sequence continues at coordinate 84,028 of JAMDDE010000009.1, read as the reverse complement.
GCTTTTGGATAAATAAGGATACGATCAAGCCAACAGAGTACCTATCAGTTGGCAGGGAGCGACTTATCCCCTTAGAGGATCGGTCACCTACCAAACTCCATCGATGCCTTCCTGGGTACAAGGCAACGCCACTGGTTAGCCTTCCTCAACTGGCCAAGCCATTGGGCATTAGGCAACTGCTAGTCAAGGATGAGTCCAGTCGATTTGGTTTGCCTGCTTTCAAGGTGCTCGGTGCTTCATGGGCTACGGTGCGAGCTCTCGAAGAGCACCTAGGGATAGAGCTGGTCAAGAATGTTCACACCCTGGGGGAGTTGAAATCACGGCTTTACTCTGCTCTAGATGCTTCACGCAAACTAACCCTGACGGCAGCCACGGATGGAAACCATGGTCGAGCCGTGGCGTACATGGCTCGCTTGCTAGAGCTGGATGCAGTGATCTTCGTACCTCAAGGCACCTCACCAGCACGAATCAACTCCATAACTGCTGAGGGTGCTCGAGTTGTGGAGGTGGAAGGATCTTACGATGATGCAGTAAAACAAGCAGAGGCAACTGCTGACGAGTACACCTTGGTCATAGCCGATACAGCAACGAACTCTTCGGAGAGAACACCACGGTGGGTAGTGGAAGGATACTCCACTATTTTCACGGAGATCGACGACCAACTAAGCAAGATGGGATTAGCAGACCCCGATGTGATGGCAGTCCAAATGGGAGTAGGTGCTCTAGCAGCTGCTGCTATACGACACTACAAAGGGTTTGCTGTCGGCAGTGGAAACAGTGAGCCGCCCATAGGGGAACTTAGACGGCGCCATACGCGACTCCTCGGCGTAGAGCCAGACACAGCAGCGTGCGTGTTAACCTCCCTCCAAAAGGGGCAACTAACCAATGTCCCTGGACCACATGAATCCATTATGGCTGGTTTGAACTGTGGAAACCCATCTCCGGTCGCCTGGCCATCGCTAGTCAAGGGGCTTGATGCATCTATCTCCATCGACGATGCAGCAGCTATTCAAGCTGTACGAGATCTCTACCAAGCCGGTCTGATCTCTGGAGAAACTGGGGCTGCTGGTTTGGCTGGCATCGAACAAGCGCTGAGAAAGGATGAATACGGGGTCGTAGCGAGGGCTCTGCCAATAAATCATGCTGTATCAGTACTCGTTATATCTACAGAAGGAGCTACCGACCCCTCCAGCTTCGCTGAGATAGTAAAAGACCTCCCTCCCTTATTAGGTAGTTGACCTGAAGGCGCAGACAAAAGGCTCGGGACAACTCACAAGATGTGGTTGGCAACACCGTTCCACGGATATGAGCGAGGAGCTTGCGGGGTATGTTCGCTGACATTCTCCCCAAGGCTAAAGCCAGGGCTTGCGGGGCGCACTCGATCATAGAGATGCCCCATGGTTTAACCGGCCTGCCACCTAAGCACGCTAAGGGGTTGTATGAGGTGGGATAATCGACAGACAGTCCAACAGTGCCCACCGAGATATCCTGTGCTATTTCTTCTGAAAGTCTAATACTTGACAATTTGTTGAATAACTGATTATGTGTTGTTGACCATACTATGTCATGTTAGGGGGTGTTTCTCGCCGATTGGAAGCGGCCTGCAAAGTGACCGTAACAGAGTATTAACACAGTGGTCACATGCATGAAATGGATCTCACATACGATTTCATACAGATCAACGTATAGACATGCACAAGAATAGACATGCACAAGAGAGGACAGCCATGCAAGCCGTGTGCTCGGATGAGGAACATGAAGAATAGGAGGGCCAAATGAGCGAAGATGCGAGCAACACGGTTGCAACTGTTGCAACTCTCCAGAACGGAGGGGAGGCAGAGTATGAGGCATTCAAGGTAGAGCAACGAGGTATCGAGCTCATTCCAGAGGATGAACGGCCTATGCGCCCCTCCGATCTTTTCTGGCTCTGGGCTGGCGCCATCTGGAATGTCGAGTTCTTGGTGTACGGGGCTCTCATAGTTTCGTTCGGCCTGTCTTTCTTGCAAGCCGTAGCCGCTATCTTGGTTGGCAATGTTTTCTATGTACTGCTGGGCATAGCCAGTATCCAGGGACCGGAGACAGGTACTACGGCCTTCGGCGTGAGCAGAGCACCTTTTGGACGCAATGGCAACCGCATCCCCTCCCTCTTCAACTGGATCACGCAAGTGGGCTTCGAAATCGAAGGAATAGTTCTTGTCGTCCTCGTCGCTGAAGCCATGTTCCATAGAGGCGGTATCACTGCTGGAACCGGACTCAAGGTAGGGCTCATCATAGCTGCAGTGGCAATCCAGTTCATCATGCCTTTCCTTGGTCATGCCACCATCACCAAGGTGCTCCGCTACCTGTCCTTCGTGTTCATCATCGTCTTCGTGATCATGGCCATCCTCGTTCTGCCCCATGTCCATTTGAGCACTTACCACAAGAGTGCATCCTGGGCCATATGGACGACTGCAGTCGTTCTAATTGTTTCTGCTGGTGGGCTTGGATGGACGGAGAATGGCAACGACTACTCACGATACTTGCCACGATCAACCTCCAAGGCCAAGACGATAACGGCAGCAACTTTGGGAGGGGCCATCCCTTCAATACTGCTAGAACTTCTGGGAGCTGCTGCATTCATCGTAAGTCCAAAGGTTACAGCTGTGACTGGTGTACCCTCCTCCTTTGCCAGCTGGTTCTTCTGGCCTTTCTTGATTCTGGCACTTCCACAACTATTTGCCATCAACACACTGGACCTGTACTCCTCTGGCGTTACGCTTCAAGCACTTGGCATTCCAGTAAAGAGATGGGGAGCGGTCATCATAGACACGATCGTTGCTGGCGCAATTACTGCGCTGGTCATCTTCAAAGGTAACTTCTACACGGACCTGTCTGGCTTCCTCGATTACATAGTGGTATGGCTAGCACCGTGGTTCGCTATCATCTTCGTTGATTACCTACTGCGCCATGGCCGCTATGACCGTTATGCACTCTTGGAAGGTCATGGGGGAGTGTATTGGCGCAATGGTGGGATTAATTGGCGGGCCGTCATCTCCCTCTTCCTTGGGATGGCTGCGGCAATGATGTGGATTGATGCAGCTTTCTACGTGCCAAGCTATACAGGTCCGTTGTCCAGCATAACCAGTGGAGCTGACTTCAGCTGGGTACTGGGAATGATAGTAGGAGGATTGGCCTACTGGATCCTTTCCTATCGAAGCGTACCCTCAGAGATAACCAGATACTCTAGCCAAGATGCAAAGCTGTGAAGCTGGTCACTTCCTTCCCTTCTTGGAACTAATAGGTACATAGGCTTGAGAGGGCAAACATCACGACTGCTTCATCCTACCCAAACCTTCGAACAGTTCAAACGGAATGGGCAGGATGAGGGTAGAGTTCTTTTCTGTAGCCACCTCAGCCAAGGTTTGAAGGGTACGAAGCTGGAGTGCGCCAGGACTAGCTGTTAGTTTGTTTGCTGCTTCAGCTAGCTCGCGGCTTGCCTCCAGCTCACCAGTGGCAGCAATCACCTTGGCGCGGCGTTCTCGTTCGGCCTCTGCTTGTCGCGCCATAGCACGTAAAAGTTCTGGCGGCAAAGTTATGTCCCTTATCTCCACTTGCCTTACCTCTACTCCCCAGGTATGGGTGGAAGCAGCTATGACTGCTCTCAATTCGTTATTCACATCGTCACGATGGGCAAGCAAGCTGTCCAACTCATATCGCCCCATGATCGAACGCAAACTGGTCATAGCCACTCGTTGACTAGCAAAGCGAAAATTGTCTACACCAATAGTGGCCTTTACTGGATCGATAACTTGAAAGTACACAACGGCATCTACTTGTACAGTTACATTGTCGGCAGTTATGACCGCTTGAGGGGGTATGTCCACTACCTCTACTCTAAGATTGACCTTTACAACTCGGTCAACTCCTGGGTAGCGAATTACCACACCAGGTCCCTTGGCAGATTCCCTTACTCTACCCAGACGAAACACTACTGCTCTCTCGAACTCTTTGACTATTATCACAGTGATCCTGGTCCAAATGAGAGCCAATACCACTACGACAACAACCAAGATCCATACGAGATCCAAAGATGAAGAGGCCAACAACGGCTGATGTGTCAACACAATGTCATTCTCGCGCGGCTCCAGGCTCTATGCTCAGATTTGTTCCTTGAAGATTATCCTTCCCATCAAGTGAATATACGCCCAAGAGTCGAAGATCCTGATCAACACCGTAATGACTAAGAGGCAATCACTTCCCATTGAGTTGGATATGTGTTAGAAAGCCATCATGGATCAGAGCTCTCGTCGTAGCGTGGAGATTGATTAGCTTGTTGTCAGTGCTCCTGGCTATCTTGGCAGCAGCGACATTTGGTGCGGGGGCAGCTCTGCAGCATCGTGCAGCTGCACGAGCGCCCAAGCATCCTCCGCTTCATCTCAAACTGCTCGTCCATCTAGTCATGCAACCTCTATGGCTGATAGGCATAGTCAGCAACATCATTGGATACGGACTGGAAGCAGCTGCTCTTGCCGAGGGTAACCTAGTCATAGTAGAGCCATTGCTGATGACCGGTTTGATCTTCGCTCTGGGCTTCGGTGCCATACTGCTCCGACAACCGTTGGCCAAACGCGACTGGTTCTCCGCCTTTCTCACGATCTGCGGGGTGACTGCTTTCCTGGAAGCTACCCGACCCAGCGGAGGTCATGCTCCTGCCCCGTTCAGCGACTGGATCGGCCTATTCGCTGCCATAGGTGGCTTCATGGCAGTTCTCGCCATTTACCGCAAGCACATGTCCGGTACGCCACGAGCTGTTGTCTTCGCCGCTACCGCGGGAGCATGTTTCGGTACTACGGACGCACTGACCAAAGCATCGGTGGAGGTACTGGCTACGGATCAAATAGGAGTCCTAACTAGCTGGTTCCCTTACGCTTTGATTGCCGTAGCACTTGGAGGCCTGCTGTTCCAACAAAATGCCTACCATACCGCCCATATGGTAGCTTCACTCCCTGCCACCAGTATCCTCCAACCATCCATCGGGGTGGTACTGGGTATCACCCTTTTCGGCGAAAGCATACGGAACAAAGGCATCGAATCGTGGGTGGCTGCTCTGGCTGTAGCAGCCATGGTAAGCGGGGTAATATTGCTGGCTCGTTCACCTCTGCTCTCAACTGCCAATCCAGCACGAGGTCGTCTACCTTGATGCTTTACCTCTCTCCTGCCCAGGAGTAGTTCGAGCCGATCCAACAGCACGAGATCGACTACCGTGATCAAGTGAGGAGCGCGAAGTAGGCTCTGTAAGAGGAGATGAGCGAGCATTCACCCTGGACTATCAATGCAGGCCTTGATGTATGGCTAGAAGCAACACCACAAGATTACAGGATATATACGAGGGGGTAGCGGGTGTACGTGCACTCGTAGATCATTGGACTATCCAGCACCATAAGCAGCACTCCTACTGCTTATTATTAGTGCACGTACACCTTAGCTCCTATCTCATCCTGGGCATTTGTTAATAGGTTACGCCTTGCACGCGGCGTAAACGCGGTTGACAAGGGTTAGTAAAATAGTTATGTAACCACTTTCAGTAATTATCACTTTAAGTAGCCAGGTTATTATCACTATATGTGCTATACTGATACTGTTAAGTGGTAGTGGGGTTGGCAACAGATCGAGTCAGGAAAGAAAGACCTTCCGTCAACACAGAATTAGCTGACGGGGATAACCACAAGGGTAGTTATTTGCAGTAGAGAGGCTTCATGGGTATTCGAATATCGCTCACCGGACGCATAGCAATCAGAGGGGAGCGAACAGCAGTAGACGAATCGTATCTCGAGGGATATCAACCCAAAGTAGCCTTCGCTCTACTGGTCACCGAACATCATCATGCCGTATCCAAAGACACCATGGCAGATGTGCTCTGGGCTGGATATCCCCCTCCTTCATGGGAAGCTTCCTTGCGCCGGATCGTGAGCAAGGTGCGCTCGTTCATAGCTGAGGCCAAATTGGACGATCCAATCACTATAACTGCCACCTCCGGCTGCTATCGACTAGATCTTCCAGTTGGGGCAGTCGTGGATATTGAATATGCTGCTCAACTCCTGGATAAAGCCATCGAAGACGTACAACTAGGCAATGTGGACAAAGCTTTTGAACAGGGAGCACGGGCTAGATCGTTGTTCAAGCGTCCATTCTTGGCAGGTATAGACCTCCCGTGGGTAGATGATCGTCGACGGGAACAAAAAGCAATGCTGGTAAAGACCCTAGAGACAATGGTTGAGGCAAGGCTTTCCTCGGCCCATCCAGAGCAGGCAATACCCTTAGCGGAAGAGGCCATCGGGCTAGAACCATTCCGAGAGAGCATATACCGTCAACTTATGTCAGCCTATCTCCTCTCCGGTAACAGGGTGGAAGGTCTTCGCACCCATGAACGGTTGCGCAAGCTGTTCATAGAGGAGCTGGGGGCGAATCCTTCACCAGAAACTGAGGAACTTTACCTCAAGCTTCTAGCGGATGCACCAGTAAGAACACCGATCAAAACATCCCCAGCATCTACTCGAACCAATGAGGGTATCGATACTTACGAACAAAGTACCCCCAGTGACGATGGACCAACAAGCAGACAAACATCAGGGGATAAGTGGCGCTGTACTCACTTGCCCAATTACATGGTGGACTTGGCCAATACCCTTATGGTTGGTCGTACAGCAGAGATGGACGTGCTAGTCAGATCTTGGCGAGAAACAACTACCGGCAGCAGCACAGGAGTTGTATTGAGTGGTAGTGGCGGAACTGGGAAGACCTTTATCCTTGCGCATTTGGCCAGGTACGCGATCAACGATGGCGGACTGGTTCTACTCGGACGCTGTCACAGCCGATGGAGCCAACCATATGCCCCATTCTTAGAGATGCTCAATGACCGAACTGCAACAGCTCCTTTGGAAACTCCTTCTCACGAAATGAGCCAACCACCCACTCTATTAACCACGATCACCAACAGAAGAGAACCGAGCTGGAGAAAGCTATCATCGGAACAACGCTTTCAGCCCATGAAGCCAGACGGAGATCTCGTCTCCTCGCCAAAGTCCTTATCGGCATCCTTCCTCGACATCTTCGATGCCATGACCACCATGGGAAAAAGGACGAAGCTCTTCGAGGAAGTACTATCATGGCTAGCTTCTTTCTCTGTAAAGCATCCATTGCTTGTTTTGATCGAAGATATTCACTTGGCTGACCCAAGCTCTCTTACCCTCCTTTACCATCTACTGGGTAACAGAAAGCTTGCTTCAACATCCATCGTGGTCACCTATGATCCAGAACAACTAGCGGGATACGAAGAGCTCTCCGTTTTCTTGGACAAGGTCACCAATAACAAAGCTGACAAGGACATAGTGCAACTAGAGCTTGGAGGGCTTACCGAAGAAGAGGTTCCTTTCTTGGTGTCCCCCTACCTCCCAAGAGACTCTGTACAAACAACCAGCGAACAAACAGAAAGCTCCTCATCGCCAGCGATAGAGCATTCTCGAGTTAAAAGACTTTGCGAAGCGGTGCATAAACTGACCAAGGGCAACCCCTTGTTCATTAGGTTGCTGATGGAAAGCCTCCAACTGAACGAAGATCCTCAGACCACTACGTCCATGGAGAAATTAACTTCGTATCTTGAACGCTCAGGGGGGCAGCCGAGCATGGAGGATCTGATCGAACAAAAACTAGAGAAGATAGGCAACGATTCCATACAAGTGTTGACCATTGCCTCAATTCTAGGAGATGAGTTCGACATCGGGTTGTTGATAGAAGTTGTCGAGGCGTTGAAACCAGATGAGAGAAGCGAGGAGCTCGTCTTGGAAGCTATTGACAATGCCCACCTCGGTAGATTACTCGGAGATATCGCTGACGACCAGGATAGAGCCGTCTTCGCTCACTCCCGAATTCAATCCGTCATATACGAACGCCTCTCTGCAGCGCGCAAGCTGCGTATCCATCGACAGATCTGCACGGTCCTAGAGAACAGGCGGGATTGGCCAGATGGTGAACCCCTAAGTATGAACACGCTGTTCAAGTTAACTGAACATGCTGTTCGAGCAGCACCTTTAGGGGATGTGAACAAAGCTGTCCTCTACTCCAAGGAAGCTGGAGACATATCGTATACTCTCTCGGCATTCGAAGATGCCATCCAACACTATGAACTCGCTCTCCAGCTAATGACTGGTTGCACCCCGCAAACCTCTGGCCTATATCCATGGGGAGGAAGTCAGCTGTTAAATAGAGAGCGTCTTGAATGCGAGACTCTTCTCGCCATGGGGAAATCCCTTCAGAACATCGGTAAGCAAAGATCTCGCGACATACTCCTCAGAGCAGCACGGCTGGCACGACAGTTGAGAGATCCTCAACTCTTGGCCAGGGCAGCTTTGGCCATGAGCAGTGACGACCTCCCTTCGTTGGATACGAGAAGATCAGATGAAGAGGTAATTGGAATATTACAAGAGGCTGAAGAATTGCTACCTTCCGGATCCTCTGCTATCCGAGCAAAACTACTGGCTGCCCTGGCTACAGAGCTATTGGGCAACTCTCAGCTGGACAAACGTCTAGCAATTGCGAACCGAGCCATAGGCATTGCCCGTTTGCACAGCAATAGTCTCTCCGGCAAGCATGTGCTTGCTGAAGTGCTAGTCAAATGCCACCAAGCTCTTCTAGGACCAGACACTCTGTCCCAACGATCAAAGCACGCAGTGGAACTCATATCGTTAGGAACAGAACTCGCAGACAAGGAAGTACTACTTAGGGGTCAACTCTTCCACTTCGACTCTCTCATGGAGGAGGGGCGGGCGTTGGAAGCGCTCAAGCTACTAGAACGATCTGACACAATTGCTCGAGAGCTAGGTCGACATTTCAGTTGGGAGTTCGCCATCCGGAGAGCGGGGGTAGCCATCTTGAGGGGTGAGATGGAGCTAGCTGAGTCATTAGCCAACCAAGCACTGCTAATGGGGCAGGACGACGAGATCGATGACCATGCCAGACTTGCTGTCTATGGAGCACAGCTGCTCAGCATACGGGCAGAGCAAGGACGACTGGTCGAGCTTGGGAGTTTGCTCGACCATCTATCCAACAAGGAGCCTGAGATGCCTGAATGGCCACTCATCCAAGCATATGCCTGGCTGCAGGCGGGAATGCCTAGAAAAGCTTCACGTTATCTGAGAAATACCATGGATCACATCGAGGACTTCCCTCGCCAAGTTGCTTGGCTGGCAGATATGGTACTACTGGCTAGAGTATGCTCTGCTGTTGGGAGTGCCGAACAAGCCACAATAATCGCCGAAAAGCTCGAACCATTCAGCGGGAGGCTGGCTTGGGGAATAGCTGTTAGCAGTGGGCCAGTGGACTATGCATTAGGCCTTCTGGCCGCCGTTCGTAAAGACTTGCCTCTCGCAGAGAGCTACATGCGAAAGAGTATGGAGGTCTCCAGTAGAATACGAGCCATCCCTTATCTCATAAGAAGCGAGGTCAGGCTTGCTCACCTCATGTATGCCAAAGCCCAAGGGCAGACGATGAAGGAAGCGGAGGCCTTGGCTAATCAAGCATCAGCCACAGCTGCAGACATAGGGTTGAACTACTTAAGCATCGCCAAGATTCCTTGAAAACAAATGGAAAAGGTCGGCGCTTATGTGATTCACTAGCAAGAAGGTAAGAATAAGAACATGTCCAATGCACCGTTTTCTTGGAACGACAAGGTGGTAGTGATCACCGGGGCGTCTAGAGGCATCGGTAAAGCCATAGCTGTACTCCTTGGCCAAAGGGGTGCTACCCTCGGTCTCATATCTCGTTCGCAAGCCCAGTTAGAAGACGTTCTAGTCCAAGCGGGCAACCATGGAGCAGTTGCTCCCGCAGATGTCGCTGACCGCCATGCATTGGAGAATGCCTTGAACAGTTTGAGGATCGCTTTAGGAGACCCAGACGTCTTGATCAATAACGCGGGAATTGGCCACTATGGGTCTGTAGCTGACGCACCTCCAGAGGTGTATGAACAACTGATGTCTGTCAACTACTTCGGAACCGTGTGGGCTACCAAGGCAGTTCTCCCGTCCATGATCTCCAGAGGGTCTGGTGAGATAGTCAACATAGCTTCTATTGCAGGCAAACTTGCAGCTCCTTTTGAAGCAGCGTATTCGGCTACCAAGTTCGCCGTCGTAGGCTTCACCGAAGCCTTGGCTATAGAGTTGAGCGGTACGGGCGTAAACGTCCATATGGTCAACCCTGGGCCAGTCGACACCAACTTCTTCGAGGCGAGGGGAAACAGTTACCAACGTAGCTTTCCTCCAATGGTAGATGCTCGCACAGTGGCACTTACCGTTGAGAGAGTTGTGCGGACAGGTAAGATGCAAGAAGCTGTCCCGAGATGGCTTGATATAGGCCCAGCTGCAAAAGGCCTATTCCCCTCACTGTACCTCTGGGGAGCCAAACAAGTATTTCGCCCCGAGATTGCCCGTGGCGGGAGGGCGCGGTGAAGATCTGCGTCCACTGGCATGAAGGACAAGGGTGGGCGATTCAAGACTCGAGCAACGAAAACGCAGGTAAACGCTGTACAGATACTTGTCCTACCACAAAGCAAACCGTCAAACTGCCCAGCCTGGATAGAAGCTCTCGATGAAATAGGATCTTGAAGCCTAGGGTCTCAGATCCTCGAGAGATACATGAGCTTTACGAT
>JAMDDE010000009.1:0-73314 GCA_023489235.1 Actinomycetota bacterium | reverse complement strand
GGTCTCAGATCCTCGAGAGATACATGAGCTTTACGATACAGGCCTTGAGCCTAAGATATTAAAGAGGTCACATCAAGATGAGCATCTGTACTGAAGCAGTGGAGAGGAAAGAATGACCAGATTTTACACGACTCACAGCGCTGCAAGATCGTTCAGCATCCTATTGATGATTCTACTAGGCATTACCTTGGCCTCTTGCAGCAGTACAGCCCCAAAGCCAAAGCCACCTACAGAACCCAAGATGCCTAGCCATGCTGTATCACAAAATGAGATTTCCTCCTCTTATGCCACACTGTTCGATTTGAGCAATCCACATGTCTCCCCCAAGGTTGCAGTCGTACAGGACGGATCTAGCTTGCGCGCCACCTTTACCAATGCGGTCAAGCTGCCACTGGCCAAAGCAGCCATCGGGGCAACGGTGACCAAGGTCGACTTTCTTGGTAAAGAGGGGTGTTCAGAGGGAGGGGTTCCCTATCCTTGTGCCAAGGTCACCTATGACATCATGGGAACGAACGGTAAGCCACTCCTCACCAATTCAACTGGCTATGCCATATTCGAACACGGGAAATGGCTGGTTGCCAAGACCACCATATGTGGCCTCCTCTCGTTGGCCACAAGCAACGGCGGAAAGGTATCCACGCCCCCAGGATGTGCATGATCAGGATGCAAGCCTCTGGCTTGCATCATCCGTTGCTCATGTCCTCAGGAGGAAGGTGACGAAAAGGACGCCAAGCAGTTCAAAACTATGATTACTACTCTTCTGGTCGAGGCATGATCTCTTGAACGATCTCCTCTAGATCCCGTACGGGACCATCGTGAACCACCCTTCCTTTACTGAGCACCACAACCGAGTCGGCTATTTCCAAGGCCCTCCCGATGTGTTGTTCAATGACCAACATCGTAGTACCCTCCTCCAAGATGCGTTCGAGAGTGTCGAATACTTCATCCACGACCACGGGGGCGAGACCAAGAGAGAGCTCGTCCACTATGAGCAGCTTTGGTGGAATAGTGAGGATACCGGCCAGAGAGAGCATTCTCTGCTCTCCTCCTGACAGTGTTCCTGCAAGCTGACGACGACGTTCTCCAAGACGTGGGAAGGCGGCATATGCTTTTTCAAGTGCTTCTTTGACAGACTTGGAAGGGGAGCTTTCTCCTACCCTGAGAGCAAAGCCAAGCATCAAATTCTCCTCTACGGTCAGTGATGCAAATATAGAGCGCCCCTCAGGAGCATGAGCTACCCCTGCTCTGGCAATCTTCCATACCGGTAGACCGGTTATCTCCCTACCGCCAAAGACAACAGATCCGCTCTCAACCGGAACCAATCCGCTGATCACCCGTGCAACAGTGGACTTGCCGGCACCATTGGTTCCCAATAGGGCAACTGCAGATCCTTCCGGCACCTTGAAAGATACATCGAACAATGCCTTGTATGGGCCGTATGAGGCATTGACATGATCGAGCTCTAGAAGTGCTGAACTATGGGGAGATCCTTGGGAGCCAGGCGGCAAAGATTGAAAGGATTGATCGGTAACCTGATTGGCCCTCGCGATAGCTCCGTTCACCTTTGACCTTCTCCTGAAGCCACCTGACCTAGATACGCCTGTCGTACACCAGTATCGGAAAGAACATCGTCGAGCATGCCCTCAGCAATGAGACGCCCGAAGTCGAGAACGTACAAACGACTGACCACCTCGGATACCATCTCTAGGTCGTGCTCTACCAACAACACGGCCACACCTTGTTCCTCCCTAACTTGTTCGAGCACTTTAGTCAACGCTTTGGTCTCGTTGTAGTCCAATCCTGAAGACGGTTCGTCCAACATGAGAAGCTTGGGGCTCATAGCGAGAGCACGACCTAGCTCCACTAATCTGCCATGACCCAAACTCAAGCCATCGACTGCCGTATCAGCAACATCTTCCAGCTTGAGCAAGGCCAACAAATGATCTGCCAGTTCCTCCTCTGCTTTACTGGCTGATCCATGGTTGATCAAGTCAGCAAGCAAGCTCACCCTACCCCGAGCAGAACGTTGAGCAAGGAGGAGATGCTCGCGCACGGTCATCTCACTGAAGAGTTCCAAGCGTTGAAAGGTTCGTGCTATGCCCATTCTCGCCCGCTTGTAGACAGGGAGATTGTCTATACGCTTGCCATCGAAGATGATACGACCTGTATCTGGGATCTCTATACCTAGAAGACAGTTGAACAACGTGGTCTTTCCTGCTCCATTGGGACCAACCACACCTACAGCTTCACCACGGTCCACCGTCAGCGACATCTCGGATAGAGCTGCAATGCCTCCGAATCGTTTGGATATATTCTCCGCAACTAACAAGCTCTCAGCTCTTCTACGATCCGTCACCGATCCCTTCTCCACTGGCCCTCCGACAGAAGGGCCAGGGACACTGGTGGAAGGGGCAGAAGACTCCGAAGAAGTAGAGGAAATACTATAAGGGCTAGGAGGATCTGGCATCCCGGCGGATCGAAGAGGCCCTTGAGTAGATACAGCAACATTCTTGGACATCGGAGAGTTCCTTCCTTCTTCGACCTTATCCCGAAAAAGGCTGTTATTGCGCGCACCGTTGTCGTTATCCACGTTGATTACCCCTCTACCCGGTAGCCGGAGGATGATGCACAGCTGGGATCACCACTTCGTCGGGTAGGTCACTGTCTGGAGTGCTGGGAGTACCTCCCAAACGATCCCGTAACCGTAGAAGTCGTTCCGTCCAAACTCGCTTCTGGAACTCCACCAATCCCTCAGGGTGTCGTGCGTAGCTAAGTGCACCCAGGCCAAACAGGATTGGGAGGATGACCCCACCTGAATACCGAGCAGGAAGAAAATCCATGATCTGCAGGAGAAGATAGTAACCTATTCCTGCTTCTATGGCCCCTTCCACTGTCCGCACTCCAGCCGTGACTACCACTACGACGAATAGCAAGGACAGATCGTAGGAGAAATCTGCAGGAGAAACCGACTGCTGGAGAGAGGCAAACAAGGCACCTCCAATCCCGGCTATGCCAGAGGAGAGTGCAAACACCATTATCTTCAAACGTCTCACATCAATGCCTATAGTCGAGGCTGCTACCTCGCTAGATCGCAGTGCCAGGAGTGAGCGACCCACCATGCCTCTACGAATCATAATGATCACTAAAGAGCACAGCACCAAGATCACTAATGACAAAAGGAAGAATGCTCTGTCGTCTTGAAAGCTGACCGGTCCTATGAGAGGTCTGGGAACACTTATCCCACTGTTGCCGTTGCCAGCCCATGAATAGGGGAACACCACACTGCCGACCAACAAAGCAAGTGCAAAGGTACCCAACGCCAAGGCCAGGGTACCCATTCGCAGCGTCGGAATTGCTACTATGATGCCCACTGCAGCTGCCAGCAATCCCCCTACGAACATACCTGCTATGACAGAGAGTCCAAAATGATCTGCCAACTGACCTGCAGCAAAGGCTCCTACCCCAGCAAAAGTAGCCTGAGCCAGGGAAAGTTGGCCGCTCATCCCGGTAAGTAAAGTGATCGACAAAAAGATGATCGAGAACACCATGCCTTGAGAAAGAGTGAAAACCCAGTTGCCCGGTATCCAAGTGACAACCGAGAGAACGAAGATAAACAGGATGGTCCAAGAGGCATAACGTGTCCAGCGATCAAAGGACTGGTTGCGTAACGTCGATGCAAGTGGAGGTGGAGGCGGATCACAACTGGCCAACGGATCATTAGTTTCATGCTCTCGCTTGAGAGAAGGAAGAGCGACAAGCATTACTACCAGTACAAGGAAGGGAAATGCATCTTGGAGCCCACTGGAGAGGATGCTTCCAGATGGGAGGTACCCTCCTAGTATCTCTTGGATGACCCCTAAGCCAATACCTCCGGCAAATGCCAGTGGCAAGCTAGTGAATCCACCTATTGCAGCTGCAGCTATACCCGAAACAAGCAAGCCTGTAAAGTTGTAGTCGAGCAGTTGAGCATAGAGCGGTGCAAGAAGCACTCCAGCCAAACTGGCGAATGCTCCTGATATCACCCATGCAACCATGGATACCCGATCCGCGTTGATCCCCGTTAGCTGGACCATGCGAGGGCTTTCCACTACGGCACGCATCCTCAGGCCAAGTTGGGTGAACCCAAACAAACCAATCAACACGATCAATGCTGCTGTTGTAACTCCGACAGTGGAGATTTCTATGCCGCTGACGGCATAAGAGCCGAGGTGGAAGTAGATATGATTTGGATTCAATATCAAGCTAGGAGGAGCCATCCGCACAGCATTGCCGAAGATGACCTCGGTAAGACGTGGAATAGCTATCAGCAAGCCAAGGCTGGCAATGAGCTTGGCCAAGGTAGATGCGGTACGTATGTGACGGAACAAATACCTATCCATGGCCAAACCGAGCGCTGGGCCGAACAGCACAACGGATACAACAAAAGCAGCCCACTTCGGCCACCCTGCATGTACCGCTACGTAGAACAACAGCGCAGCGGCATAAGCTTCGGCACCAAAGGCTAGGTTAAATACCCCAGAGGTCGTGTAAGCCAGCACAAGACCTACTGCAATTAGTGCGAATATGCATCCGAGAGGGATTCCCGGCAACCCGTACACAACTATCTGGGGCATATCCAGCACCTCCTTGCGCAGTTGACTTCCTCAAGGGAAAATCTCTGGAACAACAACGCAACCTTGATCGACAAGGCAACCCTCACCCAGTTGAACCTGAAGTGGAGGCCAACGGCACACCTGGAGGAAGAGGAATGGGGACAAGCTTATTGGTCGCCGGCTGAGGCATGTCGAAGCAGGTGAATACCGACCTACCCCTCGGAGAACTCGAGCCAAAAACGGGATGGAAATGACCATCAACTGCTTTGAGGAAGGAGTTGCACTCCCAACCTGCCTCACCTGAGTGGTTGTACTTCCAGTTGACCGGGGGAAGTATTCCGTTCGCAGTAAAGTCGGTCATGTTGTTGATAGCTGAGATCAATCTGGTACGAGTAACATCCCTCCCGATAGCACGAAGACCTTGGACAAAGAGGTCGGCACTTGCCCAACCAGCCAGCGACACCTCACTAGGTCTGGCAGTGGGGAAGTACTTGTGCAAAGTGTTGATGTAGGCAGCCATTCCTGGATACTCAGCGGCTGCCTCGAAGGGAACATTGGAGTTGAATACATATACATCGTTCATCAGGCTGCCGTAAGTATGCACTGCACTCACACTGTAACCGTCCAGCCAGAGCTGAGGTATGTTAGATATGCCTGCCTGGGCAAGTTTATGGGCTAGTTGTATGTCGCCACTAATATCCATACAGCTAGCTATGTAATCAACCCCATCCTGTTTCATCCGTTGAACGGCAGCGGTGAGACCTGAAGCCGGCACAGGGATGGCTAGGTTCTCGTAGACCACGTCGATACCAAACTTGCGTAGTGCAGCCACCACTGCGTTACAGGCGGTCACTGAGCTGCTTATGTCATAGGCCACTACAGCAGCTCGATGATCTCCCAATTGCTGAGCGACAAAAGCATAGTCCGGGTCGGGATAACTGAAGTTTACATAGCCGTCATAAGCAAACAAATTCTTCGGTCCATCCCACTGAGATGTCACCGCATACCCAAAAGTGGGAACATCGTGGGAGGTTAGGTAGGTGGCTCCGGAAAAGCTTGGTGTAGCTACAGGCACAACTGCAAATACATGATCCTGTTCCACCAAGGTCCTTGCTTGGTCGGTATCCTGAGCTGGGTTGGAGGCATCATCCAATACATAGGCGAGATCGATGTGACGCCCATCCACTCCCCCTCGAGCATTGATCATGTCAAAGTAAGCCTTTGCTCCATCAATTGCTGGAGCAAATGCAGCTGGTACAGGTCCGGTTAACGAAGCTAAAGCACCTACTACGATTTTATGGGGATAGACGCCATTGGTGTTCCCACTTTTGGAGTAAACTGCCTTGGCATTCGAGCAAGCACTGAGCAGTATTCCGATACTGAGTACAGCTATTAAACTAACCATAGGTCGCCCAGAGCAACTACGAAAGCCAAGACTATTACTTCCTCTGCGCACTGGTAATCCTCTCATCTTGCCCATGCTAACTAGCTCTGATCAAAACAATATTAGTTATAGTACTTATCTTATAAAATACGACCAACACCGCCATTGAACGAAATGAACCACCAATCGATATCTTAGCTTGACCTTGTTTTATCTGTGGTCACTAGTTGTAATATCTCCTTTGCCTGGATAACTTACATGCCACATAATCGTGATATTCAACAAGGGATAGATATATCATTAGCCTAACATTGATTGTGAGTATTCACTCAAGAGTATTTACTCACAATCGATTCACTTGCCAGACATACCCTAACTACCACCTCCTGCGAACACCTCAGGGTTGAGCAAATAGATCGGGCGCCGTCCTTCGAGGACAGCTTTCACATCAGCAACTGCCCTCGAAGCCATTGCCGTGCGGGTAGCCGTTGTAGCACTGCCGATATGGGGCAAGAGTACAGCTCGGGGTGCAGAGAGCAACTTGGGATGAACGCTGGGCTCCTGTTCGTAGACGTCTATCCCAGCAGCGAATATCCTCCCTTCTGTCAAGGCATCGGCAAGGGCCTCTTCGTCCACCACTGCCCCCCGCGATGTGTTCACAAGAACTGCGGTATCCTTCATCAATGCCAACCTACGAGCATCGATCAGATGTCGCGTCTCTTCAGTCAAGGGAACGTGCAGACTCACTACATCGGAGATGCTCAACATTTGATCCAAATCAGGGAAGTAACCCGCCTCCCCGCTCGGGTGCCTGCTGTGATGGATGACTTGCATACCGAAGCCCAGGGCTCTCCTCGCCACCGCCTTACCTATCCGTCCGAATCCAACTATCCCCAAGGTTGCTCCGTTCAGTTCCAACCCCAGGTATTGGTCGACAGCCCATCCCTGCCAAGAAAGAGAGCGAAGATCTCGCTCTGCCTCTCCCATGCGCCTGGCAGCGGCTATTATGAGTCCAAAGGCTAGATCTGCGGTTGCCTCATCCAGCACATCCGGGGTATGACAGACTGGGATACCAGAGCGACTAGCTGCAGAGAGGTCTATATGGTCGAACCCCACGGACACGGTAGCGATGACCGAAAGCGTAGTCCCTGCCTCTATCACCTCAGCATCAACGAGATCTCCTGGCAGGCAAATTAATGCATTGGCTCCTTGTACCTGTTCGAGCAGTTGGTCATGAGAGAGAGGGCGATCGCTGTCGTTTACCTTCAGTTCATAGTGGGACAAAGGATCGAGACTGCCGGGCAAAAGCCTCCTGGTTACCAAGGTATAAGCCATGACTGAGCTAGGTATCCTCTTTGATCGACAAGTTCGGGGAGACCACCTCGTCTGGGCTACTCCTTCTGTCCACTGCTAGCTCGCTCTCTCCATTTCGGCTAGTTGAGCCAGCAAACCTATCGACGAGCTCTCCGACTACATGCTCATCAGAGGGTTCGGAAGATCCTCCGCTTTGTTCAGCAGCCAACCGTGCTGCATGGGCCATAGCAGCTCCACCAGCGCTGTGCTGTAAAGCTTCCTCGTGGATGAACTTCTTGCCTCTCATCCAGGAAGCTGCTGCAGCAACCAGACTAGTGATGATGGCGAATACAAGTATATAGCTAAGTCCGTGTTTGAAGGGGGGTGATATCAGCTGAGGGAAAAAGCTCCTGCTGGTCAGATGGGCTACTTTAGCTGCAGGAAGCGCGGAGAGAACCTTGGGACCTAGCAGAGTCTTCAACGGGTTGTAACCAAGAAAGGCAGCAAAGAGATAGCCTATCGCGGGCATGTGAGCTATAGATGCCGCCTTGGCAGCAGGAATGCCATTGGCTACCAAGCCGGCGAACATGGCATGAGGCACTTTGGCATTGAGACCAATGATCATCAAGGTGAAGAACAATCCAATGGACAAAGGCATGCCGCTGTTCATGAAGGTAACTCTCATGCCTGAAGCTGCCCCTCTATGCCGAGCCGGTACCGAGTTCATGATGGCAGAGGTATTAGGAGAGGCGAACATGCCCATGGCCAATCCGCTCAAGGCTAACACGACAGCAAAAAGAGGATAGTTGAAGTTTGCAGGGAACTGCAACATCAAGAGGTAGGCAATTGCAGTCAACACCATGCCACCGGTGGCAAACGGCCTGGCTCCGTAGCGATCCGAAAGGGTTCCAGACAACGGTCCCATAGCCACAAACCCCAATGTCCATGGGATCATGAATATCCCTGCCCACAACGGCGTCACTGTAAAGGAGTAGCCATGCTGAGGAAGCCAGATGCCTTGGAACCAGATGATCAGCATGAACTGCATTCCACCACGACCTACTGCCCCCAAGAATCCAGCGAGGTTACCAGCGGCAAAAGGCCTGATGTTGAAGAGTTCCATCTTGAACATAGGTTGTTCTACATGAAACTCTACGACCACGAAAAGCACCAGTAAAACTACGCCGCCAGCTATCATGGCAAGCACGAACGGGTTGCCCCATCCCATGGAAGAAGTACCGTAGGGCTTGATTCCATAGGTTATCCCTACCAGCACCATAGCCAATCCAGCTGCAAATGTAAGATTACCTAGCCAATCAATCTTGGCCTTTATATGAACTCCTATTTCTTTGAGCATCAAGTAGGCCCAAATAGTACCGGCAATGCCAATGGGCACATTGACTAGGAACACCCAGCGCCACCCTACTTGTGACAGAAGACCTCCTGCCAGGATCCCTAGAAAGGAACCGGCCATCATTGCCAGCATGTTCGTTCCCAAAGCCAGGCCTAGTTGGTTAGAGGGAAAGGCATCGGTAAGAATGGCAGCGGAGTTGGCCATGAGCATTGCCCCTCCCACTGCCTGTACCATGCGAAAAATGACCAGTTCGAGAGCGGCTGTCGAGCCAGTCCCCGGAGTGAGCGAGAGCAGTATAGCCCCTACAGTGAACACTACGAACCCGAGGTTGTAGATCTTGACTCTCCCGAATATGTCGCCAATGCGCCCAAGGGTGACCACGAACACCGCACTTACCAACATGTATCCCATCAAGATCCAAAGCAGATAGTTGAAGTTGGAAGGATTGAGTGGATTCAGATGGATGCCTCTGAAGATAACCGGTAGAGCAATTATCAAGCTGGTGGCGTTCAAACTAGCCATCAATGCGCCAAGGGTGGTGTTGGATAAGGCTATCCACTTGTAGTTCGGAGCGACCTTTGCTACCCCGCTGCCAGGCAAAGCTACCTCAGGAGAACTCACCACCTCTTTTTCGCTCATCGGGACCCTGCCCCTCCTCGATGAACATTGGAAGCCCCTTCTCCGCTCTCTTCAGAAGTACCGTACTCGCCATGGCTTTCTAGAAGCCTTTCCAGAATGTCGACTGCATCAGCTAGAACCGAGAGCTCCTCGGGTTCCAGAACGCTCAGCTGCGTAGCCAAGAATGCATCTCCTCTGCTCCTCCGTTCCATTACCAGGTCAAGGCCTGCAGCGGTGATCTTCACCCTTACTACGCGCCGATCATTGGCATCCTCCATGCGCGAGATGAGTCCTACTGCCTCCAGTTTGTCAACCAATCTAGTCATGGTAGGCGACTGAACACGCTCCGCCTCAGCCAACTCTCCCAGGGTAAGGGGGCCGCACGATTCCAAGGTGGCCAAGGTGGAGAGCTGAGCAAGCGTCAAAGTCGCATCGTCCTGTCTGCGTAGATAACGTCCCATGCGCATCATGGCCAACCTCAAGCGCTGGGCCAGCAGTTTGGTGTCTATACTCGAAGAAGGAATAGTACTACGACCATTAGTATCGCTCATAGAAGGCAAACCTCTCATCAAGCAAATTTATCAATCTATAGCCTTACTATTCAATAGTACACCTAATACTGAACTGTACACCGTTATTTTAAACTTGCAGGTCTTGACCTTACAGAGAACAGTCAGATAGCCTAGGCCAGGTAGTCTGCAAAGTCACTATCCCTGTCTCAGGAAACAGCTAACCCAGCCAAGCGTTTCAGAGCTGATACCTTTTCCGTCCTGGCCAACCTGGCTTCCATTAACGCCTTGCGCAGGGATTCTATAGTCGAGTCATAAACCTCCCTGTTGACCGGGTAAGGCGTACCGTCCTTTCCTCCATGAGCAAAGGAGTAGGATACCGGATCACGCACGGAAGCTGGTTTACCATAGACCAACTCTGCTACCAAAGAAAGAGCACGTAATCCACTGGCACCTACTCCTCGGGTAGCCAACAGGGAGGTGAAGTCCTCCGGCTGGCTCTCATAGGAGTTCAGAAGCACCTTGGAGACGCGGTCGGGATGTATGTCCTCTAAACGGATCAAGTGGTGCCTAGGAAGCTCGATGCGGGTCAGGGCATTCAACTCCTTGGAGATCTGGACAGGGGGCAATTTGGAGAGCTCCACTATCACCGCTCGATTGCCTTCTGCCTCCCCGGCCACCAAATTGAGCACATTAGTTGCTGGAGTACCAGCTACAGCGGCGTGAGGATCTCGATCGAAACAGGCAGTGGTCGACCAGTGGTAACGGCGAGCCATCCTAGAAGAAGGATTCATCCCTTGCTGAACGACCACCCACTCTGACTGCGCAGTGAAAAAGAAGCTGTGATGGTAGAGATCGAATCCATCCTGAAGTGCAGCGGAGTCTACCTTGGCAGAGAGCCTGGAGGCCATAACGAGCTGCTCGGCATCTTGACCGGTCGTCTCGCACGCCTCTCTTATCTCGACAGGGGTCCTGAGGGAACTCTTCCCCTTACCACCAGCGGCTACAACCCCTAGCTCCTCCCGGGGAAGACTCTTCCATGCTTGCTTCAATGCTCCCGTGACTGTAGTGGTCAGTCCACTGGAGTGCCAATCAAATCCAAGCACACAGCCAAAGGCCTGGAACCACAGAGGATTGGCAAGTCTCTCTAGGATGCCCTGAGGTCCGTGCTCTTGAACAATTGCAATGCTGACCTCCCTGGCCAAGGAAACCATACGCTCGAACAGCCATCGTGGTGCTTTGCCAGTATGCAGTGGCGAATCGACAAAACCCGTTCTTCTCATAGGCTCCAGTCCCCTTCAGTACAGCCATCTCAAGATTACCGCTCCCGCTTGGAGAGATCGTGCTATTCCGTCCATGCCGTCATGCAATGCCATCTCATCTGGGGCCATCTCATCTGGGGCCATCTCATCTGGGAAACAGCCACCAACTACACCATTCATTGCTTGCTGTTGGCCATAGATAGGCTCTTCGGCAAAGGATGTCCAATAGCAGCGAATACCTTGACGATCAAGGGGTACGCTTCTGCTACAAGCTGAGTAGAAGGATGATCCGCAATGAACTCCTCCAGTTGGGAGGCCGCCTTTCCTGGTTCCTTGTAGTAAGAAAACAGTATAGCAGCCAGGTACAAGTGTCCATAAGCAAAGCTGGGATCCACAGCCAAGGCTTTCTCCTCCGATCTCTCCCCCTTGGCAACAAGGCTCTTCGACCCAGCAGAGGCCCCTGCCTCGTACTCCAGCCAACCAAGACCGGCTAGGGCCTGCGGTTGGCTGGAATCAAGTTTGAGCACCTTGGAGTACACTGCCATAGCTTGGACATCCTTTCCTTCGTCAACCAAAGACGCTGCTTGGGATATCTCCACTTTGATTCGTTGTGCTTTATCGAGACGCAAACTTCCTGTAGGGGTCTGCCCAGGGAGTCGGTTGGTGGCAAACCCCACTACTCCCACTACGGCAACTATCAAGAACCCAGCTGTTGCCACCAACAACCTCATCTTGCGGGAAGGGGCTCGATGAAGTCGACCGGTTCTTGCCACTACAGCCGTACTAAGAGCGCCACCACCAACTGTGCCTCGACTCTCGTCAACAGAATCCGCTTGCACAGACGTACCGGTCTCACTGTGGGAATCCTGACTCTCATGAAGAGGACTTAGTCTCTCGGCAATACGCTGCAAGTAATCGATCCTGAGTTGGCGATAGTCCGCTTCGGAGACCTCACCGTTCTCGAACTCTTGTTCTAGATCCTCCAGGGAGCGGACCAACATATCCAGCTCCTCCCTGTCTTCCTCTTCAGCCATTAAAGTCTCCTAGAATAGGTTCCTACCCAAGGCAGGATCGAAAGATCGCTCATCTACGACTCCACAGAAGACTTGCCACGACGGTCGGGTAAAATGGCTAGAGCTATACCTAGCGCGAATATTGCACCACCTACCCACATCCACAGGACCAACGGCTCCACGATCACTCCTATGACAGCTTGGCCGCCGGTATGCCGCGGCAAGCTCACTACAGTCAAGTACACATCGTGACTAACGGTGGTAGCTATGGCAGGAGTAGCTACACCTTCGGTATCTGGAGCATACTGACTCACCGCAGGTTTGTACAGGGTGCCGTTGACATCCACCAACTCCTCTATCCCTACCCTGGTGGGGGTAACCACTCGCTTGGTTCCTAGATAAGTTATCTCCTGGCCACTGAAGTGCACGCTCTTGCCCGGGTAAAGGGATACCTGACCGCGATGGGCCAGAGAGTTAGCGGAGACAAATGCGATCGCCAGGATCGCTACTCCAATATGGGCAACCATGCCACCCCCGGTACGACCAGCAAATGCTCGCCAGATACGTCCTCTGCCACGACTAGCAGAGCGAACCGCCAGTACCAACTGACGAGAGGCAGAAGAGATGGTAAAAGCAGCCAAACCAAAAGCAACGAGCAGATCAACGCCGCGTAAGCCCGCAATTACACAAGCAACTATAGTGAGCACCCCTATCCAAGCTGGTATCTTGAGACGGGATACCAACATGGGGAAAGTGGCCTTCCTCCAAGGGAGTACCGATCCAACCCCCATCAAGAAAAGGATCGCTATGGCCAAAGGGGTAATCATGGTATCGAAATAAGGACCCCCAATGGTCAGCTTCTGACCATCGAAGGCTTGGACGAGCATGGGAAAGACAGTGCCTAGAAGCACAACGAAGGCGATCGCGGCAAAAAGGACATTATTCAACAGGAACGTCCCTTCCCTGGACAAAAGTGAGTCGATGCCTTGACTGGAACGGAGCTTGTCTCCTCGCCAGGCAATAAGAGCCACGCTTACCACAGAAACCAAAGCAAAGAAGAACAGTAGCTCGGGACCGAGGTTGGAGTTGCTGAAGGCATGAACGGAGACCACCACTCCGGACCTGGTGAGAAAGGTAGCAAGAATAGTCAGGCAAAAAGTAGCTGACAGTAGTGACAAATTCCACACCTTGAGCAACCCCCTCCTCTCCTGCAAGACAACTGAGTGCAGGTAGGCAGTACCACACAGCCAGGGTAGAAGTGCTGCATTCTCAACGGGGTCCCAAGCCCAGAAGCCACCCCATCCAAGCACCTGGTAAGACCACCAGGCACCGAGCATGATACCTACGGTGAGAAAACCCCAGGCCAACAAGGTCCATCTCCTTGTCTCTACCAACCATGAGTCGCTAACCTTACCAGTGACAAGGGCGGCGATGCCGAATGCAAAGGGCACGGTGAAGCCAACGAAACCTAGATAGAGCATGGGTGGATGTACGGCAACCAATGGGTTGTCCTGCAGGAGAACATTCGGACCTGGTCCATTGGACGGAGTTGGCCCTGTAACTAGTTGGAATGGATTAGCAGGCCCAACCATTAACCCAAAAAAGAAAGCGGATACCAGGTAGGTGACCAAAGTAGCCCACCCGAATATCTTCTCGCCAAGTCGATGGCGAAAACGGAACACCATAGCTGCTATGTAAATAGAAAGTATCAAACCCCATAGCAAAAGCGACCCTGAGAGCGCAGACCACAAGCCGGTTATCGAATACAGGAGTGGCGTATGCGTACTGTTGTTTTCGGCCACGAACACCAGGCGAAAGTCATGAGTGATCAAAGCATGCTCCATGACCGCAGCGGCAAGAAGTGCACCAAGAAGAATCAAGTAGGCGTAGACGGCACTCTGTTTGAGCCACGAGACTCTATTAGTGGAAAGCCCCGTGACAATAGTGGCCACTCCAGCTATTGAAGCAGCAAAAGCAAGTAGTATACCCGAGTGACCGAGCGCTGCACTCACAGTCGTGGGCTGGTCCTGGTGGAGCTGGTCCTGGTGAGAATTCTTCGTGCCAAGCTGGCAACAAATATCGAATCAACCAGATTCGTACTCATCGTAGCTTTCCGCTTGCCTGCCTCGAGGTGCTCTTCTCAGGTATGTAGTACGCAGAGTGCTTCACCATGAGTCGGTTGGAAAGGAAGTAGTTTCCTTGGAAGTGACCGACCACGACGACATCGATGGAAGGTTGGAAGAGCTGTGGTGGAGCACCTTCCTGTACCACACGTTCGGACACTCCCCCGTGCTCAATTATGAAATCGACTCCTCCCCGGAACGGATGGATGCTGCCAGGAACTACCTTCCCCTCCATTCTGAAGGTACTGCTGCCAAGCTGTGACCTAGCAGCCACTGCCTGATTCACGGTCTCGTAGTAGTCAAGAGCACTACCCAACCCTTTGTACAACAAGAATCCAATTGCAGCTACCACGATTACGCTCAAGATAATCACTCTTCGTAGTCGACGGTGGCGATCTGCCTTCAATATCTGATCTTCCAGCACAGGGGAACCGATATCCTCGGCTGACCTCATAGGCGCTCTCCTGGTAAACTAGAACGCTCGATTAAACCCTGAGAACGAATGAGGGCAAGCAACCGCTTCAACCTACGTTTCCTCACCCCTAGCCATAGTGCATAACCAAAGAGGGTGACCAATACCACACAGTAGCCAGCAACCATATAGCTCAACGATCCACCCCCGCTAGTTTGGTACCCTCCCCGGAGGAAGATCGGTTAACAGACTCACTTGCTCCTTCCTCGCCTGCTTCGATCAGCTCATTCAGTTCAGGGGCATCTACCATCAGCGATTCTGCCACGTTGGTCTCCCCGGCACTCCTGTCCACTGAACCTGCCGTATGGAGATCCACTCCATCCATCAAGGCGAAATGCTCCCCTCCTTCGCTCCTGCGCTCAGTGATCGCTTCCTCGAGCCATCTCTGTTCTACCTCATCCTCTAGAAGGGCTATCTGGTACCGGTAGATCAATAGCCAGACAAAGACCAAGGTAAAAGCGATAAAACCTATGAGTAGCGT
Source organism: Actinomycetota bacterium (assembly GCA_023489235.1). Lineage (GTDB taxonomy): Bacteria > Actinomycetota > Acidimicrobiia > Acidimicrobiales > JAMDDE01 > JAMDDE01. Next base: position 58,213 of record JAMDDE010000009.1, on the reverse strand, counting down.
CCAAGCCATCAACCCATAGATCTTGGGGGAAAGAGAGGCGTCGAGAACAGTAGGGGGTTGATGAAGAGTACGCCACCACTGAACCGAATAGTGAACGATGGGCACATCGATGAAGGCCACTATTGCTGCGATAGCTGAGCGCTTGGCCTTCGTCTCACGTTCTCCGGGTACGTGTCGCAGTGCCAGATAGCCTAGGTAAAGTACGAACAGGAGTGCCGTGGAGGTAAGACGAGCATCCCAGGTCCACCACACTCCCCAGGTAGGTCTAGCCCATATAGAACCGGTGGCCAGGGTGAGGGCAATGAATACCAAGCCTACCTCGGCAGATACACCTGCAAGCCTGTCCCAGAACATGCTCCTCGTCCTTCTCCACAGGTACAAGAGACTGGAGAGCGTAGTAAGGCCAAAAGCCAAATACAGAGCTACCCAAGCAACCGGTGGATGCACGTACACCAGACGAACCAGTTGACCCATCACTTGAGCCGGTGGGGTCACCCACATGCCTAGCCATACCGTTATGCCAACCAGTACCACCGAGGAGATACCTGTTATTGCAAGCCATGGACGGCTTCTAGCCACATATCTCTGGTAAGGACTTGTACTGCCACTAACAGATGATGCCTCGACAACAGTGCCTTCCTTCATGGTGCCCCCAGCTATAGCGTTACGTTTCTTCCTTACTAGTTCCTTCCAAGCGATCATTGCTACCGTATACCGTTGAAAGCCATTGTGGAAACCACCCCCTTTTTTGCAGCTTAAGTCTTTGCATCCTTGTTGGACAGTCGGTTGACCGTTGCGAACCGTTCAACTCATTGGCTTGCCCCCATAGTAAGAACATCGAGAGAAGTCCTAGGCTTGCAGATCAAAAGAGGCAAACTTCAGCGGGAGGAGACGGCAATGAAGGTTCAAGTCCCTTCCAATAGAGGTCCATACGCCACTATTCCCAAAGCTACATATACGATAACGAAGAGGATCAAAAGCCGCACCCAAGGAAGAGCGTTATTGAGATGCACCCCTAGAGTAGCGTTCCATGCTTCCACACCACAAAGGAGTACTGGGGCGGCCACAGGAAGCATCAAGAGGGGCAGCAAGGTCTCCTTGACCCGCAACCCTCCGGCAATGACTCCATATATTGTGCCCACAGAGGCTAGTCCTACGGTAGCCAACAGGGAAGTGACCACCACTATGAGCCAAGCTCCCCCTTTAGCCCCGTAGAGAATTGCAATTCCTGCACCTAATACTGCCTCTATGCCAAGTAGTTGGATGGCTATGGCGGCTGCTTTGCCTACGAAGATACCCGCTGGATCAAGACCGGAGATACGCAAGTACTCTCTAGCTGCATCCCCGCTTTCGATTGCATATGCTCGCTGCACTGCAAGCACACTGGAAAAGAGTATGGCTACCCAGAAAAGACCTGCCGAAGCTTTTTGCAATGCAGGACGATCCGGACCAAGTGCAAAAGCAAACAACACCAAGATCAGTACCCCTAAAGGGGCAATTTGATTGGTTGCCACCCTTGAACGCAGTTCTATTCGCAAGTCTTTGCCGGCAACCAGTATTGCATCACGCCACATGGGCTGATCCGCTACCTCCAGCCTCACTAGATGTATCCGTATTGGATTCACCAATATCAGGGGAGAGTGGAATCGATGGATCATCGTGGCTACCTACCCTCGGCTGAGTAGAAGGCAAAGAAGCTTCCTCTTTGATAACCTCTACATGATCTACCCTCCCACCAGCCATGAAAACTATACGATCAACTCTCGGAAGGGCAGCATCGTGCTCATGCGATGCCATCACCACCGTGGATCCCCTGGTAACGGCATCATTGATCACTTGGCCAAGAACCTGACGACTCAAAGCATCCAAACTGGCATGCGGCTCGTCCAGGAGCCACAACTCAGGCTGACGAGCTACCAGCACTGCCAACCCCACTCGCTTTCGTTGTCCAGCAGATAGCTGACCGATCCGCGTATCGCCAAGACGCCCGGAAAGCTGAAGTAGTTCCATGGTCCTGCCTATCTCGTCCAATGGTTTACGAGCTGCCTTGAGGGCAAACCGTAAGTTCTCCACTACTGTCAGGTCATCATAAAGACCGCTCTGATGACCCAGCAAGAATGCGTTCTTGCGAATTGCAACCTTTTGATGGTTTACATCGAACCCCAGAACCCTCGCCTGTCCAGATACGACTGGCAGGAGGCCAAGACAAACCCTCATCAAACTAGTCTTCCCCGCCCCATTGGCCCCTCGCAGTAAGATTGTTTCGCCACGGGGGAGCTCGAGGTCCACGCCAGCAAGCACGGGGAATTGGCCAGCAAGAGCAACCACTCCTTTAAAGCTGAGAGCACTGCCCGAGGAAGAAACGCGTCTGCCCTCTGGGCCCTGCCGAAAGTGAAACAAGCCAATCATCTAATATCGCGTTTCCTGTAACTGCACTGGCTGTGCTCCGTGATCAATCCAGCTGTCGGCGTACCAACTCAATATCGGCATCCACCATCATAGCTATCAATTCTGGGAAATCTACCTCCCGTTTCCAGTTGAGCTTGGTCTCAGCCTTGCTGGCATCCCCCACTAGCAAATCGACCTCTGCTGGCCTGAAGAATTTAGGGTCCACCACTACATGATCTTCCCAGTTGAGACCGGCATGCCCAAAAGCAAGCTCGCATAGTTCTCTCACCGATCGCGTCTGCCCAGAAGCAACGACATAGTCGTCCGGCTCGTCCTGTTGGAGCATGAGCCACATAGCCCTCACGTAGTCGACTGCATAACCCCAATCTCGACGGGCATCCAGATTTCCCAGGGCTACCTTGTCATCGAGACCATGTAGAATACGGGCAACGGCATGTGTAACCTTGCGGGTTACGAATTCCATCCCTCGCCTCGGACTCTCATGGTTGAAAAGGATTCCTGAGCAGGCGTACAAGCCATAACTCTCCCTGTAGTTGATGGTGATCCAGTGGCCATACAGCTTAGCTACTCCATAAGGACTCCTCGGATGAAAAGGGGTAGTCTCCCTCTGAGGTACCTCTACCACCTTCCCAAACATCTCACTGGTGCTGGCTTGGTAAAAGCGTATCTCGGGATCCACTATACGAATAGCGTCCAACATCCTGGTTACCCCTAAGGCGGTAGTCTCCCCGGTAAGGACCGGTTGGCTCCAAGATGTCTGCACAAAAGACTGAGCTGCAAGGTTGTATACTTCTGATGGGTGGTACTCACGTAATATCTCTATCATCGATGCCTCGTCCAGGAGGTCTCCAGGTACCAAAGTGATGCGATCCTGGATATGAGCAATACGCTCGAATGTGACCGTGCTGGACCGCCTGTGCATACCTATCACCTCGTACCCCTCGTTCAAAAGGAGTTCAGCCAGGTAAGAACCATCCTGTCCGGTAATACCCGTGATCAGGGCTCGCTTCTCTCTCACTTCGACCTACCTTCCAACCCAGTTCGGCTGTCTCTTAGCAATGAAGGCTGCCATGCCCTCCTTGGCATCCTCAGTCAAGGACGTAAGCGTCAACAACGACTGCAGATAGGGCAAGGCTTGGTCTGCACTCATCTCCAGAACCTGGTAAAACGAGCTACGACCAAGTTTCATCACTACGGGAGACTTACTCGCCAATGCAAACGCCATCTCCTCTACCGCTGCATCCAACTCCGCAGCCGGCACTACTTTATTCACAAAGCCTATACGACTAGCTTCCTCTGCATCTACCAGCCGACCAGTAAGCATCAACTCCAAGGCCTTCTTCGGGGGCATGGAGCGAATGAGCGGCACGGTGATCATATACGGCCATAACCCTACATTCACTTCAGGTGTCCCAAAACGAGCTCCTTCAGAGGCAATCACCATATCGCACGCTAGCGCCAGTCCAAAACCACCAGCTAAAGCAAACCCTTGGACCCTAGCAATCGTTGGCTTACCAAGACTCCACAGATCCTCGAACAACCCAACCAGCTCACCCCTGGCTTCCTGCATCGCTACCAATCCAACATCCTCGGACATTCGCATCAAATCTGCACCGGAACAAAAGGCTTTGTCCCCGGCTCCTTGGAGGATGACCACCTTGACACCTGAGTCAACCTTGGCCTGGTGGAGCGCATAACGCATCTGGGTCATCACATCAAATGACATCGCATTGGCTCGTTCAGGCCTATTGATAGTCAGCTTGGCCACCTCATTGGACACGTCATAAAGAACTTCTTCAGGCATATAGCGAAGCTAGCGCTTTGCTCGACTATCTACCAATGCATCTCTCCAACTATCACATTTTAGGCGAGTTCCCTTGCACATACAGTTGCTTACCTGAGACTATTCGACCGGAGCAATACGGTCTATCGTTCCACTGTGTAAAGCACCCGGATGAATACCGAGCTATTTTGTCGCAACACCAAGGGGTACGAGGTAGGCCATATATACAGTTGCTATGTTATGCACAAAGTTACGTAGCTCCCCTGGAACAGTTTCGTTGCCAAAACTAGATGCCTTTCATGATACTTGTTGATCGTTCCTAGCAGCATCGTAGGCCAGGAGTCGAAGACGGAGTTTCAGTTGGAAGACAAGTCTTCAGGATAGTTGGCTAGTAGCCGCAAATTTCCTTTCTGTCGGCGCAGCACGGACCTCCAGAGTTCACCTGGATTTGTGAAGAAGATGTCCTCATCGAGGGCTGGCACTACAAACCATGCGCCAGCCGATATCTCGCTGTCCAGTTGCTCTGGCGCCCATCCTGCATACCCTGAATACACCCGTATGCCCTGCAGCCCTGGCGCTAGATCTATGGGGTCCATGCTTAGATCTAGTACTCCAAGGTTGCCGAATAAACCTCTCCAGCCCCGTCGTCCCTCGGACCCTCTGTCCGAAAAGCCATCTTCAAAAGAGTCATCTTCTAGAAAAGTATATCTACCTTCATCACTTTCATTAGAGAACTCCTTTGGTATCTTGAGATCTGGCTGTTCGCTCCCGGCACTCTCCCCTTTCCTCCTAGGCTCTTCACTGCCATCCACATCTCCATAGCGACCAAGGCAAATGGCAGCTCCAGGGGAGACTGGACCACCCACGAATACAACGCTCGGCTCCACTGCCAAGTGCTCCCATTGAGGTAAAGCCGTAGAGAGGCGCACTTCGCTAGGACGGTTGAGGATCAAACCCAAGGTCCCTTCCTCGCCGTGCTCTAGGAGAAGTACTACACTACGATCAAAGTTTGGATCTGGCAGTGCCGGTGAAGCAATAAGCAGCTTACCCTTGCCAGGAAGGGTGTCCGGTTTCGGAGGATGATAGAAGCCTCCTCCCAGGGGCCCATCTGGACGCGAAGCGCTCACTTAATCTCCTGGCCTGACCATGGCCTCCGGTCGTACTATCTCATCGTACCGTTCAGCGCTCAAATATCCGAGAGACAAAGTGGCTTCTTTGAGCGTAGTACCCTCGACCAATGCCTTATGAGCGATTTCAGCAGCCTTGTCGTAGCCAATTTCAGGAGAGAGGGCAGTAACGAGCATCAACGATCGTTCAACCAGTTCAGCAATCCTAGCCTTATTGGCCTCCGTACCCTCTACCATGTACTTACGGAAGTTATCGCAGGCATCGGAGAGAAGTCTGGCTGACTGGAACCAGTTGAAGAAAATAACAGGTTTGAAGACATTCAGCTCAAAATTACCTTGAGATCCAGCTATGGAAACGGTGACATCGTTCCCCATGACCTGGCAGGCTATCATAGTCATGGCTTCAGCTTGAGTAGGATTTACCTTGCCAGGCATGATTGAAGAACCAGGTTCGTTTGCCGGCAAGATCAACTCGCCGAGGCCAGACCTGGGACCCGAGCCGAGCCAGCGCAGATCATTTGCTATCTTCATGAGTGCAACTGCCAAGGTCTTGAGAGAACCACTGGAGGCCACCATCGCATCATGGCTTGCAAGGGCAGCAAACTTGTTAGGAGCAGACTTGAACGGGTAACCAGTGAACTCAGCTAGTTTGGCTGCTACAGCTTCACCGAATCCCTCTGGGGCATTGAGGCCCGTCCCCACTGCCGTTCCCCCTATGGCCAATTCATACAGTCCCGCTTCGGTTTCTTTTATGCGTTTTATACAATCATCTACTTGCGCTACATAGCCTGACCACTCCTGGCCAAGGGTCAGAGGCACAGCGTCCTGCAAATGCGTTCTTCCTATCTTGACAATATCTTTGAACTCTTCCGATTTAGCCTGTAAAGAATCTCTCAAACGCTTAACCGAGGGCAACAAGTGCTCTTCTAGCTCTATTACTGCTGCTATATGCATGGCCGTAGGAAAGGTGTCGTTCGATGACTGGGCCATGTTCACATGGTCATTAGGGTGGACAGGCGACTTGCTGCCCATTACCCCACCCGCGAGCTCTATGGCTCGATTGGATATGACCTCATTGACGTTCATGTTCGTTTGAGTTCCTGAACCAGTCTGCCATACGAACAAGGGGAACTCGTCATCCAGCTGTCCTGAAGCTACTTCTTCAGCAGCTTGAACAATTAGTTTGGCTATATCTTCAGGAAGCTTGCCCAGTTCTGCATTGACCAAGGCTGCTGCCTTCTTGAGTAGACCCAGGGCATGACAGGCTTGAATGGGCATACGGTCGAAACCGATGGAGAAGTGTTCCAAAGACCGCTGCGTCTGAGCTCCCCAATAGTGATCAGCAGGAACCTCTATTTTGCCCATGCTATCGGACTCGACCCTGAATCCAGCTCGAGCACTCTGCTCCTCAACCATCTGCCTATCCTCCTCGCCTTTGAATGGATTAGTTAGCCGCCTCTACTGGTAGGTTATCCCTACAAGATAGAACTGGGCAGTAGTTGTCCCGACAAGAATCCAATCTCTCTGAACCTATCTGAACCTCCCTGGTTCTAACTTGACCACAGATGCATCAGATACGAGTTCGTCACTCACCGTCCAGATCTAACCACCAGCATCTAACTCTACTTGGATTCGACCTCTCTCGTCTAACAGGTTGATTTTGCCATACAACGCTTGCGAACTGGAAAGCTTGCAATGAGTTGCAGATGGTGAGGGCCTCACTTCATAGGGACAAGTACCAAAATTCCACTGTAGTAGCGTATAACGATTAGGACTTGGGTTTATACTGAATTTGATGCATAATTCATCGATGGATGTAGACAGCCCCGAGAAAACCACAGTAATGACCGTGTCGCCAGCAGCCGCAGAGATGGTAATGACGGCGCTGGCAGAAGAACCGGATGCCGCCAACCTTGGACTATGGGTTGAAGTTGCAGGTATCAGCCAAGGCCATTACACATACGACCTTTATTTTCAGGCTGTTTCGGATGCAGACAGTTCCGATGTCATTGAGCAACTAGAGGACAACTTAGCGTTGGTCATACCACGCAGTAGTGTGGATAAATTAAGGGGTGCTCGCCTAGATGTCTCGGGTAGCGGAGAGGAGGCGGGCATGGTAATAATCAATCCCAATACGCCGCTCAACAGTGATGTTAGCGGACTCAAAGAGCTGTTAGACGTAGGTGACTTGGACAACGATCTGGCCCATCGAGTACAGGCTGTCTTGGATGAACGAGTCAATCCTGCCATAGCTGCACATGGAGGATATGCCTCTTTGGTTGGGGTTCGTGAGACTACGGTCTATCTGCAGTTAGAAGGTGGCTGTCAAGGTTGTGGCCTTGCCCGCATGACTTTGAGCCAAGGTATCGAAGTAGCTATCAAAGAAGCTGTCCCAGACATAGAAGAGGTGGTCGACGTCACTGATCATGCACGTGGCACTCATCCTTACGCTTAGGAGGCAACTGTGGCTGACCAGTTCGATCCAGAGGCAATGGTGGTAAGATTCAGGCAACGAGCAGAGGCCGTACGGAATCGGACAATTCCCCCGGTCGAGGGACCCGAACGACGGCGTTTCATAGAGCAAGCACAGATTGATTACATGGATTTCGCCATGATCGGAGATGCCCAAGCCTCCCTTGAAGATGGCATACTTACACTTCGCATAGATCTGCGTCCTCGACCAAATGAAAACACTTGACCATCAAGAGGCAATATTTTTTATCCTTTATCCTCTTACTGTTGCCGCCTAGACGGTGAACCTTCACCCAGTAGGGCAAGTGCTTTCTCTGCTACGATCGCCCGGCCGAGCTCAGTTAGTACGGATTGTTCTGGGGCACTCTCTGCGGCCATCACCCCTGATCGATGTTCGGTAGATTCCATATAGCAACTAACCGCCCACTTATAAATAGCAGAGTAAGCACTGGCAAGCAGGGAGCTCAGCTGCTCGCTCGGAGCGGGCAATGAATCGTTAGCCTTTCGGGCATCGATTCCCATGACCTCACAGAGGGTTCGCACTCCCTTTTGGTTGTTCTCACCTGCTAACTTGGCAATCGTTTTTGCATCACGCTGTAACTCCGCTACTCTGGCTGTAAACGAAGAAGCAGCAGCCCAAGCGCTCACTCTGGAACTCAAAGACCCTTTCATATCTGTCCTGGCACTGCAGGAACTAGAACTGATGGCCAGCACCATGGCCACTAAGAAGGTAGCTCCTACTCGGACAGCCCCCCGCTTATAGCTACTCATTCTCATCAATGTCGCTCATTCTTTTCAGTTAACTAGTTCGAACCATCAGCGCAAACCAAGGCTTGCAGCTCCTGAGGTTACGACTCGAAGCGAATCAAGTGATGCTCTTTACGGCCTTTGCGCAAAATCATGTACCGTCCGCATAGGAGATCACCAGGCCCCAAAGGCCGGGAGGAATCAGTTACGCGCCGGTTGTTCAAGTATCCACCTCCTTGAGAGATGACCGTACGGGCCATCTTCTTGGAAGGCGCAAGTCCGGTGAGAACAAAGGCATCACTCATGCTGGGACTTCCATCCAAGAACGACTTGGGCAATGTAGTGGAAGGGGCCTCTTTGAACACCTCCAACAGGGTTTCCTCTTCTAGTTGATCAACCTCGGTAGAGAAAAGAGCTTGAGAAGCCATCTCTGCTTGATGGGTGGCAGAATCGCCATGGACCAGCGTACACACCTCACGAGCTAAAACCCTTTGAGCCTCTCGTCTCTCTGGATGAGACTTGACCGACTCCTCCAAGGCAAGGATCTCTTCATGATCGAGAAAGGTGAAATAGCGGAGATACGTACCCACTACAGAATCCTCGGTTCTCAAGAAAAACTGGTAGAACTGGTAAGGACTTGTTTTCGATGGGTCCAGCCACACTACCCCAGACTCTGTTTTACCAAATTTGCTTCCATCCGGTTTAACCACTAAAGGAGTGGTAAGACCCCAAGCTGTGGCTTCCCTCACTCGACGAATCAAGTCTATGCCCATAGTTATGTTGCCCCATTGATCAGAGGCCCCCAACTGCAGACGACAGTTGTAGTGATCGAATAAGTACAAGAAATCATAGGCCTGCAGAAGCATGTAGCTGAACTCAGTAAAGGAGACCCCCGTCTCGGGCCTTTCCAATCTAGCCCGTACAGACTCCTTGGATATCATCTGATTGACGGTGAAGTGCTTGCCTATATCTCGCAAGAAAGAGATGAGGCCCAACGGTTCCAGCCATACCCGATTGTCCAATAACAAAGCTCGTGTCGTAGAGGAATTGGGAGAGAAGTCGAGGAAGCGAGAAAGCTGAGCTCTTATACCTGCGACATTGGCATCCAGTTCTTCTGGCTCGAGCAAGGGTCTCTCCTGGGATTTCCCGCTAGGATCCCCTATCATCCCGGTTCCACCACCAGCAAGCGCTATAGGTTGATGACCACCCTCCTGCAATCTCTTCAGTAGACACAGCTGGAGCAAGCTGCCAACATGTAAACTATCGGAGGTAGGATCGAATCCGATGTAGGCCACTAGACCACCTCCATCAAGCTTAGCAGCCAAACTAGGGTCGCTCATCTGATGAACAAGCCCCCTGAACTGAAGATCGGCAAAGAGACTAGGCATCTATCACACCTTTGTTGCTAGCTTCCTCTATCGCCTCTACTACCTTGAAGTTCAACTCTTCGTGGATAGCTGCATTCTCTACCGGTGAAGGTACCTCTACATAAATAACCCGCAGGCCTTCACTCGGTTCGTGAAATGTCTTCATCAACTCATCCATGTCAGACACAGCCTCCACATCAACTTTGAACCCTCTAGCCACCGATACGACATCTGCTTCGGGGGGAGTAAGAAAGAGCTTATCGAACACCTCCTTCTCCAACAGCTTCCCTTGAGGGAGAAGGGAAAATATACCACCACCTCCGTTGCCAAAGACGATGATGGTGGCATCCACTCCTACCGCTCCAGGACCAACCAAACCAGATACATCGTGGAGAAATGCAAGATCACCTACCAAACCAACAACCCTGCCCCCACCGCTGCCTCCGCCTTCATCATGGATAGGGATACGACGTCGACCTTCGGTGGACCCTGTACTCTCCTCCAGGCCCTTCGAGTACCTCGCCTGGTCCAACTGACGGGCGGTAGCTAGGCCGAGGATAGTGGAGATAACCCCATCTATGCCATTGACACCTCTATTGGATTCCACTACAAGCGGATCAGAGCGAGGAGGACCAAAGTACTCCACATCGCGCACAGGCATCGATGAAGACAAAAATAATAAGTCGGAACTGGTTAAATTGGCAAAGAGCCAACGAGCGACCTTGGGTTCGTTGACATCTCCACCCTCCTCGAGCATCTCTTCGAATACCTGCTGAGCGGTTTGCTCAGCAACCTGCCATAACCCCAACCAATCAGGGGTAGTGGAATCGTTGTCATGCTCGTCCCTCCTCGCCAACTCTTTGTTGTCTCTGTGACCATCTGCGCCTAGACGGACAATTGCCTCTTGGAACATGGTCGATGGTTCGATATCCGAGAAGAATGATGCGGAGCGCATGGGATCAGGCCACCTTCTCGAAGAATGCACCACCACCTGAGGTACATCGAAAACGAGCAATTGCTCTAGCCACTCTGCAATTACTTTCGACGCCCATGGATCACCGATGCGGAACACAACCTCTGGCCTAGCGATCTCGGTAAATCTCTTGCTGCGCAAGATTGCATCCGCAGCTGCCACGGTAGTAGGCAGAGAAAGGCGTGCCCTCGACCTAGGGTCGGCGAGCACAGGCCACCCCGCTAAACGAGCAAACTCATGCATGGCCAAGGGATCACCGCTGTCAGCTCCTGCAACGATAACTCCTTTACGGACGGTCGCCAATAACTCCAACAAAACCTCCGGCGTATGCCCAGCAGCTGTCAAACGACGATGCCAACCCATACCCCTACGACTAGTCGGCAGCTCCTCTGGCTCTTCGAGCAAAGGGTCGTCGAAGGCAATGTTCAGGTGAACAGGCCCCCTGCCTAACGCACCATGCATGGACTCCAGATAAGCCCTGGAGGCCAAAGACCTCCACCAATGCCTAGAGGTACTAGCTAGCTGCAACCCAGGCTCAAAGAAGAACGATACAGCATCCCCATAGAGCCGCGACTGTTCTGCAGTTTGAGGGGCGCCAACATGATGCAGCCTTGGCGGGCGATCTGCTGTACACACAATTAACGGTGTGCGACCATGATGAGCTTCTAGAACTGCTGGATGCAATTCAGCAGCAGCTGTACCACTAGTTACGAGAACAATGACTGGGGAATTGACCTCCTTGGCCAAGCCAATAGCGAAAAAGCCAGCAGAGCGTTCGTCCAATTTCAAGTGCAGATGGATCCGGTCATCTCTTGCCAGAGCCAAAGCCAATGGCGTGGAACGTGACCCAGGACAAACCACAGCATGCCTAACCCCTAGCCTCGCCCACTCATCAACTAATGTACCAGCAAAGCTGGCCTGTGTACCGTTCATACCCTCTACGCTCCTACGACCAACGTCGCTAACCTCTATATCTTCATGCCCTGTATTCCAGAGATAGTCTCATTGGCATGAGTCAACCTGGATCTACTGCTTGCCCCGTCAAAGAAGACAATGACTCACCATCGGAGTCCACTACGGTTCCGTACGTAGCAAGCTCTCCTGACCCTGAGACTTGTCGGACTGGGGCCATGAACCAAGATACTCTCTCTATTACCACTGACCCAGCTACAGCCTCCCAGCACCAATCCTCTTTCACCGATCACAGATCTCCCACAGCTCAAGATCCATCCGACACGCTGCTCTCCAGTACCACCCTGTCCAATGATTCCTTGGAGCAGAGTGAAAAGGGGGAGTACAGATCGATAAAGCTGATCTTCGTTCATGGATTTACCCAAGTAGGCCTTTCATGGCTGAGAATAGCGGAATCAATGGCAAGTGCATACGAAGTCATGCTGATAGATGCCCCTGGCCATGGTGGATCTAGCAACATACGGGCAAATCTAGTCGATGGGGCAGCTCTGCTTGCCAAAACAGCTGGTCAAGGAGTTTACATAGGTTACTCCATGGGCGGAAGGTTCTGTCTTCAACTGGCAATCAACCATGCCAACTTGGTGAGAGCACTCGTGCTGCTCGGGGCCAATCCAGGTATAGAGGATGCAGAGGAACGAAAGAGGCGCTACGCAGCCGATCTCGTCCTTGCTGAACAACTGGATCCTGGAGAGGGAAAATCCAACGACTCTCTCGAGAACTCCTCTTATGATCAACAAAAGCGACTTGACAATTTCTTAAAACGTTGGCTAGAACAACCCATCTTTGCCACTCTACCCGTGTCCGAAGAGGACCTAGCCCTCCGACGCACCAACACCCCTTCTGGGTTGGCCTCTAGTTTGAGATTGGCTAGCACGGGGGCACAACAACCTTTGTGGAAGCACCTGAGGGAACTCGACATGCCCGTTCTCGTGATGGCCGGAGAAAGGGACGAGAAATTCTCCGCCATCGGCCAGCGGATGGTCAACCTGATTGGAAACAATGCTCGTTTCGTCAGCATATCTGGAGCTGGTCATGCAGCACATCTCGAAAAGCCAGAGTTGTTCATCGACGTTCTGAACCGCTTCTTAAATGAACTTTCTCTCGAACCAAGATAAGCATGAAACCCTGTCCTATGTCTCCGAGAGAGGGAGTCAGCTAAATGACCAGCCCTACAGCAAGCAGCAATGCAAATGCCATTTGTAAAGCTCCAGTAGCACCGAGAGCCTTTATCAGCTCTCGATTGCGTCCATCAATACCATCAAAGGCCTTGGCTACCTGCCTCAACGGTACGATAGCTACTACCAAGGCCAGCAAGGACAACAATGCCCAGTGGCGATACGGCCACAGCGGTATAACCAGCAAGAAAGCAGCTATCACACAACCGACATAGAAGCTACGCGTCAACCTCTCCCCTAACATCACCGCCAATGTCCTCTTCCCCGAGCTGGCATCTGTATCTATATCCCGTAAGTTGTTGACTACCAAAAGAGCCGTTGCCAATAGACCAACCGGCAACGAGGCCAACAACGCTACGAGATCCAGACGAGAGGTGACCACATATGCCGTACCGCAAACTGCAGCCACACCAAAGAAGATGAATACGAACAGCTCCCCAAGTCCCATGTAACCATAGGGTCGAGGTCCCCCTGTATAAAACCATCCAGCTAAGATGCATGCCCCACCAAACAGGAACAGTAGCGGATTGACGATTATGGCCAGCACTGCACCGGCCGCCGCAGCTATGGCAAAGGAAACTATGGCCGCTCTCTTTACCGCCGTAGGCGAAGCAAGGCCACTAGCTACCAACCTGACTGGTCCAGATCGCTTGGCATCGGCTCCTCGCTTCCCATCCGAGTAGTCATTGGCGTAGTTGGTTCCTATTTGAATACCAACTGCCACAACAAGTGCGAGAAGTGCACGCCACCACACTACCGTTCCCTCTGTTGCTCCAGCAGCCGTACCGACAACCACTGCAGCAGCTGCAGCACCAAGGGTACGCGGCCTTGCTCCAGCTATCCAATGGCTCAACAAGATGCCATCCTCAAAAAATTAAGGACGTTTGGGGAACTTGGAGAAATCCGGGGCTCTTTTTTCCAAAAAGGCATCTCGGCCTTCCTGTCCCTCTTCTGTCATGTAGAAAAGCATAGTGGCATCTCCTGCAAACTGTTGTATACCAGCTAGCCCTTCGTCCACTGCATTGAACGATCCTTTGAGCATGCGTAGTGCGATTGGGGAGAGCTTCAAGATCTGCCTGCACCAAGCCACTGTCTCCTGTTCCAAGTTCTCCAGGGGAACTACAGCATTCACTAAACCCCACTCCAACGCCTGTTGGGCATCGTACTGACGACAGAGAAACCACACTTCCTTGGCTCTTTTAAGACCTATGGTCCTAGCCAGGAGACCTGCTCCGTAGCCTGCATCAAAACTGCCTACCTTGGGACCGGTCTGTCCGAATCGGGCGTTGTCTGCAGCTATGGTTAGATCACAGACCAGGTGCAGCACGTGCCCACCTCCAATTGCGTACCCTGCAACCATGGCGATGACTGGTTTTGGCAGTCTACGAATTTGTATCTGGAGATCCAATACATTGAGTCTCCCTATACCACTTCTACCGAGATCGTCATCACCTATGTATCCATCATTGCCCCTGATACGTTGGTCACCTCCAGAACAAAACGCCTTGTCACCTTCTCCGCACAGTATGACCACTCCTACACTGGTGTCATCCCTGGCCATAGAGAACGCCTCTTGCAACTCGAACAAGGTGCGTGGTCGAAAAGCATTGTGCACCTCTGGACGAGAAATGGTGATCTTCGCTATGCCCTCTGCGACTTCATAACGGATGTCGCTCCAAGTCCCTACTCGATTCCAAGCAGGAAGAGGAGCGGCACTGACGGTATCCAACGGTCGATTATTCACGAAAACAACTTACCTCGCTTTGCCACGCCGTAAAAACAGTAATCTCTAAGCGTGCACAAGCTGATCGCAGTAGCAATGCCCGCCAACGAACATTTCGTAGGAGTTCTAGAAAAGATCTGGGAGTCAGGAGATGCCTTGCTTCCTTTGGATGGCCGCACATCCAAGGAATCGACACGTGCTCTATTAGAAAAAATGAGACCCAGTGAACTCATTGACCCTAGTGGGGACCGTATCCAACTGTCCCACGGTATTCCCATCGAAGAAGGCGATGCTGTAGTGGTGGCCACTAGTGGAACCACAGGAGAACCAAGGGGAGTGATCCTCACTCATCAAGCAGTTCTCGCCTCGGCTTTAGCCACCAGCAAAAGGCTAGAGGTGGATCCTAGTAGGGATCACTGGTTGGCCTGTCTCCCCCTGGCCCATATCGGTGGTCTGTCGGTCGTGATGAGAGCCGTACTCACCGGCACTAAAGTCACGTTGCTGGAAAGGTTTGATCCCGCTGCAATCAAAGAGGCGGCCGTTGGCAGAGGAACCAACTTGGTTTCCCTTGTGCCTACCATGCTGAAGAGAGTAGATCCGGCACTTTTCCGCAGAGTCGTAGTTGGTGGCTCCGCTCCATTGGACGAACTTCCCCCCAACGCTGTCATGACCTATGGCATGACAGAGACTGGATCAGGAGTGGTCTACAACGGCATCCCACTCGACGGCGTAGAGGTACGGATAGACGAAAGAGGGCAAATAATGCTCAAGGGAGCTATGCTGCTCAGGTGTTATCGCGATGGATATGACCCGAAATCTGCTGAAGGATGGCTGACCACAAAGGACCTGGGCCATATAGGACAGGATGGGAAGCTTCAGGTAGAGGGTCGAGCCGACGAGCTCATCATCTCAGGTGGCGAAAAAATTTGGCCACAAGCAGTAGAGAGAGTGCTCAAGGAGCATCCCAAGATCCAAGAGGTAGCCGTGACCGGAGTGCCTGATCCTTATTGGGGACAGGCCGTAGTAGCTCTAATCGTCCCTATCGATATCGATGACTCTCCAGCGCTGGAAGAGGTTCATGACATAGTAACTTCCAGGATTGCTCCCTATGCAGCACCAAAAAGAATCTTCAACGTCCGAGATCTTCCCCGTACTAATCTAGGCAAACTCCAGCGCTCCACCCTTGCAAAGTGGGCAGCAGAACTCTCAAGTGTTTGATGAGGATTCCGGCTGGCCAACTCTGGTATAGCGAACTGTTGTGTTCTCCGACGAAACTAGCTGGCAAAGTGGATGAAAGGATGGAGTGGTGAACCCCTCCTCAGGGAGGGGATTGCGGTCGCCATATGGTCAGCTTACGACTCCCCCAGAGGGCATGACCAAGGTGCCACCGTCCACTACCAAAACTGCTCCAGTGATCCACGATGCTGACTCGGAAGCCAGGAACAGTGCTGCTCCTGCTACATCGTTCACCTCACCTAGGCGTCGGAGAGGCAGTCGTTCGGCTATAGTACTCTCCGCTCCCTCCCAAAGGGCTTGAGCAAATCGAGTTTTGATCAAGCCAGGGGCTATGGCGTTCACCCGTACAGTTGGAGCCAGTTCATAAGCAAGCTGTTTGGTCATTTGGATGACAGCTGCCTTGGTAACGTTGTAGATACCGAGACCTGGCTCCACGCTCATCCCTCCGACAGAGGCTATGTTCAAGATACAGCCACCGTGTTGGTTCATCCACGATCTCCAGGCACACTGAGACCACCACAACACCCCCATTTGATTGACCTGAACAGTCTTCTCTGCCCGAGGAGGATCCACATCTATCAATGCACCCATATATGGATTGGTAGCTGCATTGTTCACCAAGATATCCAAGCTGCCGAATCTCTCAACGGTTCTCGCTACACATTGTTCAGCTCCATTAGGATCGCCTGCATTGGCCACACAAAAGTCGACCTCACCGTCCATGGTGGCAATGGCTTCAGCAAGGGCATCAGCCTTGCGCGAAGAGATCATCACCTTCGCCCCTGCCGAAGCAAATGCAGCTGCAATCTCCTTTCCTATTCCTCTTGACCCGCCTGTGACCAAAGCTGTTCTTCCTGCTAGCGAAAGTTCCACGCACGCCCTACCTTCTTGTTGTCACGAATTACTACCTGCAGGTCTCTCTTGTCTAGGTGGTCGTATTACGCCATCTACCCAGGAAGACGTGCACGGCATAAGCTACATTTAGCAATATATTTAGAAAATTTAGAGGTTCGCCGTCAAATACTGCTCTGCAAAGTTCATACCAAGAACAGGATATGCTGTTCTTGAACTACGGTTGGAAGAACCACATTCATTGTTTACTTTACCTTTGAAAGATAGTAAGTTAGTGCATTTTTTCAATGACACCTACACGAGTCAGTTCTGATAAAAAACACAAACGATCAGCGCTTCGCGAAGACCGTCCAGGTACTCAGCTACAGATATACGTATTGGCAGCGACCAATGAACTCTCCGCTGGCATAGACTTAGCCTCTGGAGCTCTGACAAGACTCTCACTAGCAGGAAGCGGGGATGGAAAATCCGTGTTCTTGAACAGTAAGATCGGCCCTCTTGACACCGTAGTGGCTACTGTAGCAGGAGAGGAGCTCCAAGAGGTGGACGACCCCAGCGAACCAGATAGCATAGCCGTGGAAGCTCTTGAATTACGCCGTGTTCACCTACGACGACGGCGCTTGCGACGATTCCTTGATGCCCTTATCCCCAATCCTGAACAGCCATTGTTAGGCTTCCATGGCCCAGCTACAAGCTATGGAGACCGTGATGGGACACAGCCTTCCTTGACTCTGATCAACACCAATGGAGAGATAGCCGTCGTGAGGCGCTCAGCATACGAGCCTTTAATCGCGCGCTTTCCTTGGGGACCACGCCTCCACGAACTTGTAATTGAAGATCCACTATCCCAGGGCGTTATCCCGGAGGATAGATATGGACGCCTCTCCGGTCGTGCACTCGAAAAGGCTCTCGGCTTCAAGCCGTCATATCTAGTGATATCTCTCACCAAGCCTCGTAAAGGCCACTGTTACAAAGTCATATCTGCCATCTTGCCCCGGCCATAACCTTGCCGGAAATGTGCACAAGAATGAACGAGTGGCGACCGCAAACGAGATACACCCAGGGAGCTATGGCTATCGACCCAGCTTGTTCTTGGCTAGATCCTCTGCCATGGCCCAGCCAAAAGCTACTAGAGCATCATGTCGCTCGCTCACTACTGATTCGAACAGATCCGTAATTCCTTCATCCAGTTTCGCCTTGGTGCTGACGAAATCAACCCCTCCACTGATAGACCCATCTCCGCTGACAACAAATGTCTTGTCGTCCAAATGGCTCTCGACACCAAAGCGTTTGGCCAATCGACGTCCCCAAGCTCGTTCCTCTCCGCTGGCCTTGTGCCCTGGACGTGGAATCACGTCATGCAAGCCAGCCAGTACGACAAACCCTGTAGGTGAGAACAGCCTCGTCCCCACCAGTACATCTTCATCGGGGAAGGCGAGCACCGCTCTTCGATATTGATCACCCATGATCTGACGAAGAATTTGATCGGCCTTGGCAATTCGATCAACCGCCGCTACACCAACTAGTAGCGCTGGTGTTCCCCCTATCCGCTCCAATGTACAGAAAGAAAACCCCCGCAACTTACTTTTCTCTCTAGCCTGGGTGACCAATACCCACTCGTCTCGCTGCTTAGAAAGATAACCAACATCAAAACCAGCTGTCGCCGCAGCACACAGATCAGCCATCTCAGCCAGCTCTGCATCGGCTAACGCGGTACAATCTTTGGTCTCAACCTCAATGGGCATGACCCGTTCGACTCCCAACTCTATACCCATTCAAAGTAGCCACTATGGACCACCTTGCCGCCGACCAGCTCATTCCTACGGCACGAGCAGTATCTGCCACACCATTTAAAAATAGTTTACCAAACTGCAACCCCTGCATGAACAACACCGTTCAAGAGAAGTAACTGAGGATATGGAATTGGCTGGAACGACAGGTACCTTGTTCGTAACGACTCACGAAAGAGCTCCTGCTCCCAGGAGCTCCCGGATCTCCCCCATCAATCCTGGCCTGAGCTCCACGCTAAAACTAGGGGGCAACTTCCATACCCGCTCTCCAGCCTGCAAGTATACCGGTACACTGCCTGGATGCTCCCTTAAGATACTAGCCAGCGCATCTAAACTATCCTCTTTCATGCCTCTCAGTGGCAACGTTACCCTCAGCTCCATGGGTTGCTCCGCGCTTGCTTTCAATGGGGTGATGTCCATGGCTATGAACACGGCCCGGTCGTCCCTTGCGTCCAAACGACCTTTCACGCATATAGCCTCGTCCTCTGCGAGGAGATGACCTGCGGACTCCATCACCTTGGGAAACACGACTACTTCGATGGACGAGGTAAGATCGGACAGGATGAACGAGGCCATCTGTGCCCCTTGTTTCGTATACCTCTTGTTCAATCCATTGACTATACCCCCTAGTGTATAGACTCCTTTTCCCTGTCCACCTGCCCATACTTCTGAAGTGGAAGCATTGAGTCCTTCTTCGATGAGCTCCGCTATAGAACAGTCTATCTGGGCAGACAGCTCTGCCTTGAGAGATGAAAGTGGGTGACTACTTACGTAAAGACCGAGCATCTCCTTTTCGTAAGTCAGTCTTTCCCGATCTCCCCACTCCTGCTGAGGTATTTCCACTCCTAAACGGTCATACCCTGACCCTCCATCTTGGACTTCCTCTTCAAGACCGGCGAAGAGGGAAACGATACCGCTCGCTCGTTCCTTGCGTTCCGCGAGCACCTGCTCGATCACCTTCTCAAAAGATAGATAGAGTCCTTGCCTGCTGTGTCCCATCTTGTCGAAGGCGCCAGCCTTGATCAATGACTCAACTGTCCGCTTGTTGAGCACAGAGGTGTCTACCCTTTGACAGAAGTCGTAGAAGTCACGATAAGGACCATTCTGAGTTCTCTCGGAGACAATATGGGATACCAGCCCCTCTCCTACATTGCGGACGGCAGAGAGTCCGAAGGTGATCGCCTTCTTCCCGTTCTCCTCCTTCACGGAGAAGAAGGCATTGGAGGTGTTTACATCCGGTACCTTCACCTCTATGCCCATTGCCTTGCATTCAGCTAGGTACAAGGCCACCTTGTCTTTGTCGTCCCCGACCGAGGACAGTAGTGCAGCCATGTATTCGACCGGGTAATGAGCCTTGAGCCAAGCGGTTTGGTAGGCGATCAGACCGTACCCATAGGAGTGGGACTTGTTGAAGGCGTAGTCGGCGAACGGCTCGATGATGTCGAACAGCTTGGTGCCGAGCTCCTCCCCGTACCCCTCTCTCTTGCATCCCTCGACAAACTTCTCGCGTTCGGCTTGGATGAGGGAGCGAATTTTCTTCCCGCAGGCTTTGCGCAGGTTGTCCGCCTCTTCCAAGCTGTAGCCAGCGAAGCGTTGCGCCACCCTCATCACCGACTCCTGGTAGATCATGAGTCCGTAAGTGTCGGAGAGTATCGGCTCCAGGTCCGGATGCAGATAGGTCACCTTCTGACGACCATTCTTCCGTTCTGCGTAGTCCCTGTGCATGTTGGCCGCCATCGGGCCTGGCCGGTACAGAGCGACCAATGCCGCTATGTCGTCGAAGCAGCTGGGAGCGAGTTGGCGCATCAAGGAGCGCATCTGCGCTCCTTCTAGCTGGAACACCCCGATGGACTCTCCTCTCCTCAGCATGGCGAAGGTCTCTTCGTCGTCCAAAGGGATGTTGTCTATGTCCGGTCTGTTCCCACTCCCCTCTTCTATTAGGTCCAAGGCTGCCTCGATCACCGAGAGGTTGCGAAGTCCGAGGAAGTCCATCTTCAACAGTCCCAACAACTCCACTCCGTGCATCTCGTACTGGGTGACCAGCGGTGCCTCGGAGGGATCCTTGCCAGGTTCTGGCTTCCTCTGCACAGGTAGGTACTCGGTGAGCGGCTCATCGGTAATGACCACCGCGGCAGCGTGTATGCCGTCCTGTCGCCTCAATCCCTCCAGTCCTCTGGCTACGTCCACCACTGCCTTGACCTTGGGATCCGTCTCGTACATGGCCCTGAGCTCCGCCGCTTGCCTGTAGCCATCCTCGTAGCCGTCCTTTTCCTCCAAGCAAGCCTCCAGTGGGGTATCTCTCCCCATCACCAACGGTGGCATCGCCTTGGCTATCCTGTCCCCCAGAGCATATGGCTCCCCCAGGACTCTGGCTGCGTCCCTTACGGCAGCCCTAGCTTTGATAGTGGAGAAGGTGACTATCTGGGCTACGTGGTCGGATCCGTAGCGCTCGGCAGCGTACCGAATCATCTCGGCTCGGTAGCGCTCGTCGAAGTCCATGTCTATGTCGGGCATCTGCTTGCGTCCTGGGTTCAGGAATCGCTCGAACAATAAATCATACCGGATGGGATCCAGCTCAACTATCCCAAGACAGTAAGCGACCAAGGAACCCGCAGCTGAGCCTCGTCCAGGACCCACTCTGATCCCACGGCGCTTGGCGTAGGCTATCAGATCCCAGACGACTAGGAAGTAGGTGGCAAAGCCCATCTCTCCTATGACAGATAGCTCGTAGGAGAGCCTGTCCCGGACCTCTTGCGGAAGAGTATCGCCGTACCTTGCCTTGGCGCCTTCGAAGGCGAGGCTGTCCAGGTACGCTCTCGCCTTCGCCTCATAGCTATCCCCCTCGTACTGGGGAGGGATGGGAAACCGAGGTAGCACTGCTCCTTGGAACTCGATCTCCAACTGGACCCTCTCCGCTACCGCCAGGGTGTTGTCGCATGCCTCAGGAATATCGGCAAAGAGATGCCTCATCTCTGCTGCGGACTTCAAGTAGTGCTCCTCCCCCTCGAAGCGGAAGCGCTTGGGATCCGAGATTGTGGTTCCCGTCTGCACGCATAACAGGGCATCGTGGATCTGCGCGTCCTTTCGTGAGACATAGTGGCTATCATTGGTAGCCAGCAGAGGGATGTCGAGCTTGGAGGACAAAGTCAAAAGGTCGGGATTGATCTTCCTCTGGGCTTCGATGCCATGGTCCTGTATCTCTATGAAGAAACTGTCTCGACCGAATATCTCCGTGAATCTTCCTGCAATTTCGTATGCCGAGCCATAGTCCGAAAGGAGCAGTGCTTGAGGGACTAGTCCTCCCAGACACCCAGTGGTGGCAATGAGGCCTTCATGGTACCTCTCTAACAGCTCCCAGTCCACCCTTGGCTTGTAGTAGTATCCTTCCAGGTAAGCTGCTGAGGAGAGCTTCATCAAGTTCTTGTATCCTTGCAAGTTCTCTGCCAGCAAGGTCAAGTGATGGTAGAGCTTCTCCCCTTTGTTCGAGAAGCTGCCTTCGTCGTCGACTCGACCACGTCTTGCCGGTCGGTCGTGTCGAGAGGATGCAGCCATGTACGCTTCCATCCCTATGATCGGCTTGATCCCTGCATTCTTGCAGGCGAGGTAGAAGTCGAGTACTCCGTACATGTTGCCATGGTCGGTTATGGCCAGAGCTGGCTGCCCGTCGGATACTGCCTTCCCGATCAGCTCTCCTATACGGGCAGCACCGTCCAACATGGAGAACTCCGTATGGGTATGGAGGTGAACGAAGGAGGATCCTTTCCCCCTCACAGATAGGCTCCTGGTCTCAATACCTGTGATTCGCCAGGTTCTCCTGGAGGCAGACTTCGTCTGCGCATCTCTTCCAATTGAGATCGAGCAGCCATTTGCTGCGCCAGCAAAGTAGCTTGTATTCCATGGAACAATCCTTCCAACCAGCCAACTAGCTGGGCTTGGGCAACCCGTAACTCAGCTTCGCTCGGAGTCCCTTCATCAAATGGCAAAGTAACTCTGTCAAGTTCTTTGGAGAGCTCCGGGGAGAGCCCACTGGACAACTCTCTAACGGAGATCTCGTAGATCTCCCGCAAACGATTCCTACCCGCCTCGTCAAGAGGTGCTTGACGAACTTCATCGAGCAGCTGCTTCACCATGGAGCCTATGCGCATTACCTTTCCTGGTTGCTCCACCCATTCATTGCCTTCTGCGTCTGGAGACTCCTTGTCTCTTCCTTGTTCTTGGCTACTTCCCGAATCTCCTACCACCTCAACCGTAGGTGATTCATTCGGATTCACCTCTCCCTCAGCGCTTGTCCTCGTTTCCATTACTACCTCCTTAGATCTCTCCTGAAACCTTAGATCTCTCCTGAAACCAAGCTCGATGAGGAGCCGGCATACTGCTGATATCTCATGTGATATCCCATGCTGACCAATCTTGGCCTCATTCCTTGAGCCAAGCCACTAACGGTACCCACATCTCAGCTCCTGTGAGTGAGCCGTGTCGTCCCACCAAAGCAGACTCTCCTGTGTCCGCTGGATCAAGAAAAGCAACCGGTTCAAAAGCAACTAGTGCTAAGTCACCAAGTCGGTCAATCACCTCTGGCTGAGGAACTCCCCCTAACCAACCTTCTTCGATGATCTGGTCGCGAGTTGCGATCCAAGCAAGTTTTCCAAAGGCCTCTTCAGCGGCTGCCAGGGACTCCTCTTGACTACCTGGTCGCAAATGTAGCCACCTGAACCTTCCCTCTCCAGACAACAACTCCACATTGTCCATGATCTCGGTAGGGAGAGCCAAGCTTTGACCACCTACTTGTACTTGACCATGATCAGCGGTAATTACAAGAGCACAACCAGGACCAATAGAATCCAATATCTCAGCAACGAGGTGATCTACGGTTTGCAGCTCGGCATCGTAGTGCTCATCCAGACCCCATTCATGAGCAACTTTGTCTACACCGTCATAGTAAGCATAGACAAAGGGCTCTCCTTTGGAAACAAGGCGGCCTACCTCTACTACAAGGGAGGATGCAACTCTCCATCCAATCAAGTAGCTTCCCCCAAGGTGCGCCCGAGTGAATCCAGTGGTAGCGAATTCAGCACGGACGACAGTAGGCACGCTCTCGCCTAGAAAGGCTGGGTAACTTTGGATCACGCTGGCCGGATAGATCGAACGAGCATCAGACCTTCTACCATCACTGCTCACCTGCCACCGCAGTACATTGAGCACCTCTCTTTCTGCTATGCGCATCCTGTAACCGACAACTCCATGTTGAGCGGGGGTTAAACCAGTGGTGAGTGAGGTGAGTGCTGTAGCTGTCGTGGTAGGCGCCACTGAGCTGATGCGCTGTGCACTGCCCGACCACAAGGTCGGGAGCATGGTGGCACGTTCAGTGATTTGCTCCCAGCCAAGACCGTCCAAAGCCAAGAGCACTACTTGGCGAGCATGTTGGACGGCCTCGGGAAGCCATGATCGGAGCGAAGAGCTTTTCTCGCTCAACAAGGCAGGTACTAGTCTGGATATACAAGATCCTTCATAGGAAGGTAGCACAGGTACAGGCTGAACAGTGGATTTGCGATCTTGTGAACTAAGCTCTCTAGCTGCAGAGGTATCGAGGCCCTTAGTTACTTGCTCGTTGATCGCCATAGAATGACCTTACCAAACTAGAGCATTGAGCCCTTGCATCTGTGATATTGCTGCACAACCGTTAATCTTATCGCTGCATGCATATAGGACAATATGGCTCGATCATCAACATATGGCTTCACAACCTACTACGATCGTAGCAATGCTTGTTTGGATGGATTTGGAGATGACCGGGCTCGACCCCAACAAAGACACGATAGTGGAGATTGCAGTTCTCGTGACCGACGACAACTTGCAGGTAGTGGCCGAAGGTCCTGACTTAGTTATCTCTACTCTTCCGGAGCTACTCGCAGACATGGAGCCCGTAGTGAGAGAGATGCACTCCAAAAGTGGTCTACTCGATGCAATTCAGTCCTCAACTATCACCATTGAAGAGGCCGGTCGACAAGTTTACGACTTCATCAGGGAATATGTGCCAACTCCACGCTCTTCACCATTGTGCGGCAACACCATTGGCACAGATCGTAGGTTCCTCGCTGCTTACCTCCCTCAAATCGAGGAATATCTTCACTATAGATCTATAGATGTGTCGACTTTGAAAGAACTGTGCCGTAGATGGTATCCGGACATCTTGGCAAAGCTTCCCACCAAATCAAGTACTCACCGTGCACTTGACGATATCCGAGAAAGCATAGCCGAACTGGCATTTTATAGGGACAATCTCTTCATACCCCCTGTCAACAGGGTACTTTAAAGAGCTGAACTCATCATCGGTTCAGTTGAGTATCCACATCCAAGAAAGCACACGCCATCAAAGAAACATCTTTAGTCGTCAACTGAACAGTATGAGTGACAATACTGGATTTCTGTATTGGACTTTTAGAGTTTATTGTCTATTTGTTTTATTTGTTCGGTTGAGGAGTCACCCGCAGATATGGCTTGAGTTCCTTGAAGCCTTTGGGGAAACGCTGTCGAGCCTCTTCGTTGGTGACTGTAGTGGCAATGATTACATCATCGCCATCTTCCCAGTTGGCCGGGGTAGAAATCTGATAGCGATCTCCTAGCTGAAGAGCATCAATGACTCTCAAGATCTCTTTGAAATTTCGTCCTACATTAGCTGGGTAAGTGATCGTCAACCTTACCTTCTTGGCTGGATCGATAATGAATACCGAACGAACCGTCAAGGTATCATTGGCATTGGGATGAATCATCCCATACAGGTCGGCTACTCGATGTTCTGGATCTCCTATGACAGGAAAGTTGAGTGCATGACCCTGTGTCTCTGCTATATCAGATGCCCAGGCACGATGCGACTCTACTGGATCAACGGAAAGTCCGATAACGGCTACGCCCCGCTTGTCGAATTCAGGTTTCAAGCGCGCAACTTCCCCGAGCTCTGTAGTGCAGACCGGCGTGAAGTCCTTAGGGTGAGAGAACAAAACACCCCAGCGATCACCCAACCACTGATGAAAGTTGATCTTCCCTTCGGTTGTATCTGCCGAAAAATCTGGTGCCACATCACCGAGCTGTACTGTCATTACTCCTCACCTCCACACTCGACCAACATCGTGATTGACTGGCGACATATGAGGCTGTTTGCCTCATTCAAACTTTACCATAATTAGTTACTATTGTCGAGTTGTAAAGTAATCTTTTAAATTATAGTGGTCGTTACCAGCTAAGATACGAGCAGCTACCTAGTGAGTAGGCAATTATCAAAAGAGAGCGAAAGCGCGGATCTTAAGCGGATCCTAAGCAGATATTAAAGAGAGCGCGGAGCCACTCCGATAAACAATGATCGGAGAGTTATCGGCTACATGGGTCTTGTGCTCCAGGAGAGACAGGGAGGAGTAGGAAAGACAAGGAGGAACCGGAAGGAGGTCTGGCAGGAAAAGTCCCCAATAAGCTCTAGAACTCTCACCAGAAGTTCAAGTAGAGCAAGTAAAACAAGCGGAGGGAACATATGCCAGGTAGAGTGCTTCGACCTTCGCTGGAAAGCAATGATACATTTCGCAGCTGCGATAGATCGAGACGGTGAATACCGGGTTCCCCGCGCTCGGTATTTACCGTCTCTTACATCGGAACAGCTCTTCGATCCGATAGATCTGCCCTTCTTCCTTTGGACCTCAAGTCGTGAAGATGAACATCAAGTGTAAGATGAGACAGCAATAGAGGTAACCTGACCATTAAAACTAGGGTTGACATCTTCCATGCCCCCGAATTGGGGTGCGTTGCCGAAGGTGAATACCATGCCCTCTTGATCAACGAGAAGGTAACCATCACCATTCAGGGAAGAACTGATAGCCGCAGTCGAGGGAGTGAATCCGGTTGGTGGAGCTTCAGTACTATTAATAGTACTTCCTGCTCCGAACAGGTCGTTATGGAAACCAAAGACCGTACCGTCTGATGCCGCTATCCAATACCCATTAGTGGATGTAGTAGCCATATCCACTGCTTGAGCAGCGCCCATGGCTCCCGTGTTCATCACATTGAAGGCACTCCCATAGTAAGGGGCATCACCGAAGCCGAAGACCGAGCCGTTGGAGGAGAGTATCCAGTAGCCTCCAATACCCCCTGAAGGCGAGTCCACAACTGCAAACCAATTAGAGTAAAGACCAAGCTTGCTAGCAAAATAACTCCCAGTTATGTGAATGGTTCCTGCAGAGCCAAGTAGCTCCATCATCTCGACACGACCGCCCAAGGAACCTAGTCCATTACGTTCAGTCACCACTAGAGATTCGAACTCCCCTATTTGAGGAAAGGCATCCTGTATTTGCGTATAGCTCAAGCTTTCATGCCAAGTGTGGAAGGGATTGCAAATATCAGGAGTGCATATGCTATCCCCTGAATCCACTACAGCAGGGAATGGTCCACCAGCCGTATAACCACCCGTCGAGGAGGAGTAGTAGGCAAGTGCTATACTTCCATTGCTTGTTTTCAAAATCTGTCCAGCGGTGGCTGATACCGCTAAATTACTTATTGGATTCTCTGCGGACATCCCCCCATACACTTGACAAGCAGAGGTATCACAGATGGTTCCACTTGCAGAGTCCTGGATATCAGCCAATACATATGATCTAGCAGCTACTGCTTGGGCTTCCAACTCTTGAAAACCCCAAGGTTGTCCATCCGGCCCCTGCGAACCAAGTTGCCCCCAATAAGCGGGAGATTCTTTGGGTACCACCCCATCCAGGTACGCCTCCAAAGAGACGATGTTCAATGTTTCCGGTATTCCGTTTGGTGCAATTGCCTGCAACTCGCCCCTGAGCAACATAGCGCTGCCATTGGGTAAACAAAGCGAGAGGACTTGGGTACTGCTTGCTTGGAGGCTAAGAGAGGTAGGTTCAACA
Source organism: Actinomycetota bacterium (assembly GCA_023489235.1). Classification (GTDB taxonomy): domain Bacteria; phylum Actinomycetota; class Acidimicrobiia; order Acidimicrobiales; family JAMDDE01; genus JAMDDE01. Next base: position 30,678 of record JAMDDE010000009.1, on the reverse strand, counting down.
ACTGGATCTGGATATCCCGATTGCGAGCCGACCGGTTGCCACCCTCCCGAACCGGAGCAAGAGGCGGACTTGGCAATGAGCCATTCATCGGATGATCCTGAAGCAGTTGATCCATTACCCATAAGGGTGATACGTGCTACTTCGCCAGCTGAGAATGAAATACCCGCTACACTGAAAGGGGAGCTAGAGGTAACCTCAACTGCATTGCCGTCATTCTGGGAGATGACAACCTTCACCGTTGTAGAGGCATAATCAGCTAGTGTGCTCAAGCTCGTCCCGCCATAGTAGTGGGAGAGGATCCAGGTGTAAGGTTCTCCAGCCAATGCATAGCCGAGAGCACCCCATTGACCCATTCCAACACCTGGTCCCCATCCATGACCTACGAGTGAGAGCGTCTGAGAAGAACTCTCCGGCGATAGGGATACTGATGGAGATAGAGAAGAAGTAAAACTGTAGGCGTCTGTCATAGGCTGAATAGCCTCTGTATCAACCAAGACATAAGCAAAAACCAAAAAGACAAGCAAGATACCAGTGAGCACTCTGTTGGAGAAAGATTTGTACCTCATCGTACTATCTCTCGGCTCACCACGACGACGAGGTTATACTTGCCACAACAAGACAACCCTCAGGAACTCTCTTTAGCCTTTTGAACGTAGACCGTTCCCTTGCAAAACGGAAACTACGATCCGTTCCACTCATTTCTTCTCTTGAGCCCAGCCAACCAAAGACCTGAGGCATCTTCATTTGCTAGTTAGAGTGCTTACGCCTGCCGTGTCTTGGATGACGACCTATCGATTACTTGGTCAATGAATCCATATTCACGTGCCTCCTCTGCAGTAAACCACCTATCTCTATCCGAGTCGGCCAAGATACGTTCTACAGGTTGGCCCGTATGAAAAGCAATACGCTCAGCCATCATGCGCTTCAAGTACACGATCTGTTCTGCTTGAATGGCAATATCTGCTGCTTGCCCTTGCATTTGACCAGATGGCTGATGCATGAGGATACGTGAGTGAGGCAAAGCATACCTTTTCCCTGGAGCGCCTGCGCACAAGAGGAACTGTCCCATGGAGGCAGCAAGTCCTACACAGATGGTTCGCACATCACAACGCACATACTGCATGGTGTCGTATATAGCCAGCCCATCAGTTACTGATCCGCCGGGGGAGTTTATGTACAAGGAGATATCGCTCTCAGGATCTTCAGCTTCAAGCAGAAGAAGTTGTGCACAGACAAGATTGGCGGTAGCTTGATCTACTTGAGTACCCAGAAAAATTATGCGTTCTTGCAGCAAACGCTGGTTGACATCCCAAGTAGGATCTGCCTTGGAGAACTGCAACTGGGGCTCGAATGAACCAGACATGGCAAACATAACACTCTGTTGGCCATGGTTTACATACTTCCCAGCAGTATTCATCGTACTCTCTCCAACTAGTTCGTTCCTTATCCCATTGGATTGCATGAACTGAGGCTATCAAAGGATGGAGGCCATCGGTTGCTAAAGCATTGCGACGGACAGGATGCGTAGTTAATCAGAACAAGTAATCAGCACAAAGCTCCAGGCATTCACTAGAACCATCAACAAGGAGTGAAGGTCGACATCAATGATTTGATGGCATCAAGATGATATAGGCAGAACAGTCTGCCATTGAGACAGAAGATCATTCTGAGCGACCAAGGGAAAGCTGATTGCACAAGCCGTTCTCCCGTGTAAATGCATCCGTGGAGAATATGCCAACAAGACTCCAGCAAGACTATTACTGTTCTTACTCCTAGAGTGTGGTTATACGTGCCATTACGACAATAAGCCCAACCTGAATAACTCCTTCTGTCGCAAGAACATAGGCCAGGCGTCGCACCTCGGAGTCAAGATGGGAGATATCTCTCATGAACCGTTGATCGTTCTGGATAAAAGAGGCTGATCGCGCCAGTCCATAGACGATGAGAACCCCCAGGGGCAGCACTAGACCAATGACTCCTGCTGCCAAGAGAAGTCCTACGGCTCCTGCCACCAACAGCCAAGCATGATCGGGATAAGGAAGGCTCAGGAAGCCATATCTTGATGCTATATAACCACCGGCTACGAGAGTAGTGATCGTAAGCAAACAGACTGCCGTTGAGATCCAGAACACAGCTGTTCCTACCAACTGAAGCCGTTGCTCATCGCTAACCCTTCGTAGTAAGGGCAGCACAACGAACCCTCCAAAAAGATCTGTCCCTGTCCATAGAAAAGCTGATCCTACATGAACGACGTTTGCAAACCAAAGACTGTGCCCAGAAGCTACCAGGAAAAGCAGGACCGCTGTGACAACGGCCATAACTACAAGCACTGCAACTACCTTACGCCCCCGCGGCAGAAACTCCATGAATCCAAGCACCTGCCTCACGACAACTCGCTGAATGCATGAGGTACATGAAACAACTGGCTATCCTTCCCTGGCTATACTGCATTGCCCTTCTGTTATCACAGTACTAGTCGTACAGTACTGCATAACAGAACGGCATAACAGTGCTGTACGACAGTTCTTTTGCTAACAGCTTTGACATCCTCCCATGGATATAAGCCTGGGGCTTGCGGGCGTCTTTCTTGGTCAATGGTCTCCTTCGTCGATGGTCGTTTTCAGCATTCGCTCAAGATGAACCAAGGAATCAACCAAGTCTGCTACCACACGCTATGATGCTAGGTCAGATATAGGTCGGTTGCTAGCGGGCGTGGCGGAATGGCAGACGCGCCGGGTTTAGGTCCCGGTCCCTTCGGGGGTGGAGGTTCGACTCCTCTCGCCCGCACCATCCTGGGATTATTGCGGCTCTTCGGATTCAAGTGAGGTGCCGTGGACTGAGATCCACCAGAACACGACGAAGGTGCTTCATGCTTCACGGTATGAGCCAACGAAGCAGAAGCACCTACATCATTATCACCTACGCGGTTGGCGAACCAAAGGACTTGGCATCCTCTCCACGGCTAAGGCCAGAGGCTTACAGGCGGGATCGGATCAACTACGAATTCCTTTGAGGTCTTCTTCTATGATGGCTACGGATTCTGCATCCTCCAGAGAGGTCGTATCTCCTCTAATCTCTCCCTCGGTGACCAGCTCTCGTAGCAATCTCCGCATGATCTTACCGGAACGCGTCTTAGGCAGAGCACGAACCACGTGCGTGGAGGCTGGACGAGCTATGGGGCCAATGGCGGTCACTACCAAGTCCTCCAATTCCTTGGCAGTAGCCTGCTTGTCAGCCACCTCTCCTCGAAGCACAGCAAAGGCTACAGGAACAGTTCCTTTAGTGGCATCGGGAACCCCCACAACTGCTGCCTCTGCCACCATTGGGTGGTTCAGGATTGCTGCTTCCATCTCCATGGTGCCCAACCTGTGGCCAGAGACATTGATCACATCATCCACCCTGCCAATTACCCAGTAATGACCGTCCTCGTCCAAGATGCAAGCATCGGCCGTGTAGTACCTTCCAGGGTAGACACTGAAGTAGGTGTCCAAGTAGCGTTGATGGTCACCCCATACAGTACGCGTAAGGCAAGGAAATGGTTTCGTTATGGTTAGGTAACCTGTGCTACCCACAGGCACAGGATTGCCTTGATCGTCCACGATTTCACTGGCATAGCCAGGAAGAGGCACACCGCAAGAACCAGGCTTGGCAGATCCCCATCCAACAAGTGAAGAGGTCCACGCTGAAGCAGTCTCTGACTGGCCATAGGTATTGTTTATGAATATCTCTCCACGACCAATGACGTCATGCACCCAATGCCAGGTCTCCGGATCGAGCGGCTCGCCAACCAGAGCAATGAGCTGGAGTGTAGACAGATCACGCCCCTCCAACCAGCTCTCTCCAACCCTTCTCAGCATGCGCAATGCCGTCGGTGCAGTGAAGATCTTGTTGACTCGGTAACGCTCCACCACCTCATAGAATCGGCCTGGCGTAGGGTAGTCTAGAGCTCCTTCGTAAACCACCAAGGTAGCTCCATGTGCCAGACCACCTATCAAAGCGAAAATAGGAAAGGTGAGCCAACCAACATCGGCGGTGCACCAGTACACATCATCGTCCTGAAGGGCCAACGCCCACTTACAGTTGGCATAAGTCCCTACGAGGAACCCAACACCTGAATGAACTACCCCCTTGGGCTTGGCCTCCGTCCCGCTGGTGTAAATAATGAAACCAGGTTCGTTTGCTTCTATTGGTTCAGGAGGGAACCATGCCTTGGCCTTGGCCATCAAATCTGACCAAAGGTGATCACGTCCCTCCTTCATCTCGAACGAGGAGCCCACACGCTGAACTACGACCACCGATTCGATAGAGCTTACATCTTTGCTGGCCTCGTCCAAGGTGGTCTTCAAGGGTACTTCTTTCCCCCTTCGCATACTGGCATCTGCTACGACTACTACCTTGGGTTTGGAATCAACAAGTCGTTGACGTACTGCATCGGCTGAGAATCCGGCAAAGATAACGTTGTACAAAGCGCCAATGCGATAACAAGCATGAACGGCAATGAACACCTCGGGTATGTTAGCCATATATAGGGCTACAACATCTCCTCTCCTAACCCCCAGCTCATAGAGGACATTGGCGAACCTGTTCACATCGTCGTAAAGCTGCTGGTAAGTCCAGACCTCTCTAGCACCGTCCTCTCGTTCCCACAAGAGTGCAGCCTTGTTCTTTCGGCCAGACTTGAGATGACGATCTATGCAGTTGACGCTGACATTGGTAGTACCACCCACATAGTATTTGAAGTCAGGTAAGTCCCCTTGGCGAAGTATCTGCCATCTCGCAGACCACTCCAACTCTGAAGCTATCTGTCCCCAGTACCAGTCTGGATCTTTGTAGGCATGCTCTAGGAATTCGTATAGCTCGCTTCCACCACCCATTGGGGCTGTATCCTGTAATACCTGTGGTGAGGGATACAGCTTGCCCTGTCCAACTCCTGCCTGTTCGCCGTTTGTAGCCATTACACTTCCCCCTTGCTCTGAATGGTTTCCTACCAAAATGACACTTCGTCAACCATGTCGCCAATTCTCCTGCTAGAGCAGTTCCTCTCCAGCAGTTACCCTATGCTAATCCTCTAGGTCTTACGAACAGTATGCCGTGAACCTCGCTGCTTCGCCAGGGCTTCCTCTGCCAAAGCTATCAGCGCTCCCTTGGCAGTTGCCTCCCAGGTAAACTGACTTGCCCTATCAGCAGCTGCTGCTCCCATTCGCCTGCGCAGTAGTTCATCCTCGATCAGTCTGCTTACCCTGTCGACCATTTGATGGGTGTCCTCCACCAAGAATCCCGTCTCTCCATCTACCACTGCATCAGCATGCCCTGCGATCTTGGTTACTACTGCTGGGGTTCCACAAGCAGCAGCCTCTGTCACGGTCATGCCCCAGCCTTCACGAAGAGAGGTGGAAACCAATACCCAAGCCCTTCGGTACAGCTCTACCAAGTTGTCATCCTCCACTCGACCAAGAAGCTTGATCCATCCTGCTGCTCCTAGTCGATCTATCCTGTTTTGAAGGAACTCGCGCTTGTAACCCTCCCCCACGATGAGCGCTTCCAGCTCAGGGTAGCGCTCGTGCAAGCGGGAGAATACGTCCAACAAGAGCTCGAAACGCTTGACAGGAACCAATCTCCCTACTGCCAAGAGAAGTGGATGACCTGTTTTGCTACCAGGTCCAAGCGGACTGAACCGTTCATCCACTCCTGGAGGAACTACAACGATATTCTCCAAGGGAAGCTTGAGCATACTAGCGATCTCTGCTCGAGAGGACTCCGAGAGAGTCACGATCCTAGTTCCCCGATACACCAAGGGTGCTAGACGCTGTTCAGTTAGTTCGCCAATTCGAGCTAACCACGTAGGTAGTGTCATCCTCCACATCTCAGCATGAACGTGGTGCAAGAATACGATTTTGGGAACATGTGCCCATAGCGGGGACAAAAAGGGCATCCCGTTCCAGATCTCCACCAACCCATCTATCTGACCGAGACTGAGATAGGCAGCCTCCAATGCTGCTCTAGGGAACACAGAGTATCGACCTCCGCTACGCCTTGCCTTGTAGCCTGAGCGCTCGATTGTGGATCGTTGATCGACCACTGCAGAGGTACGAGTAGTAACTTGGATTCCCGCATCTGCCCACAGAGTAGCGATGCGATGAGCATGCAGTTCTGATCCACCTGCTTCTGGATCATCCAGATCCCGCCAAGCGATGATATGTACTCTCCTCATCCCTACTGTCTCGGCGATCTCCGTGAGCGACTGCTCCCAGAAGAGGGGTTCGTGTAGACGAATACTCCTCGCCCCATTCAGTACAACTGAGGTTGAAGCTGATTTAGATTTAATTGAAGCTGATTTAATGGTAAAAGTGGATGCACGTACTGTACGCATTTGAACTTACGCTACACGGTAGGGGTAGCCGACAAAGTGGATGACAAGGAACACCGCTATCAACGCTACAGCAAGTCCTGCCTGCACTAACAAATCGAAGGTAACCGTTGGTTGGAAGTGTCCACCTCCCTTGGACAACAGAAAAAACGCACATCCAGCTGCCGCGCCAAGGAGTATCACCACCCATCTCCACCCGACCCCTAACAAGTAATTAGTTAGCAACACAGTTATGCTCAGACACACCATGGCAGCAGCTAGAGCGGCAAAATATCCACTCCCGGCTTCTAGGCCACTCCCGAAAAGCAGAGCTAGTGCCTCCTTGGAGAACACCAATGCCAGGATCAACAGACTCACTGCTGGAATCGCTAGAAAACTTAGGACGACAAGAAGCTGTTTCACTGCAGGCCGCCCATGATGCGCCCCAGCAGCTGCTTCAGGAAGGAGAAATCCTCCTAGGGCTACTGCCCCGAAGACCAATGCCTTGCTCATGACCGATATTGCCGCATAGGGGCCGGCATTGCGAGGATCTTCTCTACCGACAACCATCACATCCACATTCTGCAGGAAGGCAAGGAGGGCCAAAGAGGAGAGGGCAACAGTAAGGTCGATGGCGAACTCCCATCTCCTAGTGGCAGGTACTCTCTGACTGACCAAAGGGGAGGGAGGCGAAGGAGGTGACAAGGGAGAGGGGAGGGTAGGAGACGAAGGAGTTGCTCTCAAGGTTTGGTTATCAGATCGAGCCTTGACAGTTGCCTGTTGGTTGGCCGGAGAGTAAGCCATGGGCAAGAGTAGGGTGGATGGCATTGTCTTGTTTGGGTGCTCATGCAAGTTCTTCGTCAAGTCAGACTTAACCGAGTTGACCAACCATTTGGCATGCAAGGTTGCCATGGTCTCAGCAAGGAATAGCCCCAATGCAGCACCACCAACTCCCAGACCGCCAGCCACTAGGCCAAGCGTCAGTGTTGTCCTCGCTCCACCCTCGACCGCTAAGTTGCTCGCCAGTTTGCCATAAGAGTGATTCGACTGGATGATACCCCGCTCTACTGAAAGCACCAGCCATACTCCACCTGCTCCGAGTATTGCCACTACCCCTGCTGGATCCGGCAGCCCAAGCAACCTGGCGAGAATGGACTGACTTGACCAACTGCCCAGCAGTATCAACAGGAACACCATGGTGACCACCCAACGAACACGCCTTAACCACTTGATCACCGCACCCAGTTCTCCCTGGGCCAACCAGGCCGTTACCTTCCTGACTACGCCTACCACAACTGCAGAACCAGGCATGGAGATCACTAAGAAAATGCCAAGAAGGTCTACAAGACTTCCATACTGTCTTGGCGTCAACAAGCGAGCTACGGCTAGTGTCACCAAAACGTTTGCCCCATTGACAAGCACTCCAGCAATTGCCAAAGGACTAGCCCTGCGTAGCCCACTGACAAGTGACTCGCTTTGTCCTTCCCATCGATACTTCATGAGTGGACCTGAAGAGACGGGTTCCGGCCCGAGCAGAGGACCACCTCCTGTGGGCAGGAGCGCCATTGCAGTCAAGGCATCACTGGACTCGACTACACTTTGGTCCGCGCCTTCGTCTGCATGCACCTTATCGCTATGCTCCCCTAGTTCTTTCGCAATTGTTAACTATACTTATATGATTCCTCAAACTATAGCTAGCACGCCAGTTTATATACACCTCCCCTTATGTTGCCATGAACTTGTTGCCATGAACGCTTTGGACGGTCAGCCAAGATGATTGCAAGATGCAGAAGGCAAAACATGTGCGACAGGTATCCATTTAGATCTTTCACATGCATAAGCTATAGGTTTGGGCAGAGTAAACCGAGATGGGCAGAGTAAACCGAGATGGTAGCAGCTCAGATATGGGAGGTCATCCAGCTATCCTCTTTGACTGGTTCTCTAACGAGCAGGGGCTCACTACCATCCTCATGATAGCTGCGCTCCACGTTTACCGACCACAGGTCGTGCCTGGCACCCATTACGCACTCTGCGGCTAATACACCCGTAAGCATGGAGTGGTCCTGGTTGTTGTAGCGATGCATCCCATTCCTGCCTACAGGAAACACGTTCGATGCATGATGGGCAATCCACTGTTTGCATATCTCCAGGTTGTAGTGGTATTTGGAATCGTAGAGAGGGTACGCCTTTGGAACTCGGACCACATAGCCACCCTCGACCTCATGCCCTTTAACTATGCCAAGAGCAGCTAATTCTAATTTGCCCAGCTCTACCAGCTCTTCATCGCTCATGTTCCAGATTCCTTCTCCGGCATTGACGAAGTACTCTAAGCCAAGACAGGTCTTCCCCGCTGGGGCCATATGTTCCGACCAGGATCTATAGTTCTGGATACGACCCACCAGTACTGTAGGATCGTGAACGTATATCCAGTTGTCCGGAAATCCAACTGATTCAGGTACCACCAACGCTACGGTCAGAAAGTCACGATGATGTAGGCCGTCAGCTGCCTCTAGTACTTCAGGAGGTGGTGGCGGCTGCATTACATGAAGCAGCTCGGCTATAGGCATAGAGGAGATGACCGCTCTCGCCGGACAAGAGAGGACTTCACCATTGTAAATGGCTACTACGTGATTGGCCAAGCCATCTTCATGGTCAATGCGCACTACCCGGGCACCACAAACAAGATTTCCACCCATCTGCATCACTCGCTGAGAAGCGCGCTCCCACATCATGCCGGGACCATAGAGCGGATAGCGAAATTGATGGATCAAGCTAGGTTCTGTCATTAGATCAACTCCTGGGAGCTTACTAACTATCGAGGACAACACGGCCTTGCCGAGTGATAGTCCTCGAATACGCTGAACTGCCCAATCAGCGGTTATAGCTGATCCTGGTACTCCCCATACCTTCTCGGTATATTGAGCGAAGAAAATGTTGTACAACCGCCATCCAAATCGAGAGGCCACCCAACTTTCATAGCTGTCGCGATCGATAGGCGGCCTTAACTTGACCCACAAGTAAGATCCCAGACAACGGAGTGCTTCTATAAACCCCAGGCCAGATAGGGCATTGGACCACCGGAGAGGATAGTCGAAAAAATGCCCATTGTAGTAAATACGGCTCAAGCGCTTCCTTATGGGAAACTCATCCTCGGACAACCACTCCCGCCATATACTCTGTACTCTCTCCACCTTAGTGAAGAATCGATGCCCCCCTATGTCGAAGCGGAACCCATTTCGCTCAACAGTACGACTCAGTCCTCCTACTACCTCGTCCGCTTCGAACACCGTAACGGGTACGGATACTTTGCATAGTTCATAAGCAGCTGTGAGCCCAGCTGGACCTGCTCCAACTATCACCACCTGCTTATCGCCTTCCATTAAGCCCTTGTCCAGACGCATCATCATTTACGAAAATCTTTCTCTGCGACAGTCAGGCTCCTCTCCGAGGTAGATGAGTCTCTCCCTGCAGCAGGCCAACGCGCCCCTGCAACGGTTAGGCTTGGTGCTGCAACCGATTGACGCGGTACATACTCCATGACTATGTCGGGCTCGAAGTATCGTTGTGGTTGGAACTTCAGGACTTCTTTAGCAGTATATGCTCTATCTTGCCCGATGTATTTGGAAATCTGATGGCACTTATTGTCAAAGTGGCGATAACCCGGCGCCCACACAAACCATATGGTATGACCACCAGAGGCCAGTTCTTCCATTCTATGAGCAAAGGATGAGGCATGGGCTTTCTTTATGTGTTGTGCATAGTTGACCCAGTCGACGAACTGAGGAGAGGTACCTCGTGGAAAAGTGAGTTGAAGTAGCTCGTGCGAGGGAAGGAGCCTGGCCACTGCGGGACCAAGCTGATCAGGACAGTACCCTACGACATCTCCCTTGCTAATATGAGCTTTGATGATAGCCGCGGTACGTCCGGCTTCAGTTCGATTGGTGTACACATTGGGCACGCTTCCTATGATGCCCAATACAGCAATGGAGGTTAACATCACCATCCTAGTCGTGGAGTTGGCAATCAAGCTAACCCCCAATCCGGCTAGTAGCACATAAAATAAGTAAACTACTGCAGCATACCTGGAGGCATAGGCACTGTCAGAGATCCTGCTTCCAATGAGCGCTAACCCGAGAGTAGCCGTAACCACCGCTCCAAGAATGAAGGCGCTTCGGCGCTTCGTGCGATCCAAACGAGCTTGACCGTATCCGATGCTGAAACCAAGTACGGCTAAGATAGCCAGGTCGAATAGCAAGAATGCATCCACGCGATGCAAAGGGGAGCTCGATATAGGAATGGCACCCCCTGCAAACTCGCTCAGTGCATGCACAACCGAACTGAGAGTGCCTGGATACGCCCAAGGGGTACCTGTATGCCTCGCCTGGAAAACAAAGATGGGGAACCACGGCAGGAAGCTCAAAGCACCTACTACCACAGCGGCGAGGACATATCGATACTCTCTTGCCTCGGGCCTGAAATAAGCCAAGAAGGCCAACAACAGGACAACAACGGCCATTAGGTACAAGCTCCAATAGTGGGTGTACAGAAGAGCTGCAGTGAACAGGGCCACCCAGAAAAGCCGCAACGGAGAGGGATTTTCCAAGGCACGGCATACAGCTAGCAACAAAAGTCCGCTCAACAATACCACCAAGGAGTACATACGCACTTCAGTGGAGTAATAGATGTCGAAGGGAGACACAGCCGTAATGACCAGTGCTGCCCAAGCTGTTGAACGACCCCCTACTCGCTTTCCTGCTAGCCACGCCACAGGTAGGGTGGCCACTCCAATAAGCCCCGATAGGGACCGTACAGCTATATCGGAAGAGCCAAACAGCTCCATCCAAAAATGGAGCATCACATAGAAGAGGGGCGGAGCCCCATCTCTAGAAAGAGCATGAGGGATCTTCGCCAACGGCAGATGAGCTATGTTGACAGTTAAGGCCTCATCGAGCCAGAGATCCGATCTTGTCCAGAACCTGAGTACGACGGCAACAACGATTAGTAGCCCTACGGCAAACCGGACAACCCTCGAAGCTGTTACCTCCGCTTCTTGGCCCGTTCTAAGAACTGCTATCAGGCGTCTCCTCTGCAGATTCGACCGTATGCATAGCTTCCATGTCAGCCCCTAGCTGAGCGTCTTCGCCTTCATGGCTTGCACCAATCTCACTTGTCTGGTCATTCGATCTGCTCGGGGGATAAGTATCCTCTGGGGATTCGCCCTCCTCTGGGGTGTCGGTACCGCCGATACCAGAGGTACTCGACAATGCCAACCCTGACTGTTCGGCCACATACTCAGCCCAGGCAGCCTGTGCCTCTGTCTCAGGAGTGAAATCTTCCACGGAATAGCTGTAGGCACCGATGTAATTGCCGTACTCGTCATAGGCGTGTTCGCCAAAGGCCTCTCTGTACTCTTCGGCAACCTCTCCCCCTTCCGCAGCTTGTTTTATGGAAAGACTGATCCTTCTCCGCTGAAGATCTATGTCTATGATCTTCACCCACAACTCTTCACCAACGCTGACTACCTGCTCGGGAAGGTCTACATGGTGCACTGCCATCTCGGATATGTGCACCAGTCCTTCTATGCCCTCGCCCACTTGGACAAAGGCTCCGAAAGGTACCAGCTTGGTTATTCTCCCGTAAACAAGCTCGCCTACCTGGTGAGTCCTTGCAAACTCTCGCCACGGATCGGACAAGGTGGCCTTCAAGGAAAGACTTATGCGCTCCTTGTCGAGGTCGACGTCGAGGATCTCAACCTCTATTTCGTCCCCAACCGAGACAACTGAGGATGGGTGATCCACATGCTTCCAGGAGAGCTCCGATACATGAACTAACCCGTCCATCCCTCCTAGATCGACGAAAACTCCAAAGTTGACCACAGAAGAAACCCGACCGCGCCTGCGCTCACCTGGCTTCAAATTGAGAAGGAACTCGTTGCGCTGCTCTCGTTGCGACTCCTCCAGGAAGGCTCGCCTGGAGAGCACAACGTTGTTCCGATGTTTGTCCAGCTCGATGATCTTAGCCTCGATCTGCTTACCTATGTAGGGCTGCAGTTCCCTTACTCGACGCAACTCCACTAACGAAGCTGGCAGAAAACCGCGTAATCCTATGTCGACGATGAGACCGCCCTTCACTACCTCGATAACCGGGCCCCTCACAACGCCCCCCGCTGCCTTCACCTTCTCTATCTCTCCCCAGGCACGTTCGTACTGAGCCCGTTTCTTGGAGAGAACAAGACGTCCCTCTTTGTCCTCCTTCTGGAGAACCAAAGCTTCGACCTTGTCGCCTACCTGCACTACATCCGAGGGAAGCGCATCGTGACGAATGGACAGTTCCCTAGCTGGAATTACCCCTTCGGACTTGTAACCAATATCCAACAGGACTTCGTCCTTGTCCACTCGCACAACGGTTCCGGTGACGATGTCGCCGTCATCGAAACTGATCATGGTACTATCGATGGCCTCCTCCATAGAGAGCCCATCGAGGTCGTCCTCGGTTACCACCCTAGGAACGTACCTTCCTGCTTCGTCAAATGTCCCCATGCTAGCCATGCTGGCTGCTGACTCAGAAGTTGTTCTTGTGTCCTGAGTTGGTTCAGAGGGCAGAACGTCTCGCTGCTGTCGGATTGCACCGACTTCCTCAGACCCTCTTTCAGCAGTATTCTTGAGATCTTGCATGGATGAATCAATCGCTTCCTTGTTGACTTTGATGACCGGGCGTCCTTATTATCCCATAGCGGGCTACGGACGCTCCCAGCGGGCAATCGCTAGGACTATGCCATCGTATCATCTGAACAAGCCCAACAATTAAGCATCTGGACAAACCGCACACTCCTTCATCCTTTTGCATCTGCCCAACTCTGTCCCCAGGACATTTCCACCTCCAAGGGTACGCTCATTTCGAATGCATTTTCCATGGTATCCTTAGTGATTCCTTGAACAAGTTCCTCCTCCCCGTTGGCTACTTCTACGATGATCTCATCGTGCACCTGGAGGACGATCCTCGAGGCGCAACCGCGCTCCTCCAGAACTTGGTCAAGGCGAACCAGGGCAATCTTGAATATATCTGCAGCAAGACCCTGGGTACCAGCATTCATGGCCTGGCGTTCTGCGGCCTGACGCACCCGGTAGACCTTGGAGGATAGTTCAGGTAGAGGACGACGCCTCCCCAATAGGGTCTTCGTATAGCCAAGCTCCCTAGCTTCAGCCACTGTTCTTTCCATATAGTCCTTCACCGTGGGAAAGGCAGCGAAATATGCCTCTAGGATGGCTGTCGCTTCTTCCTGTGAGGTCCCCAACCTCTGGGCTAGGCCGTATGCTTCCATGCCGTAGACCAGACCATAAGAGACCATCTTCGCCCTGTTCCTCTGGGTAGGGGTCACCTCGCTCGGAGGAATCCCGAATACACGAGCAGCGATATTACGATGAACGTCCATTCCCATGGAGAATGCTTCCAAGAGTCCCGGATCCTGCGATAGATGAGCAATGACCCGGAGCTCTATTTGATTGTAGTCAGATACGAGAAAGCTGTAGCCGTCTGCTGGAATGAATGCTTTGCGAAACATACGCCCTTCTTCGGTACGCACAGGTATGTTGTGCAAGTTGGGATGATCGGACGACAGTCTGCCCGTCCTGGCCACAGTCTGATTGAAACTAGCATGTATGCGTCCATCTGCCCCTATCTCTGCAATGAGCTTCTCTCCATAGGTAGATCTGAGCTTGTCTACCTCACGATAACGGAGCAAGGCATCTATTATGGGATGAGTTCCGCGCAAACGTTCTAGGGAGGCGGCGTCCGTGGAATACCCAGTCTTGGTGCGTTTTCTAGGTGGAGCAAGGCCGAGCTTGACATAAAGCACTTCGCGCAACTGAGAAGGTGAATTGGGGTTTATGTCTTCACCGGCCAACTGCTTGATGTTCTCCTCCAGTAAGCTGGCCTCCGTGGTCAAGGATGCACTGAGCTCGGCCAGGTACCGTCGATCGACGCGGATTCCGACCACCTCCATCCTGGCAAGTACCCTGACCAAGGGTCTCTCGATATCGTCGTAGAGAGCTTCCATGCCTTCCTCGCGAAGCCGATCACGAAGCACAGGAGAGACTTTGAGAACCAACAGGGCATTCCTTCCCGCTTGTACCATTGTCTCCTTTGATGCATCATCCTGCGATCGAACAGAAGGATTGACCAGGTCCAAGGTGAGCTGCTTGGCTCCCTCCGGAAATGAAGAAAGCAGATCCCTTCCAGCACTGTCGGATCGATCGAACGAGGCAAAGAGCTCTCCGAAGTTGTCACCCCCCCTAGAGGGATCCAATAAGTAGGATGCCACCAAAGTATCGATATCCAAACCTCGCATGTCAATGCCCATCGGCAGTATTGTTCGCATGAAGTCCTTGCCATTGTGGATTTCGATTCGATGCTCACCCTGGAGAAGCGCTCTCAAGGAGGAGACCACCGCTGAATCTCGAAGGTTCTCCGCTGATATCCAGACGGCCACAGGCCCCTTCTCTGCTGCTCCCGCGACCTTATCGCCTCCTGTAGCCAAGGCTACCCCCAATAATGGAGATCTGCCCGACTCTCCTACCCATACCGGATGGATAGAGAGAACCTGGACATGAACAAGGTTGTCCAACAAAGAAACGACCTGTGCTGGAGAGAGGGGGAGATCGGCAACGAAACTGTCCAGAGCATCCCTTTCCTCATGGCCCAGCGTAGCTACTGAGCCATCGCTTGCGAGCATCCCCTCGGAGCCATCCTGAAAGCCATGCCCTGTTTCCAAGCTGTACAACTCCTCGGCTCTAGCAAGAAGGGAACGTAGTTCCAGGAGGTTGAAGAGTTCCTTGATCTTAGAAGGATCCCATTTGGATACATCAAGCTGAAAACGAACCTCTCCTAGAGGAAGATCGCGAACTAATGGTATGACGACCATGTTCTGTCGCACCTGTTCCTCATTGGCAACCAAGGCTTGTCGAAGCTTAGGGGAAAGCTTGCTCAGATTGGCATAGATGCCCTCTATATCCCCGAATTCGTTGATCAGCTTGGCTGCAGTCTTCTCCCCTATGCCGGGAACTCCTGGCAGGTTGTCAGATGGATCTCCTCTTAGTGCTGCCAACAAGGGATACTGTGCGGGAAGCACACCTGTACGCTCCCGGATCGACGCTTCGTCGTAGAGTACATAGTCGCTTACCCCCTTACGATTGTAAAGCACCTTGACATAGGGGTCTTCTACTAGCTGAAAGGCGTCTCTGTCCCCTGTGACCACTACTACAGCTTGGCGCGCATCGCGCTGAATGGTAGCCAAAGTAGCCAAGATGTCGTCTGCTTCGTAACCAGGCAGCTCTACCCTCTCTATACTCAAAGCAGAGACTACTTCCTTGATCAGCTCTATCTGTTCCACTAGAGGATCGGGCGTCTTGGGCCTCCCCGCCTTGTAGTCGGCAAGAATAGTATCCCTGAAAGTAGGCTCGGGCCGATCGAAAGCTACTACTACACCTTCTGGATGACGATCTTTCAATAGATTGAGCAACATAGAGGTGAATCCGAAGACCGCGTTGGTCATCTGTCCAGAGGCAGTCTGCATCTCCTGCGGTAGAGCAAAGAACGCCCTGTACGCCAACGAGCTGCCATCCAAGAGGTAAATTTCACCCACGATTGAACGATACACCGATTAGCAACAAACGGATGGATGAATAACCAAGGCCATCTAGCCCTCTTGTCGCCTCAAGCCAGATGCTTTGGACTCCACTGCTCGAATCAAGATGTCCCATTGATGAACTGAGCGATCCAGCAGCTGACGTTGGAGCATATCCTCGGCTCCACCTCCTGGAGTATACCCTACAGGTTCATTGACTGGTTCACTGCCCAAAACTGATTCATTGTTCGATGTGCTCGGTGGTTGTGGCTTTCGGGCAGAAAGCACACCTCTGCGGTGACCTACATTGAAAAGAAGATCCAAATCATCCTTCCCAACTTGGAGAATGCTGGAAGGAACCGTTAGATGCTCCAGTAAGGTCTCATCCAACAAGGGAATCCAAGAAGAGTCAGTAGCACTACTCATGGAGGGTGGGAATGCCCACGCCAGTCGTGGGGTCACTCCGCCTTGGGTAGCTAACCTCTTCCAATGATCAGTGACGAGCCAGCGATGCCAGTGCTCACGGATCTCATCGACCTGATCGACACTGCTACGCTGATCTTCCGTAGATACAGCCACACTCACTACAAGAGGTATCCCAAGGTCGAGCCCATTCTGCAGGCGACGTTCCAATCCTCTGCTGTAAGCTGAGACCACTTGTAGATAGTGATCTCCGTGGACGACCATGATGGCATTGATACCTACTCCAGATGCTGTGAGCTCTTCAACCATTACACAGCCCTCCTTGGTGGCAGGAACCTCCAAAAGCACATTCGATCTAGTAGTTTTGGCGGGAAGATCTTTGATCTGCTTCAGGAGAAGAGGTAAAGCAGCAGGAGAAGAGCCACTGGTTGACACCATTGGCAGTGGCACGGATACATAACCATCCGTGCCACTAGTGGCATCGAACACGGATCCGAGCAGTTCAGCACCGACCAATAAATCTGAGTGTACCACTGCCACGGACAGCTCCCCGGCCTCGACAATTCCCTCGCTCAACAGACTTAGTAGTAGATCATTGTAGGTATCTGCAGTAGAGATAGCTTCAGCTACCAACAGCACATCGGGCAACAGGCCACTAACTCCCCATCGAGCCAACATGAAGGCCAAGTCGCCGTCGGAGATCATCCGGCGATCGAGTCCACGCAACCAGATGCTCTGTTCTCTCTTACGCAACTGTTCTGGGAGATTCTTGACGTAGCTCTCTCTTTCTATGTCCAATATCTTTCCTAGCCTTCTAGAGTGTCTGGGAGCCTTGGAAAAAGATGCCCGAATGAACGCTCCTACAAGTTCAGCGGCTGTTTCCGGGCCTATGACCCTGGCACCTATGGCTAGCACATTGGCATCATCGTGCTCTACCATCTGATGGGCTGTATAAGTGTCCTGCACAGATGCTGCACGCACCAAGGGAAACTTGTTAGCGGCTATGGCCACCCCAGCGCCACTCCCACAGAGAAGGACACCCCTGGTTACTTCTCCTGTAGTTATCGCGCGAGCTACCATACGGGCCACATCAGGGTAATCGTCGTTATCCCCGGCATTGGGTAGATCAAGCACTACAGGGTCGCCACCTGCAGCTTCAACGGCTTCGACCACAACCCTTCGGAGCGGCATTCCAGCATGGTCCGCAGCTATAGCTACCTTCATCTCTGCAACACTACTTGCTTGCTCTTCCTCGCAGTTGACGGTACTTGGCAACTAAAGCCTTGGTAGAAGGATCCTGATCCAACAGGGGCATCTCTTTGGCAACAAGGGCAGGGGAGAGTTCAGAGGCCATGACCTTACCTAGCTCAACGCCCCACTGATCGAAGGAGTCTATCCCCCAGATGGTACCCTCCACGAAGACTACGTGCTCATAGAAGGCAACCAGTTGACCCAGGATCGACGGATCGAGCCGCGGGGCAAGAATGGTGGAGCTTGGATGATTGCCAGGCATCACCTTGTGAGGAGCTACATGTGGGGGGGTGCCATCGGCTAGCACCTCTTCCAAACTACGACCGAATGCAAGGACAGCAGACTGGGCGAAACAGTTGGCCACCAATAGGTCATGCTGATCACCGAGTTCTTGCTCGGGTTCAGCAAAGGCTATGAAATCGACCGGGACCAGCTTGGTCCCTTGGTGCAACAATTGATAGAAAGCATGCTGTCCATTGGTGCCAGGTTCACCCCAAAATATCTCCCCTGTTTGGCAGTCAATCGGTGAACCATCTTCATTAACGGACTTACCATTGGACTCCATGGTCAGCTGTTGCAGATAGGCCGGAAAACGAGCTAAGCGCTCTGCATAGGGCAAGATGGCATGGGTTTCTGCGCCGAAAAAATTATTGTAGAAGACATTGAGCAAGCCTTGGATCACAGGACCGTTCTCCAGGAACGGAGCCGTGCGAAAATGCTCATCCATAGTATGGAAACCACGCAGCATCTCCAGGAACCGCTCCTTGCCAATGGCAACCATCAAACTAAATCCAACAGCAGAGTCGAACGAGTAGCGTCCCCCGACCCAGTCCCAGAAACCAAGCATATTGGCAGGATCTATCCCGAACTCCATGACTTTCTCTGCGTTGGTGGAAACCGCGATGAAGTGGTGTTTAACCGCTTCCTCACCGGATTGAAGTTTGTTCATCAACCACTGCCTAGCCGCGCGAGCATTGGTTAACGTTTCCAATGTAGTGAACGTCTTGGAACAAACAATGAACAGGGTCTCAGCTGGATCGAGGTCTTCGGTTGCCGTGAGCAAAGCTACTGGGTCTACGTTGGAGACGAACCGTACCGTTATATTCGGGTCAGCAAAGTGGGCAAGCGCTTGATACGCCATGACCGGCCCGAGATCAGATCCACCAATCCCTATGTTGACGATGTTCCTGATCCGTTTACCTGTATGCCCTCGCCACTCCCCAGATCTTATTTCCTCCGACAATTGGCCCATCCTGTCCAGGACTGCATGAACCTGACCAACTACATCCTCCCCCTCGACAATCAAGTGCTGATCGGCAGGCATCCGCAACGCTACATGTAGGACTGCTCTGTCTTCGGAGTGGTTCAAGTGCTCTCCGGCAAACATGGCCTCTATGCGCTCCTTCAAGCTTCTAGCCTCGGCCAAGGCTAGAAGCAACCTCAAGGTATCCTCGGTAACTCTATGCTTCGAATAATCGAAGAGAAGATCTCCGCAGTGAACTGTCATTCTCTCTACCCTTTCGGGATCGTTGTTGAACAGCTCCCGCAGATGAACATCCTTGATGGTCATGTAGTGATCATGCAGCGCCGACCATTCGGACAAACTCGTTAGTGCGGATCTCTTGGAGGTCATTCCCATTTACACCAACATAGTCGGATAAGTCCACGAGTTGGAGGGGATAGTCGAAAGTGGAACTGGCCGGTGCAGTGGAGCATGTAGTGAGGACACAGGTGAACAACTATTCGGAAGACTTCCGTTCAAGAGCTGCAGGCTGTGCCATCCACTAAGCCTCCTTGTAGTGATACCGCCAGATCAGTTTGTAAATCTTCAACTTGCGGGGGATATCTCGTAGACCAGGTATGAATGGAACGGCAATCAGCAGCAGGCTCAACACGGTCATGATGGCCATGACCTCGGCATCACCGTTCGACGAGGTAGACATGGGTGGCACTTGATACCACAGTGTATACAGCCACAGCCAGGGCTGTCCTGGCCAACTACCTGTCTCGTTCATCATCCCCCACTGGTTTCCTTTGAGGTGCTCAGCAGCAACCAGCTTGCCCCAGTAACCTTTGGTGTGGAAGGCCTTCCAGCTGTCCCCAATGAACATGATTGGCTTGGTGTAGTCAGTCGTATAGAAACCGCTGTGAGAGACAAGAGAGGAATCAAGAGCCCCTGATCTAGCCATAGCCAACAAAGAGGACATCAGGGTGGTCACCGGACCAGCTCCTGGGGCAGAGACGTTCACTGCTCCGGTAATAGAAACTGTAGCGTGAGCCAGTCCTTTGCCATAAGCCACCTCCCAGCGGTGCTGCTGAGTCTTGCTGGCAGCATCGAATTCAGCTAGAGCTCGGTCGGTTGCTGGATCTGCAGGAATAGAGATCAGCGGTCGCAAGACGAAATCTCTCTTTGGATGAAGAGGGTAGTGTACGCCAAAAAATTTTTCTATGGACACTGGACCCAGGTATTGGGTTTCACCTGATTTTGTGTTGTAAGGAGGGCCATAGGTTGCAGAGTTGGAGGCACCCTCCAACTCCAGGAGGCTCGTGGCCAAGAAGTCCCTTGGGGTATGATCCGCCCACTGCCTTATGGTCACTGGTGGCTTGTCCGGTGAAGAAAAAACAATAGCGAGGACGAAGACCAGGACGA
Organism: Actinomycetota bacterium; assembly: GCA_023489235.1. Lineage (GTDB taxonomy): Bacteria > Actinomycetota > Acidimicrobiia > Acidimicrobiales > JAMDDE01 > JAMDDE01. The sequence continues at coordinate 10,386 of JAMDDE010000009.1, read as the reverse complement.
GAACGGCCACGAAGGCAATGGTGGCTTCCTTTATTATGTCATACTTGCGATAGCTCCCCTGCCAAGGAGAGGCATAGCTTCTCTCCTCGAGTTTCCTCAACTCACGTTTAGTACTGGCCATCAGTCCACCGCTCCTTCTCCACCTGCTCCACCTACGGAAACTTCAGCCAACTCCGAGCTACCCACACTACTAGCCCCGAGCCCATCGGCTGCTCCTCCACCTTGCAAGGAGGCCAACTCCTTGTCGGTCATGAATGGGTGAACCACTCCCCTTATGCGCACCAGTAGTATGTGCACCCCGATGATCAGAGAGAGGATCAGCGGAACCAGTACGATATGGAGCATTAGCGCTTGCCCAAAGTTCATTGGATTGACGAAAGCTCCGATTCCGCCCCCGTTGAAGGCATCTTTCGACTCGAAGGCTATCCACTGGGAGTCGAAGTTGGTCTGGGACAGGTACCCGGTGAACGCTTCGAACACCGAGACAAGGAAGGCCAGTGCTCCTGTTATCCAAGTGAGAGCCCGCTTGCCTCTCCAGGCAGCCATGGAAAACTTGCCCCATAGATGCAAGGCCATGAAGAACATGAACATCTCGACCCCCCACAGATGCAAGGAGTTGACGAAGTGACCGATGGAGCTGACGTGCCACCAGAACGGCCCTTCGATGGCCAGCACAGCTCCAGAGAGTACGGTCACCAGGAAAGCAGAGAGGGTCAAGACTCCGAATACATAGATCCAAGAGGCGACATAGGCTGGTTGGCGATCTGGCAAGAGCTTGTCGGGAGGGAGTAGATGCAGACCAATCCTGCGTATCCCGGCGGTCCACATTTTTGCATCCTCCTCTCCTCCCAGGTATTTGGAGTGAGGAGGAGGAGACCAGGAGTCTTCCTCGACAGCTGCCTTGACCATTGGCTCCGTGGACGTGCCTTCCCCATCGACCAAGTCCACGGATTTACTGGCAGAGCTCGACTTGGAGTGATGAGGAAAGCCAACTAGCAGAGCGAGGATGAACACTATGATCATCACCGCGATCACGATGAGATTTGCTGCGGATACATAGATGAAATTCCAGTGAATATAGAAACCTGGATGATGCAGATTGATCAGTGCTCCTACCATGCCCTGTTCGGTCACCTTTCACGCTCCTCCCAAACTCGCACTCTGTTCTCTCATGAGGACCTCACCCGATAGGACGAACACTCGAGAAGTGTTCAATAGTCAACCACGACCGTATCCCCTGAGCAAAGCATGTGCTAGACCGTAATGACACTTAAGTACCTCTACTTAGGCAAATTATGATCCATGGAATGCTTAAGCAAAAGCGATCCATAAAATCACCTGGTAAAATGGGTGATGCTAATCAGCCCGGAACGTGGATGGTTTCAGCTACGCAAATACCGCATCGCGAGTGAATTACGAACGGTATGGATAGAGATGATGCAATTCGACATCCTCCCCTGGCTAGAGTTATGGGATTGCGAAGTGCACTTGATCAAGCTCCTCTTCTCAGCACGGATCGATGGCGTAACTCCTCTGCCGGTACTGGCTTGGAAAAGAGAAATCCTTGAGCCAGGTCACAGCCAAGTCGAGTAAGGCATTCTAGTTGCGCCTCTCTCTCCACACCCTCGGCAATCACGGAAAGCCCGAGGGTGTGGGCAAGATTGATGATAGCCTCTACAATGGCTGCATTGCGAGTATCGCCATCCAGTCCATCTACGAAAGACTTGTCAATCTTCAATATGTCCAGGGGGAACTGCTTCAAGTAAGAGAGCGACGAATAGCCGGTGCCGAAGTCGTCAATTGCCAATGTAACTCCCAGCTCCTTTAGTGCTTGGAGTACCGAGAGAGCGGTTTCGGCGTTGGCCATCAAGGCACTTTCGGTGATCTCCAACGCCAGCTGCGAGGGAGGGATTGGCACCTCTTCCAGGATATGGGCAATCGTGGATACCAGATGAGGGTGATCGATCTGCTTTGCCGACAAGTTCACCTCCACGGTCCAGCCATTGAACCCTGCCTCCAGTTCGGAACCGTTCCTGGAGAGATCATGCGTACAGCTGACAAGATGTCTGCAAGCCTCTTCTATGACCCAGGTACCGATCGGTACTATCAAACCGCTTTCTTCTGCGACCGGTATGAAACGATCCGGAGTCAGCAGTCCCTTGTCGGGATGCTCCCATCGCAGCAAAGCTTCCACTGCGATAACACTCGTCGAGGATATGTCAATAACAGGCTGGTAGAAGACAACGAGTTCCGAGCGATCCAAAGCCCTGTGCAACGCGGACTCGGTAACGACTCGCTCGTGGACACGCAGCCGTAGCACCTCTCCGAACAACTCAGTGCAAGCTCCACCTCGCATTTTGGCTTGGTGCAAAGCGGCATCCGCACAGGAAAGAAGGTGGGCAGAGTTCGGTATCGAGAGATCTTCACCCATGCTCTCTCTCTGCTGATCGTATGTTGTCGAGAGAATAGCGAGATCGTCCAACTTACGAGCTTGAGCAATGTTTGTTTCAAATTCCATCCCATTCGATTGCGTAGAGGCAATGCCGATGCTCACGGAGCAGAACAGCTCGGTATCCAATAGGATGAACGGTTCGGCCACAGCCTCTTGGATCTCCTCCGCTAGGGACAACGCTCTTTCCTCTGCAAAAGAGCCCTCTACCAGTACCAAGAACTGATCGGAGCCAAAGCGTGCAACTCTGTCTCTGCCTGCCCTCTCTGCCACTCTGCGCGCCAATTCAGCTAGCACTTTATCGCCCACATCATGACCGAAGGCATCGTTGACATCTCTGAAGCGATCCACATCAACCACCATGACCGCCACTTGACCTGGTTGTTGATTGTAGACGGACAAAGCATATGAAAGGCGGTAGGTGAACAACGAACGACTAGCCAATCCGGTCAGTGAATCATGGAGGTAGGCATCGGCCAATGCCTTTTTCGTGGCCATCTCATCGGTGAGATCATGGATCAGATAGCCGAGTCGGCGATCTTTGTCGTCTCCACTGCTGAAATAAGTTACCCTTACCCTAACTTTCCTGTAGTATTTGTCCACCAGCAGGGTTTCTTCTTCGTAAACTCCTTCTATGACGTCAAGAGCATTACTCATGGATGCAAACTGTCGTAAGTGCGCTCGATACTCGCTTATTGAGGAAGGCTGCACCAACAGCCTCTCTATCGACTGACCAAGCACTTCAGCCCTGCTCCAGCCAAACAACCTATGAGCAGCAGTATTCCATTCGGTCACCTTGCCCCCTAGATTGGTCTCTACGTAGGCATCTGTCATTGCATCAAGCAATCGAGAATGGTGATCAATGAACACCCCCAGTTGGGCTGGGTCGCTCTGATGAACCGTTATGTCGGAAGCCACCATGACTACCTCGGTACCCTCGTTCTGCTCGCACCTGTCGAAGAGGGAGATATCAAAGAGGCGCCACTCTCTTGATCGATTACGTATACGGACATGTGCATGATATACACCAAGTGGCCCAAGATGATTGCCAGTTGCAAGCCTATCTATCAAGAGGGCCCAATCAGCGGGATGAACAACCGCTAGAAGCTTGTGCCCCACCAACCAATCCCAGTTCGAGTCCGGGGAACTAGGGGACGGAGAGAGGACGACTACACCGTCTAGGCTGAGCAGACGAGCTTTCACCACCCCATCGTGGTTAATCTCGAGAACTACATCCCCTGTGCTCATCTGATCACTCGATACATCGTGTAACGCCATGAAACCCCCCGGTGCCAACCTCAAGGTCATCACCTACAAAGCTGTAGGAATAGAACCCACTGGGCAGCAGCACGATAACTATCCTTGGACTACCTCATCAACATAGACCCATTCAATGGGCGTACGAGTAAAGACGTACAAGCAACTTTTTGTGTTCATATACCCACTTTATGTGTTTAAATAATTCACTATAAGTAATTATCTCTTACAGTAGTATAAATAACACTAAATTGTTTTTAAGGATAAGTCAACCCATAAGATTAACTACGCGCTTACTACTAGCTAATAGTGAAACAGGTCAAACAAATACGGAGTGAGCATCCTAACAACACTCGAGAGATATGCCATTTGGGTTCGCAAAACAGTTGAGTTGCAGGGGTTGCTCTTCGGCCACCAGTAGGTATGCCCACAAGCTTTTCTTGTCTTCTTCCACCAAACATCTGCAGATAACATCTACGAAGACGCAAGATCCTGTACTGATGGGATTACTCAGGGTTCACCGCCTGCCCGTTGAAGGGCCCCAACTAGCCTCAAGAGATACCTGGTAACCATGGCGCTTGGCATTAAGGTCCTAAAAGCGCCTACGGTGCAAATAATGGTTGAAATCACTGGCATCTTACAGAAGCAAGCATGGGATCGGAACATCATGCCTCCGGTTGAGAAGGTCCGGCCAGGTCTGTGGTCCATACCTGTTCCCATACCCGCCAATCCTCTACGTTACGTCCTGGTGTACGTTCTGGAGCTGGATAGCGGTATAGCCATCGTGGATGCTGGATGGAATACGGATGTGGCTTGGCACGCACTGAATGCGGGGCTAGCTGAAGCTGGAGGTTCCATATCCGATGTTAGGGCTGTACTCGTCACCCACATGCATCCGGACCATTATGGATTGGCTGGTCGAGTTCGAGAAGCCTCGGGAGCATGGGTTGGTCTTCATCCCGCTGATGCAGCCATACTCGAAGGACGCTATGTCAATACAGATGAACTGTTGAGGCAGATGTGGGATCTACTAGTCGACTGCGGCGTACCGGAGAATCGTCTGTCGGACCTCAATTTGGCTTCTATGATGATCCGTTCGCAAGTAAGCGTTGCTCAACCAGATGTACTGTTCTCCGATGAAGAGCTAGTAGACCTTCCGGGATGGGACCTTAAGGCTATATGGACTCCTGGACATTCCCCTGGTCATACTTGCTTTTACAGTGAACGCCATAAATTCCTGCTCTCCGGTGACCACGTTCTCCCCCACATAACACCCAACATCACTGTGCACACCCAAAGTCATCCCAATCCTGTTGGGGAGTACCTAGCTTCATTGAAAAAGATAGAGGATCTCGCAGCTGAAGAAATCATGCCTGCTCACGAATATCGTTTCTCCGGACTCAGGGATAGGATCAAGGAGTTGGCCGATCACCACAATGAAAGACTCGCCGAAGTGTTTCGCCTATTGGCTGATCGACCGGGGGCAACGGCTTGGGATCTCACTATCCTACTCACCTGGTCCAGGCCATGGACAGAGATACCACCATTCATGCAGAGAGCGGCTCTTGGCGAGACCCTTGCTCATTTGGTTGAACTAGAAGAGGAAGGTCGGGTGCGGAGAGAGGGTTCCCATCCATTTCGTTTCTTTACTATAAACCCATAGGTAGTTGTAAAAACCCATAGGCAGTTGCAAACTCCTCCTTACCGTAGGGTGTCCTTGAAGTGGGGAATAGGAGTGCTGGTCGTCCCCTGTAAACCCATAAGTGGTATGGCGCATCAGAGAACTGGAACATGAACCACTCGTGCATCGACCAAAGCCTTGAAGCGTATGGACCCAAAGCCAAACCTACCCAGCCGCTAACGGCTGGGTAGGTTTGGACTCACTGCGCTAAGTCCCAAGAGGAGGTGAACTGGACTTCCTCCTACGGTTTCTGTGGCGTACAACAAAATAGGCGACTGCTATCACTACCAAAACTGCAACGACTATAGCCTCGGCTCGCCCAGCCACGGCAAGAACTTGCTTCCAGGAACTACCGGCTAGATATCCAGCAGTGGTATAGAAGGCGGCCCAACTGACTCCACCAACAGCATTGAATATGAAGAAGGTTCTGTAACGCATACGCGCTATACCAGCCAAGCCAGGCATGAGAGCTCGAGCACCAGCTATGTAGCGACCAACTAGGACAGCCCATCCTCCTCGCTTGGCCAGCAAGTCGTCCGCTCTCTTCACGGCTGCTTTCCCCTTGAGGGGTCTGTGCTGCAACAACCATGGGCCGATGAGCAAGCCAAGGGCGTAACCAACCGAATCACCGGCTACCGCCGCCACCATGGATATAACCATGACCATCCCCAGATCCACCCGGTGGAAGCTGGCCAATACTCCCCCCAACAGCACTGCGGTCTCGCCAGGAATGACAAACCCTAGCATGATGGAGGCCTCCCCAAAGGCTAGGGCGCCTATCAGTACATAGGCCGCCAGACCATTTAAGTGAAGAATGGAACTGGCCAGATGTCCCAGCATCTAAGAGGTATCCATCACCGTCTTCTCCGTCCGGTAATGGCAGAAGGATCAGTGGCAACGATCTGGTCTTCCAGAGGAACACTAGCCGTGATGCCCAGCCTCTTGTGTTCGGAGGAGGCCAACTTTATGGCAGTACCCAAGGCAAAGAACTCGATCATATGCGATCCCCATACATGAGACTTCTCTTCAGTGGTCACTCCTACCACTCCACTGGCACCAAGGACTATCGCCTCCGACTGCATTCTCGTCATGGCCAGCTCCCTAGCTGAGTAGAGCGCCTCGGTGGCATTGGCCAGCTCCATGTTCTTCGACTGCATCTTGGCCCAAGAACCAGCTGACTGATAGGCCACATGGTAGACACAGCTGCCCATCACCAGCCCAAGAGGATGATATCCCGCTCTGGACAGGAGATAGAAGTCCTTCCCCGACAAATTACTGGTAAAGAAGCTAGGGGTAGGGTGATGAGTAGCACGAGTAGATCTCCTCGGGGCTATGGCAGTACCCACGGCGATGAACTCAGCCAGATGGGCATGGCTACCTAGCATGTTGATGTCCAGTTGGACTCCCACCACTCCATTGCCGCCAATCCGACGCCCATCCTCGACTAGACGAGCTATAGCTATCTCCCTGGCCCTCGCCATGGCAGCAGACAGCTCGGGTACTTCGGCACTTCCAACCCAGCTTGTCACATAGCCTATATGGAAAACAGAACTCCCGGAGACCAATCCCTTCGGCTCGTACCCTGCCTCCCCTATCAATATTGCCTCGTCAACACTGAGATCAGAGGAGAATACATTCGAGGGAGAATGGGCTTGGCCCTTGCGTAGGTGTTCGATGGCTGCTTCACCGGCACGGTCAGGTCGCGTCCACGGTGCAGAGAATAGCTCGCTCATTGAAGTCCCTCGTTTGCATCCCTGTCCACCAAGGGCATCAAGATCAACGGTGGGTTGGGAAGAGGTACTTCAGCAAAGCGCAGTACCGACGTTCCCACTGCTATGGTCTGTATATAACGAACTCGTTCACCAAGTTCGAAAGAGGAGAACCGCATCTCCACGCCTATGACTCCCTCCCCCCTTCGTGATCCCTCGTGTTCGAGATGGCGAGTGGCTTGCCGTCGTGATTCCTGAATGGCATCACTGAATTGAGTTATGTCCTGGTCGTTCCAGGAGCGTAACTGGTACTCGAGTCCACAACCACCCGACGCCTGGACCACTCCTACACCTATGACGAAATCAGCTGGAACATAACCAGTAACGAGCAACTTGGCAAAGTCCTGTACGGAGAGGTTGGAGCTGAACGGTGCATCCAAAGGAGCGCTTCCCTCTCTACGTACAGCCGTACCGATCATGGTGAACTCCAGCACATGCCACATACCACCAACGGGTCGCAGAGTGAGATGAACTCCTACTACTCCATGAGCAGCGTTGTCCTTCGCTTCTTGCTCCATCCTCGAACGGGCCAGGTAGTACGCCTCGGTCAATCCCGCCTCTACATCGGTTCGCTCCCAGTTGAACCCGCTGTAGTGATCCAAGCCACCAGCAAAGTAACCATGTGGACATGGGTACTCCACTGCATAAGCTGCACCCCCCGTGGGAGAATTGCCAGGGCCGTACCCACGCCAAGACGAGGAGAGGCTAGCTCCCATCTGGGATTGCACCCCCAGCTGATAGACCGAGCTACCCATGACCAAGCCAACCGGTTCGAACCCACTCTCTCGCAAAATTGCTAACTCAGCTGCAGAAAGGTCGCTGCTCCAGGGCCTCCCTTGCTCAATGGCCATGGTTCAACTGTCCAAGCTGAGAGTCATCTGTGGCTGAGCTATTACGTGATCTGCACGCAATGGCCGAACAGCCGTGCCTACGGCTAGGAACTCGATAACATGGCTACCCCAGAAATGCGACTTCTCCACCAGCTTGACCCCAACGATACCTTCAGCCTGAAGCTTCTCGGCTTCAGCCTGCATCCTGGCCATAGCTAGTTCTCTTGCCTCGTAAAGAGCTTGGGTAAAGTTAGGGAGCTCAGCGTTCCGTCCTGCTTGGCCAAGCACCGATGCTGCTCCTCTGTGGGCAACGTGGTAGACACAGGTGCCCATGACCAGACCGAGCGGCATATATCCTGCCTGTACAAGCGTCCAGAAGTCCTGTCCGGAGAGATCACTCGTGAACGGCTTGCCTTCATTGTTTCGCCAACTCCCACTCTCCTCGGCAGAGACAGCGGTTCCAATAGCTATGAACTCAGCCGAGTGCTTCCCCCATTCGTAGAAGTTGATGTCCAGACGAACGCCTACCACTCCATCTGCTCCGAGAACATCGGCCTCTGCTTCCATACGACTCATAGCTAGCTCTCTGGCGGTGTACATGGCTTGAGTCAACCCATCCAGCTCTTTGTTAGCCGCCCAGTTACGACCTTGTAGCCCTATGTGGTAAATAGAGCTACCAAAGACCAAGCCTCGCGGGTTGAACCCCGCCTCCTTGACCAAGAGGAACTCGTTGACAGAGAGGTCGGAGGTGAACAGCGCAGGCTTACCTTGCCGTTCCTCTAACTCGCCAAGACGCGTCATCGCATCCGGGGGTAGCCCCACTTCGGTTAGTTTATTGGCCGTCATGGCCACCTCCTCCTAGAAAAGCACTCGATCGGTCGCCATAGTTCCAGCAAATCCAAGCAACCTGTACTAGTCCTGCTTACGATCAAAGTAAGTCTAGCCGTTCGAATTACTCAACTGCTAGCACCACAACTAGTCCCATCGTTGGCAAGGATGCCGTCAAAGACTACTTCTAGGGCACCGTACCGTTCCTCAAACCATGGAACCGCCAGCTCATCGTTGACAAGAATACGCTGCTAGATGCTCTGGCCCATCGAAACAAGGCTATCGAATGATATCCACCGGGGAAGGAGCCAAGACCACTATCCGCTGCTCTGAAGTCTTAAATAAGTAACCAAGGTGCAATAAACCGCTATCAACGATCAGCAAAGGAGCTCCTGCCGTACCAAGCAGGTCCTCCCAGCACTTGCTTAGCCCGCTTCGTTCTCTCTTCCGGGATCAGCTCATAGTTGGACCAGCGAGAACGCCATGCCATTGAACCTGCCAATACAAGAGCATAGAGGAGTACCAATGGTCCTGCGTTGGGGTCGGTTCCTTGACCGGTAAGTACACCGCCGAAGTTCTGTCCAACTACCCAACATACGAGCACCAATAGGGCGCCTATGCCCAAGAGCCACTTGGCCAGTCTCCATTCCAAAAAGGCTCCCGCCGCCACAGCCACGCACACTACCGCTAGGAGTATGGACAAAGCGAAGCCGTCTCCTGCAATGAGATGAGCAACACTGTGATCCATGCTGGCAATAAAACCTGGTTCTCCTTGTGCTCCACCTGCCACCATCTGCGACAAAGCATCACTGTGCAAGTTGGCAGGCAATACGAAAAAGAGTGCAAAGATCCCCCATATGACTGCCCAGAGAACACGGAGGCTCCTCATCGATACGACATCTGCTCTCTCTGAGCGCTCCTCCGTCTCGGCCATGCTCATTGCACCTGCATGATCAGCAGACCTGGAAGGCCACGCAAAAATGCCTAGTAAAGCATATAGAATGACTGCACCTGGAGCTCCAGTAACCAAACTTGCGGTACCGGTCAGGATGCCTCCGAAACCCTCGCCTACCCACCAGACCAGGAGCGACCAGATCACAGCGGCAATGATCGTCACCTTCACGGTGCGCCTGAGAACAAGACCAACGCCAATAGCCAACTGGACAACGGCAAACAAGATATTCCAGAACAATATGTGCGGTTGCACGAAGTGTGCCATCGCGCTGATAGAGCTGGCTAGTGGTCGTGGCTGTCCCGAAGTATTGGGCAGTATGATCCCGGTGACGAACCCTTTAGTGAACATATATGGCTGCAACTGCAACAGACCGTCTATGAACCATATGACACCCAATGCAACTGCCAAGCGACGTCTAGTAGCCCACGCAGGCAGGGACAAACCGCTACCTTTCGAGAATGACGATCTGTTATTGCTTGCTATATCACTTCCTGTACTCCCCACATCCTTAGTTGGTTCAAGACTCATCTCTGCCTCGCTCATCTCTGCCTCCCGGGAAAGCACTCAGCTCAGTTTCTGGTAACTACGCTTGACAACTCGAGAACGGCAACTCACGC